>JBFWXJ010000039.1:0-23142 GCA_050187535.1 Alphaproteobacteria bacterium | reverse complement strand
CATCGACATCCTGACGGGATGCAGCCTGACCGCGGCACCGGGCGAGCTGGTCGGCGTGTTCGGCCCGAACGGCGCGGGCAAGTCGACGCTGCTAAAGACCGTCTTCGGCATGGCCGAGGTGCGGGCGGGCGAGATACTGCTCGACGGCACCTCGATCGCCGGCGTGCCCGCGCACCGGCTGGTCGGGCAGGGCATCGGCTACGTTCCGCAGGTCGACAACGTCTTCGCCGCGCTCTCGGTGGAGGAGAACCTCCGCATGGGCCTCTACCAGCGCCCGGCCGAGTGGGCGGAGCGGCGCAACGCCATGCTGGAGCAGTTCCCAACGCTGCGCCCGTTGCTGGGCAGGCGCGCCGACGACCTGTCGGGCGGCGAGCGCAAGCTGGTCGCCATCGCGCGCGCCCTGATGATGCGGCCCGCCGTGCTGCTGTTGGACGAGCCCTCGGCTGGCCTGTCGCCGGCCCGCCAGGACGAGCTGTTCGCGCTGGTGCGCCGGATCAACCGCACCGGCGTCACCATCATCATCGTCGAGCAGAACGCCCGCCAGTGCCTGGAGATCTGCGACCGCGGCTACGTCCTCGACCGCGGCGCCAACGCCTATACGGGCACAGCGGCCGAGCTGCTGGCGGACGACCGGGTGGTCGCCCTCTATCTCGGCTCGCTCCACCGGCGCGAGGCAGCGGCATGACGACCAACTTCCCGTCGATCGACTTCCCCTTCGAGCTGCCGGCCGCCCTCGTCGTGATCGACCTGCAGCCCTGCGGCGTCGACCCGCGCTTCGGGCTCGCCCGCGCGCTGGAGACCGGCCGGCCCGGCTTCACCCGCCATCTCGTGGAGCGGATGGCGGCCTGCGTGGTGCCGGCGGTGAACCACCTCCTGGCGGCCTTCCACGCCGCGCGCCAGCCGGTGTTCCTGACCGCCTTCGCCAGCGCCGCCGGCGACGGCAGCGACGTGCCGACCGCCTCGATCCGCTGGCGCGACGCGCAGCGGCGCGCGGCGACCGGCAGCTCGGTGATCCTGCCGCGCAGCGATCCCGCGACCGACGTCATCGGCGGCCTCGCCGTCGCGCCGGGCGACACGGTGCTGACCAAGATGTCGATGGACACCTTCGCCACCACCGATCTCGCCGGGCGGCTCGCCCGCCACGGCACGCGGACGGTCGTGGTCGCCGGCGTCTACTCGGACGCCTGCGTCGAATCGACGGCGCGCAACGCGGCCGAGCTCGGATACCGCGTGTTCGTCGCCGAGGACGCCTGCGCCGCCTGGGACCCCGCCTTCCACGCGGCCGCCATGGGCAGCCTCGGCCGCTACTTCGCGCGCATCGAGACGAGTGCCGCGATCGCGGCCATGATCACCGCACCCGACGCCTGACCACCTGCCAGAGAAAGGATCCGCCATGGGAACGCGCATGCGGCTCGCGACCATCCCGACCCAGCCGATGACCAACGAGAACCATCGCCTGTGCCGGACCGTCTTCAAGCGCGCCGAGCTGCTGCAGAGCTCGGTGCTGGCGGTCGAGCACTCGACCTATTTCGCGACCGGTCATTCCCCGGTGCATGCCGAGGACGATTCCGAGGAGGTCATCTATTTCCGCCGCGGCCGCGGCAAGGTCCTGCTCGGCAACCAGTTCGTGGACGTGCAGCCGGGCTCGGCCGTGGCGATACCCTCGGGCATCCGCCACCAGGTGGTGAATTCGGGCGAGGACGTGCTGGAGCACATCCTGATCAGCGCCGACCTCGCCGCCAGGCCGCCCAAGGGCTCGCCCCTGCCGAAGACTGGCGACTTCCTGGTCGGCGACGACCGCGCCGATATGTCGCGCCTCTCCTGCCGGCGGTTCCAGGTCGCGGCCGACGAACGCTCGCCGACCTTGCGCTTCGACGACCGGGAGTCGATCTACATCGTCTCCGGCGGCTATGCGGTCGTCCATGTCGGCCTGCCCGAGGGCGAGTACGAATGGCAGTATTCGATCGATTCCTCGAACTGCATCTGGCTGCCGCCGGGCCGGCCGCACTCCTTCCGCAACACCGGTGACTGCCCGCTGCACGTCACCAGCTTCCTCTGCGTCACCGGCACCGCCTGAGGCGGTGAGCGCCGCCGGCGGCCCCGGAAGGGGCTTCCGGCTGCGGGCGGACGGCTGTATGCCGTCGCCCGCCCATGACGTCCTCCCCTCCCCGCCGGCTCGGCTTCTTCACCCGTGTCCTCGACCGTGCCACGCCCGCCGAACGCTACCGGCTGGCGGTCGAGCAGATCCGCCACGCGGAGAGCTGCGGCTACGCTTCCGCCTGGATCGCGCAGCACCATTTCCACGAGGACGAGGGCGGCCTGCCCGCGCCCTTCGTGTTCCTGGCGCAGGCGGCCGCGCGCACCTCGGCGATCCGGCTCGGCACCGGCATCGTCACCCTGCCGCTGGAGCTGCCGATCCGCGTCGCCGAGGATGCGGCCGTCCTCGACCTCATGTGCGGCGGCCGGCTCGAGGTCGGCATCGGCCCCGGCGGCAATCACTCGGCCTTCGCCGCCTTCGGCCTCGACAGCGCCGAGCGCGGGCCGCTCATGGTCCGCCACCGCCGCCTCATGCTGGACGCCTGGACCGGCCTGGAGCTGCCGGGCGGCGACCGCCTCTACCCGCAGGCCCCCTCGCTGGCGGAGCGCATGTGGCAGGCGACCTTCACCGTCGAGGGTGCCCGCCGCGCCGGCACCGACGGCGACGGCCTGCTGCTGTCACGCACCCAGCCCCGCCCCGCCGACGCGCCGCACCTGACCCTGGCCGAGATCCAGGAGCCGATGATCGACGCCTACCTGGCGGCACTCCCGCAGGGCCGCAGCCCCCGCATCCTCGCCAGCCGCAGCGTCTTCGTCGCCGACGACCTCGACCGGGCGCGCGCGCTCGCCATCGCCGGCTACACGCTCCACCGCAACCGCCTGCTGGAGATCGGCCGCACGGTCGCCGGCGAGACGGTCGAAGACCTGATCGCCGCGTCCGACGTCCACTGGGGCACGCCCGAGATGGTCGTCGACACCCTCCAGGCCGACGCCACGCTCGCCCGCGCCACCGATCTCGCCGTCCAGGTCCACTCGATCGACCCGCCGCACGAATTCACGCTCCGCTCGCTGGAACTGATGGCCGACAAGGTCGCGCCGGCGATCGGCTGGCGCGCGTAGGGTACCGCCGCAAGACCCTATCCGCGCTTCCCGCTTTCCTGCGCCAGTTGGCGTCGCTCCAGATCCTCGATGGGCAGCGCGTCCGAGAAGAGCCAGCCCTGGCCCAGGTCGACGCGGCGCGCCCGCAGGAACTCCAGCTGGGCCGTCGTCTCGATGCCTTCCGCAATCACCTTGATGCCGCGCTCCTGCGCCATCTCGATGATGTGCGAGATGGTCTGCTTGCGCGTCTCGCTCCCGTCGGCGCCGTGCAGGAACACGCGGTCGATCTTCAGGTAGTCGAGCTGAAGCGATTCCAGGTACGAGAGATTGGAATACCCCACCCCGAAGTCGTCGACGGCGACCCGATAGCCGGCCTCGCGAATGTCGGCGATAGCGCGGCGCGCGTCGTCGGCATCGAGGATCTCCCGCTCGGTCAGCTCGATGTGGATGCTCGAGGGCTGCACCCCATGACCGGCGACCAGCGCATCCAGCGTCTCGCGGATCGCGGGATCGCGGAGGTCGGACGCGGTCATGTTCAGGCTGACGAAATAGCCCGGCCGTTGGCGCAAGGTAGGCGCCATGTCGGCGATCGCCACCTTCATCGCCCGCATCGTCAGCTGCTGCATCAGTTCGTACTTCTCGGCGATGGGGACGAAGATCGACGGCGCGACCCATTCCCCACCCGGGCGCCGCCAGCGCAGCAGGGCTTCGGCACCGACCCACCCGCCCGTCGCGAGATCGACAATCGGCTGGTAGTGCACCATGACCTCGTTCCGCCGCAGGCCCGCCCGCAGGAGCGCCTGCATCGAGGTGTTGCGTTGCGCTATGGAAAAGCCGGCGAGTGCCACGGCGCACCCGGCCACGAGCCCGATCGGGGTCAGCAGCAGCGCCAGCCTGTTCGCCTCGCGCGACACCTCGGCCGTCGGAACCGCCGCATAGGCGGCGAAGTCCAGCTTGGCGCTCCGCCGCCACGCCACCACGCGATCGGATCTGACGTGGATCTCTGCATCATGGTCGGAACGCGCGACCTCGGCCGGCCAGTCGGGATCGGGATCGCCGCGGGCGACCAGCGTTCGCCCGCTGGAGCGGGCGATCACCGCCAGCGTCAGCGTCGGATCGTCCTCGGCGATTGCGATCGCCGAACCCGCATTGACCAGCGCCGTCCAGCCCTTCGGATTGGTGACGATGAGCAGCTTGGTGCCCGGGGCGATCGGCAGCTCGCGGCCGATGCGGACATCGATTTCCTCCGCGCTGCGATAGTCGCGCGGACCGAGGTCCAGGCCCTCGTCGTGTACCCCCCACGACGAGCAGCGCAGCCGGCCGCTGTCGGCATACCCGGCACCGGCGAGCCGCAGATCGATCGCGATCCTGCGCATCAACGTGACGCCCCCCTCGGAGCACGGCATCGCGCTCACCGCGTCGAGGGCGGCAAAGACCTTGTGGAGGTTGGTCCTGGTCGCTTCTGCGCGCTGCAGGATATCGGCAGCCAGCCGATCGGCGCGCACGCGGTACCGGTCCAGCACCTGCTCGCGCGCGACATGGATGCTGGCGACCACCATCAGCGCGATCGCGATGATCCCGACGAGGCCGTATGCGATGCGTCGTCCGCCGATGCGTTCCATCGTGCTCGCGGCGCCGCCTCCCCCCGAGGCGACTGTTACGGGCTACTAATGTGATCGGTGGCCGAGGCGAGTCAATTGTGCGGCCGACGGCAAACCCGCGCCGGCTTGCATCCGCCCGAGGATACCGCGATAAGGCCGGCTCGCGGGTGGCAGCCCTCCGGCGCTCCCCGCTCCTGCCGAAAGCACCCCCGAGGAACCGCCCGTGACCAGCCCCACGCCCGACCGCACCGGAATCGTCCTCATCGACCGCCACCCGGGTCGCTCGACCCAGACGATCGGACTCGCGCGCGTACTCGGCACCGACCCCGACCTCATTCACGAGCCGTCGGTCGGCGTCGTCGGCACCAAGGGCGACAGCCAGTGTTATCTCGGCGTCATGGCCAAGGTCGATGCCATCCACGAGCGGCTGAAGGCGCGCATCGGCAGGGGCAACGACCAGCTGAAGCTGCGCCTCGTGCAGCCCGAGTACACGATCGCCACGTCGGACGGCATCCGCAACGGCACGCGGGAGATGCGCTACTCGCTGATCGGCCGCGAGGTGACGCACGATGCGCTCTGCGAGCACCTGGAGGCGACGGGCCTGGCCGGCACCATCGCGGTCGTCGCCTGCGACAAGCCGCCGGTCGGCACGCTGGCCGCCCTGCTGGAGCACAACCAGCCCTCGATCATCATGTCGGACGGCCCGATCCATCCCGGCCGCGACCCCGAGACGGGCGAGGCGCTCGACATCGTCAGCGCCTACCAGGTCGCGGGCCATCCGGACGCCGCCCATCGCCACCACATCGCCTGCCATGCCTGCCCCGGCATCGGCAGCTGCGGCGGCATGTTCACCTACAACACGATGCAGACCTTCATCGGCACGGTCGGCATGCAGCCGCTGCACATGGTGGCGCCGGCTTCCGACGATCCCAGGCGGGTCAACGAATTCCCGGCCGAGCTGGTCGACCACCTCGCCCGCATGATGGAGACGGGCCTCCGGCCGCGCGACATCGTGGTGCGCGATTCCCTGCGCAACGCCGTCATCGTCGCCATGGCGATCGGCGGCTCGACCAACGTCACGCTGCACGCGCCCGAGATCGCGCGCGCCGCCGGCTACGGCGACTTCTGGAAGGAAGTCATGACGCCGGAGGAGTTCAACCACCTCTCGCAGAACGTCGTGCCGGTCATCACCGACGCCCGGCCCTACGGCAAGTACTCCATGGTCGACATCGACGCGGTCGGCGGCGTGCAGGTGATCGTGCGCGAGCTGCTGGAGGCGGGGCTGCTCAACGGCGAGGTCATGACCTGCACCGGCGAGACGCTGGCAGGCCAGGTCGCGCGGCTGGGCGCCAGGCCGGCCGACGGCAAGGTCGTCCATCCCGTGGCCAAGCCCTACAAGCCGACCGGCGGGCTGCGCGTGCTGGGCGGCAACCTGTCGCCCGACTTCTCGGCGATCCTGAAGCTGGCCGGCATCGAGGGCGGGCTCGACAACAACGTCTTCCGCGGCCGCGCGCGCGTCTTCGAGGGCGAGCAGGGCCTGCTGACGGCGCTCGACAAGACGCCGGAGACCTTCCGCAACAACGACATGATCATCGTGCGCTACGAGGGGCCGAGCGGGGCACCGGGCATGCCCGAGATGCTGGACCCGACCTCGCGCATCACCACGCTCTGCCGCGAGCGCGGCATCGTCGTGGCGCTGATGACCGACGCCCGCTTCTCCGGCGGCTCGGTCGGCCTCGTCATCGGCCATGTCGGCCCGGAGGCGGCATTGGGCGGCCCGATCGCCTTCATCGAGGACGGTGACGAGATCGTCGTCGACCTCAACACCAGCGAGCTCAACTGCACCGCACTGCAGGATCCGGCGACGGCGGCGGCGCGCAAGGCCGCCTGGGACAAGGCGGTGGCCGCCAACGGCGGCATCCACCCGAATTGCGGCATCGCCGACACCCGCCTTCTCCACCGCGCCCGCCACACCGCGGTGCCCGCCACCCGCGGCGGCGGCCTGCACCCCAACCGCGAGGTCTGGGTCCGCGCCCCGCGCACCGCCGAGCGCTCGGGCTTCGTGCCGCAGAACAGGCATCGGCCGGGTGCGGTCAAGGCGTTCTGAGAGGGATGACGACGATGGATACGAAGCAGATCGCCGACGCCGCCGCGAAGATCGCCGACGCCCGCCGGGCCAACAAGCGCATCGACCGCCTGCCCGAGGGGCAGCGGCCGATGAGCGTCGCCGAGGGGCACGCGATCCAGGACGCGGTGACCGCCCTGCTGGCGACCCCGATCGGCGCCTACAAGGCCAATGCGCCGGCGGCGGCACCGGTGGTGCGCGAGGGCGTGCGCGCACCGATCTTCGCACCCCAGGTCGGGCCGACGCCCGGCAGCTTCCCCGCCGCCTCGATCCCGCAGCTCGGCGTCGAGGGCGAGGTCGCCTTCCGCTTCACACGCGACCTGCCGCCGCGCGCGACACCCTATACGGAAGCCGAGGTCGTCGGCGCGCTGGAGGCGTGCGCCGCCATCGAGGTCTGCGGCAGCCGCTGGGCCGACGACAAGGCGGCCGGCCTGCCGGAGAAGATCGCGGACTGCGTCAGCAATGTCGGCTTCGTCCACGGGCCGATCGTCAAATCCTGGGGCCATCTCGACTTCGGCACCATCAAGGTCGAGCTGCTGGTCAACGACCGCCCGGTCCTGACGCAGGAGGGCGGCCATCCCGGCGACGGCCCGGTCGGCGTCGCGGTTGCACTGGTCGAGATGCTGCGCGGCACGACCGGCGTGAAGGCCGGCCAGTTCGTCACCTGCGGCTCCTACACCGGCCTGCGCTACGTCGAGCCCGGCGACACCTGCCGCGTGCGTTTCGCGGGCCTGGGCGAGGCGGAGGTCTCGTTCCCAACAGGCTGAAAGGCGTCAGGCCCGCTTCGATTCCTGGAGCTTCACGATCGCGAGCAGGGTGCGGTTGACCGGCGTCGGGATGCCGAGCTCGGCCGCGCGGCGCACGACATAGCCGTTCAGGTGGTCGATCTCGGTCGGCTTGCCGCGCGCCAGGTCCTGAGCGGTCGAGGAATACTGCCCCGGCATC
The DNA here is from genome assembly GCA_050187535.1 of Alphaproteobacteria bacterium. Classification (GTDB taxonomy): domain Bacteria; phylum Pseudomonadota; class Alphaproteobacteria; order ATCC43930; family Allostellaceae; genus Allostella. The sequence continues at coordinate 15,336 of JBFWXJ010000039.1, read as the reverse complement.
GTGCGGGCGACGTCCAGCACCATCTCCTTGGTCCCGGCATCCAGCGCGATGCCGAGCGCCCGCGCCACGGCCAGGCACTCGTCGATCACGTCCGACATCACCGCGCGGACTTCGGGGAGCTGGACCATGTGGCCGTAGGGCACCTGGGCGACCGCGGACAGCGCGTTGTGGGCGCAGTTGGTGACGAGCTTGCCCCAAAGCACGGCGGCGACCCGATCCGAGACGGTGGTCGCGAAGCCGGCGGCGGTGAACTCCGCGGCGATCGCCGCACTGCGCTCGGAAGCGCCGATGACGATGTCGCCGCGACCGTAGTGCTTCACATGGCCCGGCCCGGCCATGCCCGCCGCGACATAGACGGCGACGGGCACCACCGGCCGTCCGAGGACGGCTTCCAGGCGCGCCGCGTTGTCGACGCCATTCTGGAAGGAGAAGACGGTGGCGCCGGGCGCCAGATGGGGGCGTAGCGCCGCCCCCGCCGTCTCGGTGTCGGTCGACTTGACGCAGAACAGCACCACCTCGGCATCGGCCACGGCCGCCGGCGTCGTCGCGGCGCGAACGGCGACCGGGCCATCGAACCCCGCCATCTCCAGGTGCAGCCCCGCCGCCTCGACGCGCTCGACCAGCGCCGGTCGGCCGACGAGCGTCACGGCGTGACCCGCGCGCGCCAGCATCGCGCCGTAGTAGCAGCCGACCGCACCCGCGCCCATCACGGCGACCCTCATGCCTGCACCCCCGTCGGTAATCGCGCGGCGGAAGATGGGCCACGCCGGCCGCGACGGCCAGCCTTTCCCGCCCGCGTGCCGCGTTGGACCGAACGGGGGAACCATATCGCGACCGGGGGGTTGGTAGCGCGATGGCTGGTTGCGAAAGGCCCCCGGGGTTCCCGCGGGGCATATGCCATATTGGTCCCCCGGGGGGCTTGTCGCCGGATCGTGTGGATACCCGCCTGCGTGAGGCGGCCGCGCTCGGCTTCACGCATGTCTGCCTTCCTGGCGATGGCGCGGTGCTCGTTGCCGCCCTGAAGAACCACGAAAGCGCCGTGGCGATATTGGTGGACGTTGACGCCGCGACCGCCGAGGCGGGCGCCCTGGCGTCGCTGTCGCGCGCGGGCGTCGTCGGATTCCGTTGCCTGGCGCCAGACCGCCGGACGGCCGCCGACTGGGCGCACCTCATGGCCGCGACGCGGCTCCAGTCGCGGGACTGCCTCTTCCTCGCCTGGACACCCGGCCTGTCGCGTGAGGCGATGCGGGCATTGGCCGGAGCCGGCTTCGACGCGGTGTTCGCGTCCACCGCGTGGTGGGACGGCCGCGCCGGCTGGTTCGCCGAGGAGCACGAGGCACTGCGGATGGTGGCGCCCGTCATCTCGGTCGCCGGTCCGGCGGACGGCACACCCGCATCCGGCGGCATGCTGCGCATCGCGGCGGCGACCGGGGACGGCCTGTTCATGCTGTTGCCCGGCGCGGCGAACGATGGCTCGGCGTTCAGCGGCGGCGCCGACGACGGCGCGGCCGACATCCGCGAGGCGAATGCGCTGGTCGGTCGCATCGCCGCGGCAGGCTTCCATGGCGAGCTGCGGCCGGTGGCCGCCTCGGCACACGGTCCCACGGTGCTGGTCCGCGCAGATGCGGGCGACATCCGCGCCGCAGGCCGTGTACTGGTCGTTCTCGCGAACCCCGATCGGTCGCGGGCACGCGATGCGAAGGCGTTCCTCGAGGGCCTGCCTCCCGCCGCGGGCGCCGCATTCGGCCGCCCCGTGCCCTTCGAAGAGGATCGCAGCACCGCCCCCGATCTCGCGCCCGGCGAGATCCGGCTGCTGGTGGCCGAGCGCACCGACCCCGTCCGCTCGACGCTGCCCGACGGGAACGCGACGGCCCTGGCGGCGGCGGCCGCGCCGCGCATCCTGATCGAACACGTCACACCGTCGGTCGATGGCGGCCGCTTCCCCGCCAAGCGCATCGCCGGCGAGCAGGTCGTCGTCGAGGCGGACATCTGGATCGACGGCCATGAGAAGATCGCGGCCGAAATCCTCTGGCGCCCGGCCGACGAGGCCGAGTGGCGCGGCGCGCCGATGCGCCACATGGGCAACGACCGGTGGCGCGGCGCCTTCCCCGTCGATCGCCTCGGTCGCCACGTATTCACCGTCGAGGCCTGGGCCGACCGCTACGCCAGCCTGCATCACGAGCTGACCGCCAAGCGCGCCGCCAGGCGCGATCTCTCCCTGGAGGCGCTGGAGGGATGCCATCTCGTCGCGGAAGCCCTGGCGCGGACCCCCGCGGACGCGCCGCACCACGCGCCGCTCGCCCGCCTCGCGGCCGCACTGCCGGACACTGGCGGAGCGGGCACGATCGACCTCCTGCTGGACGACGCCACGGCCGCGGTCATGGCCGCGGCGGACGACCGGCCCTTCCGGGTCCGCCACGACCCGCCGCTGGCGATCGAGGCGGACCGCCCGCACGCCGCCTTCGCCGCGTGGTACGAGCTGTTCCCGCGCTCCGTCACGTCGGACCCGGCGCGGCACGGCACATTCGCGGACGTCATCGGCCGGCTGCCCGCCATCCGGGCCATGGGTTTCGACACGCTCTACTTCCCGCCGATCCATCCGATCGGCCGGGTCAACCGCAAGGGCCGCAACAACAGCCTCACGGCCGGGCAGGACGACGCCGGCAGCCCCTATGCCATCGGCGCCGCCGAGGGCGGCCATGACGCGCTCCATCCCGAACTGGGCACCCTCGACGACTTCCGGCGCCTGCGCGACGCCGCGTCCGCGCACGGGCTGGAGATCGCGCTCGACTTCGCCATCCAGTGCTCGCCCGACCACCCCTGGCTGCGCCAGCATCCGGACTGGTTCCGCTGGCGACCCGACGGATCGCTGCGCTACGCCGAGAACCCGCCCAAGAAGTACGAGGACATCGTCAACGTCGACTTCTACGCGGCGGGCGCCGTCCCCTCCCTGTGGCTGGCACTGCGCGACGTCGTGCTGTTCTGGGCCGCGGAAGGCATCCGCTGCTTCCGCGTCGACAACCCGCACACCAAGCCACTGCCGTTCTGGGAATGGCTGATCGCCGAGGTGCGGGCCCGCCACCCGGACGCGCTCTTCCTGTCGGAGGCGTTCACCCGGCCGAAGATGATGGCGAGGCTGGCGAAGCTCGGCTTCTCGCAGTCCTACACCTACTTCACCTGGCGCAACACCAAGCAGGAGCTGACGGAGTACCTGACCGAGCTGACGACGACGGACGCGCGCGAATTCTTCCGCCCGCACTTCTTCGTCAATACGCCGGACATCAATCCGGTCTTCCTGCAGACCTCCGGCCGCGCCGGCTTCCTGATACGCGCCGCGCTCGCCGCGACCCTGTCGGGCCTGTGGGGCGTCTATTCCGGCTTCGAGCTGTGCGAGGCGGCGCCGCTGCCCGGGCGCGAGGAATATCTCGATTCCGAGAAATACGAGATTCGCGTGCGCCCGCCGCGGGCGCCGGGCGACATCGTCGACGAGATCGCGCTGCTCAACCGCATCCGGCGGGCCAACCCCGCCCTGCAGGACCATCGCAACCTGGCGTTCTACGCGGCCTACGACCCGCGCGTCCTGCTGTACGGCAAGCGCGCCGAGCCCGGCGCCGACATGATCCTGGTCGCGGTCAACCTCGACCCGCATGCGGTCGTGGAATGCGACTTCGAGGCGCCGCTGTGGGAATGGGGGCTGCCGGATCACGGCGCGCTGCTCGCCGAGGACCTCCTGCGCGGCGGCAGTGCCGTCTGGACCGGCAAGCAGCGCCGCCTGCGGCTCGATCCGGCCGACCTGCCGTTCGCGATCTGGCGCCTCGCGCCGCCCGAAAGGACGTTGCGATGAACGCTCCCCTTCTCACCCGCGCCCCGGCGATCGAATCCGATCCGCTCTGGTACAAGGACGCGATCATCTACCAGCTCCACGTGAAGTCGTTCTTCGACGCCAACGACGACGGCATCGGCGACTTCCCGGGGCTGATCTCGCGCCTCGACTACATCGCCGAGCTCGGCGCCAACACCATCTGGCTGCTGCCGTTCTATCCGTCGCCCAGGCTCGACGACGGCTATGACATCGCGGACTACCGCGCCGTCCACCCGGACTACGGCACGATGGCCGACGTGAAGCGGTTCATCGCGGCCGCCCACGCCCGCGGCCTGCGCGTCATCACCGAGCTCGTGATCAACCACACCTCCGACCGGCATCCCTGGTTCGAGCGGGCGCGGCGCGCCCGGCCGGGCTCGGTCCACCGCGACTTCTACGTCTGGTCGGACGACGATCGCCGCTACTCCGGCACCCGCATCATCTTCATCGACACCGAGCGGTCGAACTGGACCTGGGACCCGGTGGCGGGCGCCTATTTCTGGCACCGCTTCTATTCCCACCAGCCGGACCTCAACTTCGACAACCCGCATGTCGTCCGCGCGGTGCTGGGCGTGATGCGCTTCTGGCTCGACCTCGGCATCGATGGCCTGAGGCTGGACGCGGTGCCCTATCTGGTCGAGCGCGACGGCACCAACAACGAGAACCTGCCGGAGACCCACGCCATCCTGCGGCGCTTCCGCGCGGAGATGGATGCCAACTACCCCGACCGCATGCTGCTGGCCGAGGCCAACCAGTGGCCGGAGGACACCAAGGACTATTTCGGCGCCGGCGACGAATGCCACATGGCGTTCCACTTCCCGCTGATGCCGCGCATGTACATGGCGCTGGCGCGCGAGGACCGCTTTCCCATCACCGACATCCTGCGCCAGACGCCGGAAATCCCGCCCGCGTGCCAATGGGCGATCTTCCTGCGCAACCACGACGAGCTGACGCTCGAGATGGTGACGGATTCCGAGCGCGACTACCTGTGGGAGACCTATGCGGCCGATCGGCGCGCGCGCATCAATCTCGGCATCCGCCGCCGCCTCGCGCCGCTGCTGGAGCGCGATCGCCGCCGCGTGGAACTGTTGAACTGCCTGCTCCTCGCGATGCCGGGAACCCCGGTCGTCTACTACGGCGACGAGATCGGCATGGGCGACAACATTCATCTCGGCGATCGGGACGGGGTACGCACGCCGATGCAGTGGTCGCCCGACCGTAACGGCGGCTTCTCGCGGGCCGACCCGGCGACGCTGGTGCTGCCGGCGATCATGGACCCGCTCTACGGCTACGGCTCGATCAACGTCGAGGCGCAGCGGCGCGACCCGCATTCCCTGCTCAACTGGATGCGGCGGATGCTGGCGGTCCGCCGCCAGCATCCGGTCTTCGGCCGCGGCCGGCTCGGCTTCCTCTATCCGCGCAACCGCAAGGTCCTGGCCTTCCTGCGCAGCGACGAGCGCGAGACGGTGCTCTGCGTCGCCAACGTCTCGCGCGCCGCCCAGGCGGTCGAGCTCGAGCTGCCGGAGTTCGCCGGACGCGTCCCGGTGGAGCTGAGCGGCGGCTCGGTGTTTCCGCCGATCGGCATGCTCCCCTATCTGCTGACGCTGCCGCCCTACGGCTTCTACTGGTTCGCGCTCGCCGCCGAAAGCGACTGGCCGACCTCGCACACGCCCGCGCCGGAACCCATGCCCGAATATCGAACGCTCGTGCTGCGCAATGGCCTCGCGGATGCGCTCGCGGACGCCGCGCGCCCGCTCGTCGAGCGCGAAGCCCTGCCGCCGTACCTGGCCATGCGCCGCTGGTTCGGCGCCAAGGACCAGAAGATCACCGCGGTGCGCATCGAGACCGTGGTGCCGCTGCGGTCGGAGACACGCGAGACTCTGCTCGCGATCGTCGCGGTGGACACCGCGCGGGACACTTCGCGCTGGGTCCTGCCGCTCTCCATCGCCTGGGAAAGCGAGACGGCCCCTGCTCTGGCGAGCCAGCTCGCGATCGCGCGCGTGCGGCGCAGCCGCATGGTGGGGCTGCTGACCGACGCCTTCGTGCTGCCGAGCTTCGCGCGGGACGTCCATGCGGCGCTCGCCGCCGGCGCCGTCGTCGAGACGGGCGGTGCCCGCATCGAGTTCCTGCCGTCCGACCGCCTGCGCGGTGCAGCGATCGACGGCGAGACCGAAATCGCCTGGCTCTCGGCCGAGCAGTCCAACAGTTCCCTCATCATCGGCGACGCGGCCGTGCTGAAGCTGTTCCGCCGCCTGGTGCCGGGCATCCATCCCGAACCGGAGATGGTCCGCCATCTGACCGAGGCCGGCTACGCCAACGTGCCGCCGCTGCTGGGCGAGATCGTCCTGCAGGACGAAAGCGGCGAACGCGCCTCGCTCGCGCTCCTGCAGGGTTTCGTCCGCAACCAGGGCGACGCGTGGAGCTGGATGCTCGACCAGCTCGGCCGTGCCGCCGACGAGTTGGCGACGGCGGAAACCGACGCCACCACCGCGCCCGAACTGCTGGCGACCGTGATCGCGTTCGCCGGCACCATCGGCCGGCGTCTGGGGGAGCTGCATGCGGTCCTCTCGCGGCCTCACGACGATCCCGCCTTCGCGCCCGAGATCGTCGGCCCCGCCGATACCGACGCCTGGAGCGATACGGCCGCCACCGCACTGCGCTCCGCCGTCGGCATCCTGGCTGGAATCGCCGAGTGGGAACACGAGGAGGACGCACGGATGGCCGCCTCGCTGCCGGCCCTCCACGACCGCCTGGCAACAGTCCTGGCGCAGCTCTCGCGCGCCGGCCGCGGAACGGCGAAGATCCGCATCCATGGCGACTTCCATCTGGGGCAGGTGCTGGTCGCCAATGGCGACGCGTGGATCATCGACTTCGAGGGCCAGCCGGCCTCGACCGTGTCCGAGCGTCGTGCGAAGGCGAGCCCGCTGCGCGATGTCGCGGGGCTGCTGCGGTCGTTCGACTACGCGGCCGCCTCCGTCCGGCGCAAGCGGCCGGCAGGGCGCGAGGTCGGTGGCGCGGCGGCGGCGCTCCTCGACCGCTTCCGGGAGGAGGCGTCCGCCACCTTCCTGGCCGAGTACGCGAACGCGGCCGGCGCCGACGCGATCGATCGCCGGCTGCTCGACCTCTTCCTGGTCGAGAAGGCCGCCTATGAGGTCGGATACGAAGCGGCCAACCGCCCAAGCTGGCTCGACGTACCGCTGAGCGGCCTCGCAGAGCTCGCGGAGCGCATCCTGCGAGGCGACGATGCCTGACGCGCAAGAACTGTCGCCGACGGCGGCACGGGAGCTCGAGGCCGGAACCCACACGGACCCGTTCTCCGTGCTGGGCCCGCATGGCGGGCAGGTGCGCGTCTACGTGCCCGGCGCGGTCGGCGTCGAATGCCTGCACGAGGGCGGGGTCACGCGCCTGGAGGCCGCCGGGGCGGACGGTCTCTTCGCGGGACCGGCCGAAGGTCGCTACAGCCTGCGCATCGCCTGGCCGGGCGCCGTCCAGGAGACCGAGGATCCCTATTCCTTCGGTCTCCTGCTCGGCGATCTCGACCTGCATCTCTTCTCCGAGGGCCGTCACTTCGCGCTCGGCGGCTGCTTCGGCGGACAGCCGACGACGATCGACGGCGTGGATGGCGTGCGTTTCGCCGTCTGGGCTCCCAATGCCCGCCGTGTCGCGGTGGTCGGCGACTTCAACGCCTGGGACACCCGCCGGCATCCGATGCGCCTGCGTCACGGCGCCGGCGTGTGGGAACTCTTCGTGCCCCGCATCGGTCCGGGCGCGCACTACAAGTACGCGATCACCGCGGCGGACGGTCAGATGCTGCCGCTCAAGGCCGACCCGCTGGCGCTCGCCACGGAGCGGCCGCCGGCAACCGCGTCCATCGTCGCGGCACCGCCCGGCCATGTCTGGCACGACGCCGACTGGATGGTGTCCCGCGCCGCGCGCCAGGCCCCCGACGCGCCAATGTCCATCTACGAAGTCCATGCCGAATCCTGGCTGCGGGGCCTGGCGCCGGAGACATCCTGGGATTCGCTTGCAGCCCATCTCCTGCCCTTCGTGCGCGAAGCCGGCTTCACCCATATCGAGCTGCTGCCGGTGGCCGAGCACCCCTTCGGCGGGTCCTGGGGGTACCAGCCGCTGTCGCTCTTCGCGCCGACCGCGCGGCTCGGCCCGGCCGACGGGTTCGCGCGCTTCGTCGACACCTTCCACGGGGCCGGGATCGGCGTCATCGTCGACTGGGTCCCTGGCCATTTCCCGACCGACGCGCACGGCCTGGCGCGCTTCGACGGCACCGCCCTCTACGAGCACCTCGACCCGCGCGAGGGCTTCCACCAGGACTGGAACACGCTGATCTACAACTTCGGGCGGCGGGAGGTGCAGGGCTTCCTCATCGCCAGCGCCGTCCACTGGCTCGAGCGCTTCCATGTCGATGGCCTGCGTGTCGACGCGGTAGCATCGATGCTCTACCGCGACTACAGCCGGCGCGCCGGCGAATGGACGCCCAACGTCCATGGCGGCCGCGAGAACCTGGAGGCGATCGGCTTCCTCCGGCACTTCAACGCCGTTGTCGCCGAGCGCTGCCCCGGCGCCATCACCGTGGCCGAGGAATCGACGGCCTGGCCCGGCGTCACGCGCTCGATCGACGCCGGCGGTCTCGGCTTCACCTACAAATGGAACATGGGGTGGATGCACGACACCCTGCACTACGTCTCGCGCGATCCGATCCATCGCCGCCATCACCACGGCGAGATGACGTTCGGCCTCGTCTACGCCTTCTCCGAGCGGTTCGTGCTGCCGCTCTCCCATGACGAGGTCGTTCACGGCAAGGGATCGCTGCTGGGCCGCATGCCGGGCGACCGCTGGCAGCGCTTCGCCAACCTGCGCGCCTATCTGGGGTTCATGTGGGCGCATCCCGGAAAGAAGTTGCTCTTCATGGGCGGGGAATTCGCGCAGGAGCGCGAATGGAACCATGACGGCGCGCTCGATCGCCATCTCCTCGCCGATCCGCTGCACGCCGGCGTCAAGCTCCTGGTCGACGACCTCAACCGCCTCTACCGCGGGATGCCGGCGCTGCACGCCGGCGACACCGACCCGGCGGGTTTCCGGTGGGTGGTCGGCGACGACGTCGAGAACTCCGTCTTCGCCTTCCTGCGCCTCGATCCCAGGGGCGCGCCGCCGGTGCTGGCGGTGGTGAACATGACGCCCATGCCGCGCCACGACTATCGCATCGGCGTCCCCACGGCGGGGCGATGGAACGAGATCGTCAACACCGATGCCGCGCGCTACGGCGGCTCGGGCGTGGGCAATCTCGGCGCGGCGGACAGCATCGCCATCCCGAGCCACGGCGAGCAGCAGGCGCTCGACCTGACCCTGCCGCCGCTCGCGACCCTGCTTCTCTGCAACGAGGGCTGAGCATGGCAGGTCCACGCCCGGTGCTCCCGGGCACCCCCTACCCGCTCGGCGCCACCTGGGACGGGCTCGGGGTCAACTTCGCCGTCTTCTCGGCCAACGCCGAGCGGGTCGATCTCTGCATCTTCGACACTGCCGGCCAGCGCGAGCGCGAGCGGGTGACGCTGCCCGAATGCACCGACGAGGTCTGGCACGGCTACCTGCCGGGTGCCCAGCCGGGGCTCGTCTACGGTTTCCGCGCCTGGGGGCCGTACGAGCCGCATCGCGGCCACCGCTTCAACCATCACAAGCTGCTGATGGACCCCTATGCGCGGCGCATCCTGGGCCATGTCCGCTGGACGGACGCGCTCTACGGCTATCGCCTCGCGTCGAGCCGGCGCGACCTGTCCTTCGACCGGCGCGACAGCGCCGCCGCGATGCCCAAGGCGGTCGTCGTCGAGGACCTGTTCAACTGGGGCGACGATGCGCCACCGGCGGTGCCCTGGTCGGACACCGTCATCTACGAGGCGCATGTCGCCGGCCTGACGCGCCTGCATCCCGACGTGCCGACCGAGGAGCGCGGCACGTTCGCAGCCCTCGGCAGCAAGCCGGTGATCGATCATCTGCGGCGCCTCGGCGTGACCGCGGTCGAGCTCCTCCCGGTCCACGCCTTCGTCCAGGACCGCCATCTCCTGGAGAAGGGCCTGCGGAACTACTGGGGTTACAACACGCTCGGATTCTTCGCGCCCGAGCAGCGCTATCTCGCGACGCCGTCCGCATCGGGCAACGAAATGCGGGTCGCGGTGCGCCGCCTCCACGCTGCCGGGATCGAGGTCATCCTGGACGTCGTCTACAACCACACCGCCGAAGGCAGCGAGCTGGGGCCGACCCTCTCGTTCCGCGGGCTCGACAACGCCAGCTACTACCGCCTGCTGCCGGACGACCCGCGCTACTGCATCAACGACACGGGCACGGGAAACACCGTCAACCTGTCGCATCCGCGCGTGCTGCAGATGGTGATCGATTCCCTGCGCTTCTGGGTCACGTCCTATCACGTCGACGGCTTCCGCTTCGATCTGGGGGTGACGCTGGGGCGGGAGGCGCACGGCTTCGACCCGGGGTCCGGCTTCTTCGACGTGCTGCGCCAGGACCCGGTGCTGGCACGCGTCAAGCTCATCTCCGAGCCGTGGGATATCGGGCCGGGCGGCTATCGCCTGGGGCAGCATCCGCCCGGTTTCGCCGAATGGAACGATCGCTTTCGCGACGGCGTGCGCCGCTTCTGGCGCGGCGACCCCGGCCAGCGACCCGATTTCGCGGCGCGTCTGGCGGGTTCGGGCGACCTGTTCGACCATCGCGGCCGGCGACCCTGGGCTTCCGTCAACTATGCGGCATCGCATGACGGCTTCACGCTCGCCGACGTCGTCGCCTACGAGGCCAAGCACAACGAGGCGAACGGCGAAGAGAACCGCGACGGCCATGGCGAGAACGCCTCGCGCAACTGGGGCGTCGAGGGGCCGACGGACGACCCGGCGATCATTGCGCTGCGCCTTCGCGTCGCCCGCTCGATCCTGGCGACCGTGCTGTTCGCCCACGGCACACCGATGTTGCTCGCCGGCGACGAATTCGGTCGCACGCAGGGCGGCAACAACAACGCCTATTGCCAGGACAATGCGGTCTCCTGGCTCGACTGGGAGGCGGCATCCGGACCCGACGCCACGCTACTGACGGCATTCGTCGCTCGCGCGATCGGGCTGCGGCACCGCTATCCGGTGCTCCGCTGCCGCTACTTCCTCCACGGCCGCGGCGAGCCCATCCCGGGCGTGCGCGACATCGAGTGGTTCGGCGCCGACGGCGGCCCCATCCCGCCCGAGGCTTGGAACGATCCGGAGGAGCGGGCGCTGGTGCTGCTGCGCGCCGGTATCCGCGAAGACGGCCCGTCCGACATCCTGACCCTCGCCATGAATCCCGGCGATGAGGACCGGGTCTTCCGTCTGCCCGACGCGGCGCTGCCCGCACGAATTCTTCTCGACACGGCCGCGCCCGAGACCGAGGAGCGCGACCTCGACGGTGCGGAGCTGCCGGTGGCGGCGCACGCCGCCGTCCTGCTGCTGACGCGAAAATGAGGGCGGATCGCACCTTCGAGCTTTCGGCGGGCGCCACCTTGCTCGCCCCGGGCCGCACGCGCTTTCGCCTGTGGGCGCCGACCCAGGACCGGGTCGAGCTGGTACGAGCGGGCGCGCCACCCGCCGCGATGCGCGCCGCGGGCGGCGGCTGGTTCGAGACCGAGGCGGACTGCGGCGCCGGCACGCTGTACCGCTATCGCCTCGCGGACGGACTGGAAGTGCCCGATCCGGCCTCGCGCTTCCAGCCGCAGGACCCGTTCGGCCCCAGCATGGTCGTCGACGCGGCTGCATATCGCTGGCGCCACCCCCAGTGGCGGGGCCGGCCATGGGGCGAGGCGATCGTCTACGAGATCCACGCAGGGCTCGCCGGCGGCTTCGCCGGTGTCGCGCGCGCCCTGCCGCGTCTCGCGCGGCTCGGCATCACGGCCGTCGAGCTGATGCCCGTGGCGGAGTTTCCCGGCCGGCGCAACTGGGGCTATGACGGCGTGCTGCCCTACGCTCCCGACGCCGCCTACGGCACGCCCGACCAGCTCAAGGCCCTGGTCGACGCGGCACACGGCCACGGCCTGATGATGTTGCTCGACGTCGTCTACAACCACTTCGGCCCGGACGGGAACTATCTCGCCGCCTATGCGCCGCAGATCATGCGCAGGGACCGGCCGACCGCCTGGGGCGAGAGCCTCGACTTCTCCCAGGCGGAGCTGCGCCGCTTCTTCACCGAGAACGTCCTCTACTGGCTGATGGAGTATCGCTTCGATGGGCTGCGTCTCGACGCCGTGCATGCGATCGGCGATCCCGGCTGGCTCGACGAGACGGCCGATGCCGCGCGGCGTGCGGCAGGCCCCGACCGCCACGTCCATCTCGTGCTGGAGCACGACGGGAACGAGGCCGCCCATCTGCGCCGCGGCTTCGACGCGCAATGGAACGACGACGCCCATCATGCGCTCCACGTCCTGCTGACCGGCGAGAGCGAAGGCTACTACGCCGACTATGCCGACGCGCCGGCCGTGCGGCTCGCCCGCTGCCTCGCCGAGGGCTTCGCCTACCAGGGCGAGCCGTCGGCCCATCGCGGCGGCGAGCGTCGCGGCACGCCGAGCGCAGACCTGCCGCCGACCGCCTTCGTCCTCTTCCTGCAGAACCACGACCAGATCGGCAATCGCGCGTTCGGCGAGCGGCTGACGGCGATCGCCGACCCCGCCGCCCTCGAGGCCGCCATCGCCCTGCAGCTCCTGGCGCCCCAGATCCCGCTCCTGTTCATGGGCGAGGAGGATGCCAGCCGGACACCGTTCCTCTACTTCACCGACCATCGCCCGCCGCTCGACGATGCCGTCCGCGAGGGCCGCCGGCGGGAGTTCGCCCGCTTCGCCGCCTTCGCCGATCCGGCCCGGCGCGAGAAGATTCCCGATCCCAACGCGGAAGCGACGTTCCGCGGCTCGGTCCCCGCCGCCGATCCCGAGCGCGCCCGCTCGCGCCGCGCGCTCTACCGCAAGCTCCTGGCAATCCGCCGGTCGGAGATCGTGCCACGCCTCGACGGCGCCCGCGCCCTGGGCGCCGCCGCGGCCGGCCCTGCCGCGGTCGTCGCGCGCTGGCGCCTCGGCGACGGCCTTGTGCTGACGATCGCGACCAATCTCGGCCCGGAGCAGGTCACCTGCGATCCGCCCGTCGGCAGCCCCCTGTTCGCGACCCGACGGCCCGCCGTCGGCGCGCTTCGCCGCGGCAGCATTCCGCCGCACACCACGGCGGCCTTCCTGGAGCGCCCGGCTTGAAGGACAAGGCGCTCCGCGACCTCGCCGCCCGCGTCGGCATCCAGGTCGAGTGGCGGGATTTCCGTGGCAGGTCGCGCACGGTGGCGCCGCCGACCATCGCAGCGGTCCTGGCCGCGATGGGCGTTCCCGTCGGGTCGGACGGGGATGTGGCGGACGCCGAAGCACGATTGCGGAGCGAGGGCGGAGCGCCGCCGCTGGTCACGGCACGCGCGGGCATGGCGGTGCGCCTGCCCGGCTTCCTGCGGCCCGGGATGCGCGCGCGCCTGACGGCGGAGGACGGAACACGGCGCGACCTGCGCATCGGGGACGCCCGCGGCGCCGGAATGCTGCCTGCGGTTCCCGCCGCCGGCTACCACCGTCTGCTGACCGATGCGGGCGAGACGACGATCGCCGTGGCGCCGGCACGCTGCTTCCAGCTGCGTGACCTGGCGCCACGCCGTCGCCTCTGGGGGCTGGCGGCACAGATCTACGCAATCCGCCGGACCGGCGACGGCGGCATCGGCGACAATGGCGGCGTCGCCCGGCTGGCCGAAGCCGCCGCCCGCCATGGCGCCGATGCGCTGGCCCTCAGCCCGGACCACGCGCTCTTCGCGGCCGACCCGCGGCGCTACAGCCCCTACGCGCCGTCGAGCCGGCTCTTCCGCAACGTCCTGCTCGGCGATCCCGCTTCGGTGCCGGCCGCCCGCCGCCATGTCGCCGGTCCCACGACCGAGCAGCGTCTGCTCGAGGCGATGCCGCTCATCGACTGGCCCGTGGCGGCGCGCGCGAAGCTCCGGCACCTGCGCACGGTTTTCGATGCCACGATCGGGACCGATGGCCGCCCGCCCGCGGACTTCGTGCGCTTCCGGCGGGCCGGCGGCGCGATGCTGGAGGACCACGCGCGGTTCGAGGCCATCCATGCCGCGCAGTTGGCCCGCGGAGGCGAGTGGAGTTGGCGGCGTTGGCCGGCGGAGCTGCGCGACCCCGCCTCGTCGGCAGTCGCCGACTTCGCCCGGGAGCATGCGCGGGAGGTCACGTTCCACGTCTTCCTGCAATGGATCGCCGACCGCTCGCGGGCCGCCGCCCAGGAACGGGCGCGCGCGGCCGGCATGCGCATCGGCCTCCTCGCCGACCTCGCGATCGGCATGGACGGTGACGGGAGCCACGCCTGGGCGCGGCCGCGGGACGTGCTGACCGGGCTGGCGATCGGCGCGCCGCCCGACCTCATCAACGGTGAAGGCCAGAACTGGGGCCTCACGACGTTCTCGCCGCGCGCGCTGACCGAAGGCGGCTTCGCGCCGTTCCTCGCCACCCTGCGCGCGGCGATGGGCGGCAGCGGCGGGCTGCGCATCGACCATGTGATGGGTCTCGCACGCCTCTGGGTGGTGCCGGACGGCGCGTCGGCGACGGAGGGCGCCTATCTCGCCTTTCCCCTGACGGACATGCTGCGGCTGGTCGCGCTCGAATCCGTCCGCCACGGCGCGATCGTCGTCGGCGAGGATCTCGGCACGGTGCCCGAGGGCTTCCGCGAAGGCATGGCCGAGGCCGGCATCCACGGCATGCGCGTGCTCTGGTTCGAGCGGACGGGTGCCCGGTTCACACCGCCCGAGGAGTGGGATCGCGATGCGGTGGCCATGACCACCACGCATGACCTGCCGACCGCCGCCGGCTGGTGGGCCGGCGAGGACATCGCCTGGCGCGCGCGGATTTCGGGCGGAGCCGCCGCCGATGAGATGGCGGCCCGCGCAGCGGACAAGCGGCGGCTGTGGTCATCCTTCGTGGCCGCCGGGCTGGCCAACGGGCGCCCGCCCGAAGACCCGTCCGCCGCCGTCGACGGGGCGATGCGCTACGTCGCCCGCGCCCCTGCCCGCCTCGCGCTGTTCCCGGTCGAAGACGCGCTCGGCCTGGCCGAGCAGCCCAACCTTCCGGGGACCATCGACGAGCACCCCAACTGGCGGCGCCGGCTGCCGGGAACGGCGGATACGATCCTCGACGATCCCGTAGCCGCCACGCGCCTGCGCACCGTGGCGCGCGAGCGCAAGCGGCGATGACGCCGCCATCGGCGACCTACCGCCTGCAGCTGCATGCCGGATTCACCTTCGCCGATGCGGCGGCGGTGGTGCCCTACCTGGCGGCGCTCGGCATCTCGCATCTCTATCTGTCGCCGATCCTGAAGGCGCGCGCGGGCTCCACCCACGGCTACGACGTCGTCGATCCGACGACGGTC
>JBFWXJ010000038.1:7051-23172 GCA_050187535.1 Alphaproteobacteria bacterium | reverse complement strand
GATGCACGGCACCACCTTCCGCAACGCCTCGGGCCTGCCCGATCCGCGCCAGATCACGACCGCCCGCGACTACACCGTCCTGGCCCGAGCGCTGCTGCGCGACTATCCCAAGTACTATCCCTACTTCGCGACCCGCGGCTTCACCTTCCGCGGCAACTGGTATCACAACCACAACCGGCTGCTGGACCAGTTCGACGGGCTCGACGGCATCAAGACCGGGTTCGTCAACGCGTCCGGCTACAACCTCGTCGCGTCGGGCGAGCGCAACGGTCGCCGGCTGATCGGCGTCGTCATGGGCGGCACCTCGCCCGCGAGCCGCGACGTGCGCATGGCCGAGCTGCTGGAGGCCGGGTTCGCGAAGCCGGCCGGTCGCCGGGCGCCCGAGATTCGCGAGGCGCGGGCCCCGGCGGCGCCCGCGCAGCCGGAGATGCGCGACCTCTACGTGACGGCGGCCGGGCCGACCGTCCCCGCTGCGGCGCCGGTCCTCGGCCGGCCGGAGCCGATGCGCCTGGTCGTGGCGGCGAAGGAGGCCCATGTGCGGCCGCCGCAGGCCGGCGGCTGGCGCGAGGAGGGCGGGGATTCCTGGAGCATTCAGGTCGGCGCCTTCAGCCGCAAGGACGCGGCCGGCCGTGCCATCAAGGCGGCCCAGCAGAAGGCCGGCAAGCTGCTGCGCGACAGCACCGGCTCGATCATGATCCAGGACGACAAGCTGTTCCGTGCCCGCTTCGTCGGCCTCGACGAGCGCGAGGCGCGCGGCGTCTGCAAGCAGTTGGGCGAGCGCACCTTCCCCTGCGCGGTCATCCCGCCGGGGGCGGCGTCGGTGGCACGCGCGGACTGAGCGCCGCCCGCCGTCTCCAGAGCGCGGCTGCCGCGGCGATCGTCGCGGGCGCGAGCGAACGTCGCCAACGCCGAATCTCATCGATGGTCCGTGCCCGGTGTTCGCGCTGCCACCGCGCGAGCGACCAGGGGTGGTCGGCTGCCTCGTGGCGGCGCGGCAGGAAGGTCCACGCATCGACGGGACCGTCATCGGTCGCCGGCCGCAGCAGGACGCAGCGATAGCCTTCGCCCTCGTAGAGCGTCAGCACCGCCGCCGCATCGACGGCGACGCCGCCGGCGACGACGCCTGCGGTCCGCGCACCCGGCGAGGGGAGCAGAAAGGGATAGGAGAGGTCGGCGCGCCTGCCGCGACGGTATTCCGCCAGCTCCGCCGGGCGGATGCTCCATCCGGTAGCCGCGGGGCAGAGCGCGCCTCTCAGCGCGGGGTCCAGCAACGTGCCGTAGAAGAAGAACCGCATCGCACCGGGGAATAGCGTCCGCCCGCGCGCCTGTCATCCACGCGGGCCTGTCATCCACCGGCGTGGCCGTCGTGCTAACGTCGCGCCCGCGATTCCGCTGTTCGGGGAGATCCATGCGCTATCGTCTCGTCGCCGCCGTGGGCGCCCTCGCGCTCCTCGCCACCCAGGGTGCCGTCGCCCGCGACCGGGTGGTCGTCGGCATGCAGGCCGAGCCGCCGGTGCTCGATCCGACGATCAATGCCGCCGCCGCGATCGACAGCATCGTCTCGGGCAACGTCTTCGAGAGCCTGACGCTGATCGACGACAATGGCGGCGTCGTGCCGGGCCTGGCCGAAAGCTGGACGGTGGCGCCCGACGGCCGCACCGTCACCTTCCGGCTGCCGGAGAGCGTCACCTTCCACAACGGCCGGGCGCTGACGTCCGAGGACGTGCGGGCAACCTTCGCCCGGGCGATGGCGGCGGACAGCGTCAATCCCTCGAAGAAGATCTTCCAGCCGATCGCGGCGGTGGAAACCCCCGACCCGCGCACCGTGGTGATGCGGCTGAAGCAGCCGAGCAGCATCTTCCTCTTCTCGATGGCGGCGGGCGACGCCTCGATCCTGGCTGCCGAGACGGTCGAACAGAACCGCGTCCGCCCGGTCGGCAGCGGCCCCTTCCGGTTCAAGGAGTGGGTGAAGGGCGACCGCGTGGTCCTCGAACGCTATCCCGGCTATCGCAACGTGGCGAAGATCCACATGCGCGAGGCGGTCTTCAAGTTCATCCCCGACGCGTCCGCGCAGGTAGCCGCCCTGCTGGCCGGCGACGTCGACGCCTTCCCGGTGATCGGCGCGCCCGAGAGCATGACCCGCTTCCAGCGCGACCCGCGCTTCAAGGTCGTCGTCGGCACCACCGAGGGCGAGGTCATCCTGGCGCTCAACAATTCGCGCAAGCCTTTCGACGACATCCGGGTGCGCCGGGCGATCAGTCACGCCCTCGACCGCAAGGCGATCATCGACGGCGCCATGTTCGGCTATGGCACGCCGATCGGCAGCCACTTCCCGCCGCACCATCCGGCCTATGTCGACCTGACCGGCCGCTACCCGCACGACATCGCGCGCGCCAAGGCGCTGCTGGCCGAGGCGGGGCTGCCCGACGGCTTCGAGGCGACGATCAAGCCGCCGCCCTTCTCCTATGCCCGGCGCGGCGCGGAAATCGTCGCGTCCCAGCTCGGCAAGGCCGGCATCCGCGTGCGCATCGAGCCGATCGAGTGGGCGCAGTGGCTCGACATCGTCTACAAGCAGCGCAACTACGACATGACGATCGTGGCCCACACCTCGCCCTACGACATGGACAACTACGTCCGCGGCAAGGGCTACTACTACGGCTACGACAACGCCGACCTGAATGCGCTGATGAAGCGCATCGATGTGGAGACCGACGAGAAGCGCCTGTTCGCCCTCTATGGCGACGCCCAGCGCATGATCGCCGAGGATGCCGTCCACGGCTTCCTCTTCCAGCTCGCCAAGACGGGCGTCTACGCCGCCAAGCTGCGCGGCTACGGCGCCAACGAGCCGATCGTCCAGACCGAGCTGTGGCAGTGGCGGTGGGAGAATTGATGGCTGGTTGACGCATCGTTCCGAGGGTCTTATCTAGCTATCTATCCTTATTCGGATAGATGATTGGGTGATGGCGTTTCACATCAGAGACGAGCGAACCGATGCGCTGGTTCGCGAGCTCGCGCGGCTGAAGGGGATCGGCCTTACCGAGGCAGTCCGCGAGGCCGTCACCGCGGAGCTTGCGCGGGAGCATGGCAAAACACCGCTTCGCGAGCGGCTGCGCGCCGTCGCGGCACCCATCGCGGCCTATCGCGACACGGGTCGCGATATCGGCAAGGCATTCTTCGACGAGTTGTCGGGGGTGTGATGTTCGTGGACGCCTCGGCGTTGCTGGCGATCCTGCTGCAGGAGCCCGATGCCGATAGCATTGCCGATGCGCTGGAGCGCGCACCGCGTCTCCTCACGTCTCCGATCGCCCGCTACGAGACCGTCGCCGCCCTTACGGCGCGCAAGACCATGCCGGTGTCGGTGGCGCAGGAACGGCTGCTGGCGCTGCTGTACGAGGCCGGGATCGAAACGATGGAGATCGACGAGGAGGTGGGCCTGCTGGCTCTGCGGGCGTTCGAGCGCTACGGCAGGGGTCGCGGGCACCCGGCGCAGCTCAACATGGGGGATTGCTTCGCCTATGCCTGCGCGAAGGCTCGACGTATTGGCCTCATCTACAAGGGGGACGACTTCTCGCGGACCGATCTCGCCTGACGGCGAACGGTCACCCCTCGCCATCCTTGCGATAGGGCGAGTGCTCGGCCAGCGCGGCCATCTCGGCGGCCATGGCGGGGCGCTCGCGGTCGAGGAAGTCGGCGACGCCGCGCCGCAGGCCGGGATCGGCGATCCAATGGGCGCTGTAGGTGGCGACGGGCAGGTAGCCGCGCTGGATCTTGTGCATCCCCTGGGCGCCGGCCTCGACGCGCGCTAGGCCATGGGCGATCGCGTAGTCGATCGCCTGATAGTAGCAGCACTCGAAATGGAGGAAGGGCGCGTCGATCGTGGTGCCCCAGTTGCGGCCGTAGAGCGTGTCGGTGCCGCGCAGATTGAGGGCGCCCGCTACCGGCCGGCCGCCGCGCTCGGCCACCACCAGCACCACCTTGTCGCCGAGGCCGGCGCCGAGGCGATGGAAGAAGTCGCGCTCGAGATAGGCGTAGCCCCATTTCTTGTCGGCGGTCGCCAGGTAGAAGCGGTGGAAGGCGTCCCAGTGGCGGGCGGTGATCTCGTCGCCGGTCAGCGCCCGCACGACGATCCCTTCGGCCGCCGGAGCCTGCC
Source organism: Alphaproteobacteria bacterium (assembly GCA_050187535.1). GTDB lineage: Bacteria > Pseudomonadota > Alphaproteobacteria > ATCC43930 > Allostellaceae > Allostella. The sequence goes on along the minus strand of JBFWXJ010000038.1, from coordinate 19,022 downwards.
GCTCCTTGCGGATCTGCTTGCGCTTGCGCGACGAGAGTGCGGCCAGGAAGTCGTCGAAGCTGCCGTAGCCGGCATTGGTCCAGTGGAACTGCTGGCCCATCCGCCGGAGGAAACCGCGCGCCGCCAGCGCCTCCCATTCGTCGTGCCGGACGAAGTTCGCATGCACGGAAGATGCGCCGATCGTCTTCGCCAGCTCGAGCAGCGTCTCGATCAGCACCTCGCGGGTTTCCGGCACCGCCTCGGGATGCAGCAGCAGCCGCGGCCCCGGCACCGGGGTGAAGGGAACGGCGACCAGCAGCTTGGGATAGTAGCGCCCGCCCGCCCGCTCATAGGCCTGGGCCCAGCCATGGTCGAAGACGTACTCGCCGTAGGAATGGCCCTTGACGTAGGCGGGGGCGGCACCGATCGCCGTCCCGGCCTCGTCCTCCACCACGACGTGGCGCGGCAGCCATCCGGCTTCGGCGGCGACCGAGCGCGAATCCTCCAGCGCCGACAGGAAGGCATGTCCGAGGAAGGGGTTGTCGGCCCCGGCGCAGGCGTCCCAGGCGGCTGCCGGGACGTCGGCGATGGCATCGAGGATGCGGACGCGCGCCGGCACACGGGCCGGCGCTGGCCTCTGAACCGGCGCTGGCCCCTGAACCGGTGCTGGCCCCTGAACCGGCGGGGGCCCGGCGGCCGCGGCCGTCAGCGGACCACCTTGACGTAGGTGTCCTTGAGCAGGATCGCCTCGCCGCGGAAGAGGTAGAGATCGCAGCCGAGCCAGTCCTGCCGCGTCCCGTCCGGCAGCGTCGCGGTGCGACGCCATTCGACGACGGCGCGGTCGCCCGCGACCCATTCGGCCGTGTGTTCCCAGCGTACGTCCGGTGTCTGCGCGAAGAGCGCGCGGAAGTAGCCGGCGATCTCCTCGGCGCCCTCGTAGCGCCGGCCCCACGGGTCCGGCCCGACGGCGTTGCGGAACACGCCGTCCGGCGCGAAGCAGGCGGCGATCGCCGCCGGGTCGCGGCTGGCGAAGGCGGCGCCGATCGCCGCCAGCCGCTCGCGCGTCACGGTCTTCGCGGTCGATCCGTCCGCCATGCGCACTCTCCCGTCACTGGAACGCGATCGTCGCTTCGACCTCGACCGCGACGCCGAACGGCAGGGCGGCGACGCCGACCGCGGCGCGCGCGTGGCGACCCTTGTCCCCGAACACCTCGACCATCAGGTCCGACGCGCCGTTGACGACGGCCGGCTGGTCGCCGAACGATGCCGTCGAGGCGACGAAGCCGCCCAGACGCAGAATCTGTACCACCCGGTCGAGGTCGCCCAGCGTCCGCTTGGCCTGGGCGATGATGTTGAGCGCGCAGAGCCGGGCGGCCGCCTGGCCGTCGGCGATCTCGGTACCCGCGCCGAGTGTGCCGAGAAAGCGTCGTTCCCCGTTCCACACCGGGATCTGGCCGGCGACGTAGAGGACGCCGCCGAAGCTGGTCGTCGGCACGTAGTTGGCGGCAGGGGCTGCCGCCTGCGGCAGCTCGATGCCGAGCGCGGCCAAGCGCGCTTCGATGGCTCCGGCCATGGATGCTCCGTTCGCGTGGGTGGGGTCCGCGCGGAAGATAGGCGATGGCCGGCCGGCGGGCCAGCGCCGGTCACGCGATTGCGCCTGCCATGAGATCGCCCCGATTTGCTGGTCAACCGGTCGGGTGCAAGTGCGGGCGGAGTCGGGCATGTGGAGACGCATCGGGCTGGCGGTGGCGGCGGCCGTCGCGGCGACGGCGGCGGCTGCGGCCGACATCGGGCCGTTCGGCACGCCGGCCGTTCCCTATACCGCCGACAGCACGGTCACCGCCGACGGCAAGCGGATCGCCGCGCGAGTCTATGCCGACGGGCCGCGCGAGCGCCGCGAGACCACTGTCGAGGGAAGGCGGCAGATCCTGCTGGTCGACCGTAGCCTCGCCCGGGCGACGGTCCTGATTCCCGAGCAGCACACGGCGATGGAGATCGACGTGCGCAATGCGGGCGAGGGTGTCGGCGACATCAAGTGGACGACGCGCGAGATCGGCCCGGAGCCGCAGGGCGGCGTTCCCGCGGTGAAGCACGCCGTCGAGGGCGCCAACGCGCGCGGCGATCGCATCGTCGGCACGGTATGGATCACGGCCGATCGCATCCCCGTCCGTGCCGAGCTCGACGTAACGGCCGACGGCCGCACGCGGCATGTCACGCAGACCCTGAGCAACCTGCGCATCGGGCCGGTCAACCCGGCGATGCTGGCGGTGCCGGCCGACTATCGCCGCATCGTCCCGCCGCGCGGGTAGTGCCGGACATGCTCCGCCGCGCGCTCCTCGCGATCGTCCTGCTCTGCGTCGGCGCCGCCGTCGCGGTCGCCGACATCGGCCCGTTCGGCGCCCCGCGTGCAGCCTACACCGCCGATGCGACGATCACCGTCGGCCGTCGCGTGATCTCGGCCCGACTGGTCGCCGAGGGCCCGCGCGAGCGGCGCGAAGCGGTGATCGAGGGCGTGCACCAGACCCTGCTGATCGACCAGCGGGCGCGCACCGCCACCCTGCTGATGCCGGGCGCGCGGATGGCGATCGAGACCGATATCCGCCGGGTCCCGGGCGCCGGCGAGGCGCTCGACATGCGCTGGACGACGCGCCGGGTCGGCGCGGAGCCGGTCTCCGGCGTTCCCGCCGTGCGGCACCGGGTCGACGGGAGGAACGCGCGGGGCGACAGCCTCGCGGGGTTCGTCTGGCTGACGGCCGAGAACATCCCCGTCCGTGTCGACCTGGAGTTCCGCAGCGGGCGTCGGCGCACGACGATCCGGCAGGAGCTGCGCAACCTGCGGGTCGGCCCCGTCGACCGCGCGCTCCTGGTGGTGCCGGCTGGCTACCGCCGGATGCCGATGCCGACCTTCGCGCCCCGGCGATGAAAAGCGATTGGCGCTGAAAGACGAAGGGGGCGGTCGCCCGCCCCCTTCGCGTCCGCGGCGATGCGCGCGGAAACTACGCCCCCGGCTGCGGCACGATGCGCAGATAGGGCTTCAGCGCCTTCCAGCCGCCGGGGAACTTCTCCTTGGCGGCCTCGTCGGTGACGGCGGGGACGATGATCACGTCTTCGCCGCGCTTCCAGTTCACCGGCGTCGCGACCGAGTACTTCGCGGTCAATTGCAGCGAGTCGATGACGCGCAGGATCTCGTCGAAGTTGCGGCCCGTGGAGGCGGGGTAGGTGAAGCTGAGCTTCAGCTTCTTGTCCGGGCCGATGATGAAGACCGAACGCACGGTCATCGTGTCGCTGGCGTTCGGATGGATCATCTCGTAGAGGTCCGAGACCTTGCGGTCCGGGTCGGCGATGAGCGGGAAATTCAGGGCGTGGCCCTGCGTCTCCTCGATGTCGGCGCCCCAGGCGGTGTGGTCGCCGAGCGGGCTCACCGACAGGCCGAGCACCTTCACGCCGCGCTTGTCGAACTCGCTCTTGAGGCGGGCGACCTCGCCCAGCTCCGTCGTGCAGACCGGCGTGAAGTCCTTGGGGTGCGAGAACAGGACCCCCCAGGAATTGCCGAGCCAGTCGTAGAAGCTCACCTGACCTTCGGTGGTCTCCGCCTTGAAGTCCGGGACGGTATCGCCGAGACGAAGCGCCATAGGCTCTCTCCTTCTGTGCTGGTAGGGCAGTGCGGCGCATGGAAAGCCCGTTGTCCGCCCGAAAGCAACTGCGAAAAATCAGGGCACCACCGGCCCCGTGAGCGCCCCCGTCATGGCGGTAGCGATTCCGCGAGATGGCAGCGGACGAGGCGGTCGTCGACGCTGCGGAGCTCCGGCGCTTCGTCGTGGCACCGGGCGACGGCATGCGGGCAACGGGTGTGGAAGCGGCAGCCCGTGGGCGGGTCGATCGGGCTCGGCACGTCGCCCGCCAGTGGCGGCGGTCGCGCCGCATCGGGCGCGCGGCCGATCTCCGGCGCGGCGGCGAACAGCGCCTGCGAATAGGGATGCGCCAGGCGGCGGCGCAGCACGGCGGTCGTGCCGCTCTCGACCACCTGGCCCAGATACATGACCGCGATGCGGGTCGCGATGTGCCGCACCAGCGCCAGGTTGTGCGAGATGAAGAGATAGGCGACGCCGCGCCGCGCCTGCAGGTCGCGCAGCAGGTTCACGACCTGCGCCTGGATCGAGACGTCGAGCGCCGACACGGGCTCGTCGCAGATGACCACGGCCGGCTCCACGGCGAGCGCCCGGGCGATGGCCACGCGCTGGCGCTGGCCGCCCGACAGCTCGTGCGGGAAGCGGTCGAGATGCTCGTCCGCCAGACCGACCTCGGCCAGCAGCGCCGCCACCCGGTCGCGGCGCTCGCGCCCGGCGCACAGCCGATGGATGCGCAGCGCGTCACCCACCGTGTCGACGATTCGCCGCCGCGGGTTGAGGCTGGCGAAGGGGTCCTGGAAGACGATCTGCACGCGCCGGCGGAAGGCGAGCGGCCGGCGCCGCAGCATCGCCGCCGCGTCCTCGCCGTCGACCAGCAGGCGGCCGGCCGAGGGCGTCGTCAGCCCGGTGAGGCAATGGGCGAGCGTGGTCTTGCCGCAGCCGGATTCCCCGACGACGGCCAGCGTCTCGCCCGCGTCGATGGCGAGGTCGACCCCGTCCAGCGCATGGACAGTGCGTGCCGCGGCGCCGAAGCCGCCCCCAACCGGGAATCGTTTGACGAGGCCGCGCGCCTCCAGCACCGGGGCGGTCACGGCGCCGGCTCCGTCGCGCGGATGCAGGCCGCGACGTGACCCGGGGCCAGCGTCGCCAAGGGTGGGGTGCCGGACCGGCAGCGGTCGAGCGCGCGGGCGCAACGCGGCGCGAAGGCGCAGCCGGGCGGCATCGCGTGGGGCGAGGGCACGGTGCCCGGGATCTCCGCCAGGCGCCCGCCGTCGTCCGCCCATTGCGCCGCACGCAGCAGGCCTTGCGTGTAGGGGTGGCGCGGCTGCCCGAAGATGGCGGCGACCGGCCCTTCCTCGACCTTGCGCCCGGCATACATGACGACGACGCGGCCCGCCGTCTCCCAGACCACGCCCAGGTCGTGGGTGATGAGCAGGACCGCCATGCCGAGCTCGGCCTTGAGGTCGGCGATCAGCGCCAGCACCTGCGCCTGCACCGTCACGTCGAGCGCCGTCGTCGGCTCGTCGGCCACCAGCAGGGTCGGCCGGCAGGCCAGCGCCATGGCGATCATCACGCGCTGGCGCATGCCGCCCGAGAGGTTGTGCGGGTATTGGCGGACGCGCCGCTCCGGCGCCGGCACCTGGACCCGGCGCAGCAGTTCGACCGCGCGCGCCTCGGCCGCGGCCGGCGACATGCGCTCGTGCAGGCGCAGGGTCTCGGCGATCTGGGCGCCGATCGTGAAGACCGGGTTCAGCGCCATCATCGGGTCCTGGAAGATCATGCCGACGCGCGCGCCCCGCACGGCACGCAGGGCCGCCGGCGGCAGCGTCAGCAGGTCCCGGCCCTCCAGCATCACCCGGCCGCCCGCGATGCGCCCGGTGCCGGGCGGCAGGAGGCGCAGCAGCGACAGGGCGGCGGTGCTCTTGCCCGATCCCGATTCGCCGACCAGGGCCACCGTCTCGCCCCGCCCGATGGCGAAGGAGAGCCCGTCGACCGCGCGCACCGTGCCGCGCGCGGTCGGGAACTCGACGCTGAGGCTCTCGACCTCGATCAGCGGCGTCATCGCCGCTGCAGGCGCGGGTTGAGGGCGTCGTTCAAGCCCTCGCCGACGAGATTGATGGCCAGCACGGTCACCAGGATGGTGACGCCGGGGATGGCCGACATCCACCAGGCGACGCGCAGCACGGTGCGCCCGACGCCGATCATGTAGCCCCAGGAGATCACGTTGGGATCACTGAGGCCGAGGAAGGAGAGGCCGGATTCGGTCAGGATCGCGGTCGCGACCATCAGCGAGGAGACGACGATCACCGGCGGCAGCGCGTTCGGCAGGATCTGGCGCACGATGATCTCGGGGCTCGACATGCCGAGCGCACGGCAGGCCCGGACGTATTCCCGCTCGCGCTGGGCCAGGAACTCGCCGCGCACGAGACGTGCCACCGACGGCCAGGACACCGCGGCGATCGCCGTGGTGACCGTGAAGATCGACGGCGAGAAGATGGCCACGATCACCACCGCCAGCACGAAGGAGGGGATCGTCAGGAAGAAGTCGGTCGCGCGCATCAGCAGGTTGTCGACGGCGCCGCCGTAGAAGCCGGCGACGGCCCCGACCAGGAGGCCGACCAGCGTCGCGGCGAGGCTGGCGGCGACGCCGACGACGAGCGAGACGCGGGCGCCGTGCAGCAGCCCCGCCAGGATGTCCCGGCCGGATACGTCGGTGCCGAGCAGGAAGCGGGCCGACGGCGGCTGCGACGGCCGGCCGACCATGTCGAACGGGTCGACCGGATGGATCATCGGCCCGACGATCGCCGCCGCCAGGACGAGCGCCAGCACCACCAGCCCGCCCACCGCCGCGGCGTTGCGGCGGAAGCGGTGCCAGAAGCCGCTCATCGGTGGACGATCCTGGGGTCGAGGACGCCGTAGATGAGGTCGACCGCGAGGTTGACCGCGACGACGACGACCGACGAGACGAGGAGGATGCCGAGCAGAAGCGGCAGGTCGCGCTGCAGCAGCGCGTCGAACACCAGCCGGCCGAGCCCCGGCCAGCCGAACACGGTCTCGACCAGGATCGACCCGCCCAGCACATGGCCGATCTGCACGCCGGCCAGGGTGACCACCGGCAGCAGCGCGTTGCGCGCCGCATGGACCATGGCGACCCGGCGCTCCGACAGGCCCTTGGCCCGCGCCGTGGTGATGAAGTCGGCCGTCAGCACCTCCAGCATCGAGGCGCGCATCAGGCGCGTGTAGAGGGCGACGTAGAAGAGGCCGAGCGTCACCGCCGGCAGCACGAGGTGCCGGGCGACGTCGAGGATGCGGGCACCCGTCGTCATGTCGGTCGCGATCGTCATCATGCCGCCGGACGGCAGTACGCCCAGCGTCACCGAGAACAGCACGATCAGCATGAGGCCGAGCCAGAACTGCGGCGTGGCGTAGACGACGAGGGCGGCGACGGAGACCAGCCAGTCGACCCAGCCGCGGTTGCGCATCGCGGCCAGGATGCCGAGCAGCATGCCGAGCGCGATGGCGATGCCGAGCGCCGCCAGCATCAGCAGCAGCGTCGGCCCGAGGCGTCCGGCGACCAGCTCCAGCACCGGCGCCTGCTGGACATGCGACCAGCCGAGATCGAGCGCCAGCAGGCGGGCGAGGTAGTAGAGGAACTGCTCGTGGAGCGGCCGGTCCAGGCCGAAGCTGCGGCGCAGCTCGGCCGTGAACTCGGCCGAGCCGCCGCCGGAACCGGCCGCCACGATCTCCGCCGCATCGCCCGGCGCCATGTGGAGCAGGGCGAAGTTGAGCGCGGCGATCGCCAGCACCACCGGGACGATCTGCAGCACCCGCCGCGCCAGGAAGGCGAGGGTAGGCGACATGGCCTGGCCTCAGGCCTGTCGCCTCGCGCCTACTCCTTCCACACGGAATCCCAGCTCGAATACATCGAGATGCCGTTGGTGATGAGGCCCTTCACCCGCTTGTTCCAGGCGCTGGTGTAGGAGAGCTCGACCAGGAAGATGACCGGCAGCTCGTCGTGCAGGATCTGCTGGATCTCGTCGAACTGCTTCTTGCGCGCCGCCTTGTCGGTCTCGCGCGCCGCCTTGGCGAACAGCTCGTCGACACGCGGGTTGGAGTAACCCATCGAGTTGGTGAAGGTGGCGCCTTTGCGGATGTTGCGGGTGGTGAAGGTGCGCTCGACGCCGATCGACGGGTCGGAGTAGTTGTGGCTGAAGGTGCTCGTCAGGTTGAAGTCCCAGTCGGTGTAGACCGTCTTCAGCCAGCCGCCGAGGTCGGCGCTCTTGATCTCGACCGCGATGCCGAGCTTGCCCAGCTCCTGCCGGACATACTCGGCCAGCCGCACCCAGTTCTCGCCGTAGGGCAGGAAGTTCTGGGTAATCTTGAAGCGCACGCCGTCGGGCCCGCGCTTGTATCCGGCCTCGTCGAGAAGCTGGGCGGCGCGCCTGGGGTCGTAGGGATAGGGCTTGAGGGCCTTGTTGTAGGCCGGGTTGGCGCTGACCACCGGCCCGGTCCCGGGTGTGCCCTGGCCGTACCAGATGACGTCGACGATGCGGCTGCGGTCGAGCGCCATGCTGATCGCCTGGCGGACCTTGACGTCGGAGAGCGGCTTCTCGCGCATGTTGACCTCGAGCCACATGTTCGGCCCGAGCGCCTCCGCGCCCTGCTTCGACGTCTCGATCTGCGGCAGCTTGGCGATCCGCTCCAGCTCCGCTTCCGGCAGCGCGCTCATGGGCGCCAGGTCGACCTCGCCGCTCTCCAGCGCGATGGCGCGCGCGGCACCGTCCGGCAGGACCCGCAGGACGATCTGGTCGAGGCAGGGATGGCCCTTGCGCCAGTAGTCCGGGTTGCGCTCCAGGATGACGTGGCTGCCGCGCGTCCATTCCTTGAGGCGGAAGGGTCCGGTTCCGACCGGCTGGCGCATCAGCGCGGACTGGCGCAGCGGCCCGGCGCTGCTGGTGTCGATCGTCTCCAGGATGTGCTTGGGCAGGATCGGCGCCTCACCCGGCTGGAAGACGTTCATGAAGAACGGCACCGGCGCCTTGAGGCGGAAGACGACCGTGTAGGGGTCGGGCACCGTGATCTCCTCGACGTCGCCGAAGTAGACCCGGCCGCGCGAGGTGTAAGGGGTGACGACCTTCTCGATCGCGTACTTCACGTCGTCGGCGGTGAACGGCTTGCCGTCGTGCCACTTCACGCCCTGGCGCAGCTTGAAGGTGTAGGTCTTATGGTCGTCGGAGACGGTCCAGGATTCGGCGAGCCCGGGCTTGGGCGTCAGGCCGGGGCCCTCGTAGGTCAGCAGGCTCTCGTAGATCTTGGTCGAGATGATCGCGACCGGCACCGCCGATGTCGCGACGGTGGACAGCGCCGTCGGCTCGGGGTGGTAGACATAGGTCAGCGTGCCGCCCGTCTTCGGGCATTGGGCGCCGGCGGGAGCGGCGACGGCTGCCAGCAGCGACGCCGCGGCGATCAGCGAACGTTTCCCGGTCATGCCTCGGTTCCCCTTCTTTCCCAGTGTGATCGTTCCGGCCTCGCCGGTCGAATCCCCCCTTGCGCCCGGTTCGTTCAGAACCGGACAGACGCGGTTGCTTCCGCGTCCTCGTTGCACCAGAGCCAGATGAACTCGATCAGGTGCTCGATCGCGTCGAGGTACTCCTGGACGCGGATGTGCTCGTCGGGCTTGTGCGCCTGGGCGATGGTGCCCGGCCCGAAGATGACCGCCGGGATGCCGCCCTGGTTCACCAGATGGCGCATGTCGCAGCAGAACGGGCCGGCGCACGGGGTCCCGTCGCCGCCGCGGCGCGCGATTACGTCGCCGATGTGGCGGGCGAGCGGGATCTGCGGGCTCTGGCGTGTCGAATCGTCGTGGTGCAGGAACTCCAGCCGTGCCGGATTGGCGGCGAGGAAGGGGTCGGCCGCGTTCGCCCGGTCGACCGCGGCGCGGAAGCCGTCCATCACCTCGACCACGTCGCCGACCGCGGGCGAGAAGTAGGCGCCGCCCTTGATCACCGCCTCGCCCGCCGTGACCGTCTCGTAGTGGCCGCCCTGGACCTTGCCGATGACGAGAGCGAAGGGCGTGCGGCCGGCCTCCATCGGGTCGTCGGAACGCCTGGCGTTGTAGCCCTGCTCGAGGGCCAGCAGCGCGCCGATGACGGCCGGCAGCTTCTCGATGGCGCTGATGCCGTCCTGGCGCGGGCCGGACCAGCGCGCGCCGGGCGACCGCTGGGTCCCCGGCACCTTGACCTGCCAGTAGAGGCCGCCCGGATGGCTGACGGCGATCGTGTTGTTCGTCGGCTCCAGCACGATCGCCGCGTCGGCCTTCCAGCCGCGACGAACCAGGTCGAGCGTGCCGTTGCCCGCATGCTCCTCGTTGACGACGCTCTGGAAGACGACGTCGCCGCGCGGGGTGAGGCCGGCCTCGCGAAGGTAGGTCAGCGCCATCAGCGCGGCCATCAGCCCGCCCTTCATGTCGGATGTGCCGCGCCCGTACATGAGGCCGTCGACGATCTCGGCGCCGAACGGGTCCTTGGTCCACTCGCCCCGGGGCTCGAGCGTGACGGTGTCGACATGGCCGTTCAGGATCAGCGAGCGGCCGCCGCCCGTACCCTTGAACAAGCCCACGACGTTGGGGCGGCCGCGATAGTTCAGCACCTCTTCCAGGCCGCTCGCCACCAGCGCCGCATGGGTCGGCAGGCGGTCGTAGGGCAGGATCAGGTCGTGCTGCCAGTGGGTCGGATACTGGGCCACCGTCGGGAAGCGGCGGAACATCTCCGCGACGTCGGGCTCCTCCGTCTCGACGGTGGCGCCGAGCGCCCGCAGCCGGTCGGCCAGATGTGCCTGCGCCGTCCCCTCTTCGCCCGTCAGGCTGGGGATGCGGACGAGATCGGCCAGCGCGTCGACGCTGCGCGCCCGGCCGGCGGCCGCCAGATCGAGCGCCTGCCTCAGCTCCCCTGCCATCCTGCCGGTCCCCGAGCCCAAGGATATCCGGCGCCGATCCTCGCTCCCGCGCGGGCAATAGTGAAATTTGGATTTTGCAGGTCGATCGCAAGGAAACTTATAGTTAGGCGGCGATGATCTATACCCAGATACGCGCCTTCGACGCGGTCGCGCGCGAAGGCAGCTTCTCCCGCGCCGCCGAGCTGCTGGGCGTGACGCAGCCGGCGCTCACCATCCAGGTGAAGGCGCTGGAGGAGCGTTACGGCGTGAAGCTGCTGCGCCGCCAGGGCCGCACGGTGACGCTGACGGAGCTGGGCGCACAGGTCTTCAAGATGTCGCGGCGTCTGGCCGGGCTGGAGGAGCAGATCCGCGAGACGCTCGCCGTCTCGCAGGCGCTGGAGAAGGGGCACCTCAGGCTCGCCATCGACGGCCCGCACATTGCCATGGGCCTCTTCGCGCGGTTCATCGCCCGCTATCCGGGCGTCGGCCTGTCGGTGGCGCTCGGCAATAGCCGCTTCGTCCGCCAGGAGCTGCTCGACCGGCGGGCCGACGTCGCCATCCTGCCCGGCGTGGCCGGACATCCGCAGATCCACGCCGTGCCGCTGTGGCATCACCGTGCGGTCTTGATCGTCGCCGACGGTCATCCCTGGGCGCGGCGGGCCGAGGTGACGCTGGCCGAGCTCGACGGCCAGCCCATGGTCGGCCGCGAGGAGGGCTCGATGACCCAGCGCGTCGTCGACGAGGCGCTGGCGGCGGCCGGCGTCACGCCCCGCATCGTCCTTCAGCTCGGCAGCCGCGAGGCCCTATGCGAGGCGGTGGCGGCCGGCCTCGGCCTCGGCATCGTGTGGGAGCTGGAGGCGGCGGGCTCGGCCCGCTTCCGCACCGTGCCGCTCGCCGGCGGCATCCGCAGCACCGACTACGTCGCGTGCCTCAAGAGCGAATGGATGCGCAAGTCGATCAAGGCCTTCTTCCAGGTGGCGGCCGGCCTGCCCGGCAATCGCACCGACGTGGCGGCATTGCGCTCGGGGTAGCGATGGACAGCGCCGTAGTCGCGGCGCACCCTCACGCGAGGAGGTCGCCATGAACGTCGAGCAGGATGTCGCTGCCCACTATACCCACGGATCGCTGGAGAAGGCCCTCCTCGACGGGCTCGCCGCGGCCGGCAAGGACCTCGGCCGGCTGCGCGCCGACGACCTCTCTGCCGTCGACGAGTTCCACATCGGCGGCCGGCCGGCGACCGTCGATCTCGCCGAACTGATGGACCTGAAGCCGGGCATGCGGCTGCTCGACGTCGGCTGCGGCATCGGCGGGCCGTCGCGCTACTTCGCCGGCGAGCGCGGCGCCCATGTGACCGGCATCGACCTGACCGACGAATACGTCCGGGCGGCCGCGAGCCTGTCGCGCATGGTCGGGCTCGGCGACCGGACCGA
>JBFWXJ010000038.1:0-6951 GCA_050187535.1 Alphaproteobacteria bacterium | reverse complement strand
TCGGCGGGCCGTCGCGCTACTTCGCCGGCGAGCGCGGCGCCCATGTGACCGGCATCGACCTGACCGACGAATACGTCCGGGCGGCCGCGAGCCTGTCGCGCATGGTCGGGCTCGGCGACCGGACCGAATACCGCACGGGCAGCGCGCTCGACCTGCCGTTCGACGCGGGCACCTTCGAGGGCGCCTACATGCTGCATGTCGGCATGAACATCGCCGACAAGGCGGCGCTCTTCCGCGGCGTCAGGCGCGTGATCGCGCCGGGCGGCGTCTTCGCCGTCTACGACGTCATGCGGATTGGCGACGGCGACCTGACCTTTCCGGTCCCCTGGGCGACCCAGCCCTCGACCAGCTTCCTCGACACGACCGACACCTATCGCCGGCTGCTGCGCGCCGGCGGCTTCGACGTGCTGCACGAGCGGGTGCGCCGCGGCTTCGCGATCGAGTTCTTCCGCCGCATGCGCGAGCGCATGGCCGCATCCGGGCCTTCGCCCCTCGGCCTGCATGTCGTGATGGGCCCGACCGCGCCGCAGAAGGTCGCCAACATGGTCGCCAACATCGCCGAAGGCCGGATCGCCCCGGTGGAGATGATCGCGCGGGCGGTCTGAACGCTACCCGATCTCCGCCAGGGTGTCGCCCAGCCGGTCGCAGAAGGCGGCGCAGATCGCGTCGTCGTGGGCGAGCGACAGGTAGAGCTTGGTGCCCATCGGGTTGATGAACACGCCGCGGGCGAACAGGCCCAGCATCATCCGGCGGCCGCGTGCCTTGTCGGCGCGCGCCGTCGAGCGGTAGTCGAAGACCGGCCGGTCGCTGAAGACGACCTGGGCGAGCGGGCCGTCGCCGATCACCTGTGCCGTCACCTGGCGGTCGGCCAGTGTCGTGCGCAGCATGTCGCGGAAGCGCGTGCCCAGCCCGTGCAGGTGCTCGTAGGTGCCGGGCTGACGCAGCACGCCCAGCGTCGCCTCGGCGGCGGCGGCCGAGATCGGGTTGCCGCCCAGCGTCGAAGCCATCCAGACATAGTCGTCGCGGCCGATGCGGTGCTCGCTCACCCATTCCATGATGTCGGCGCGGCCGCCGAAGGCGCCGATCGGGTAGCCGCCGCCGAGCGCCTTGCCGTAGGCGACGAGGTCCGGGACGACGCCATAGTATTCCTGGGCGCCGCCATAGGCGAGGCGGAAGCCGGTGACGACCTCGTCCCAGATCAGCACAAGGCCGAGCTCGGTGCACAGCTCGCGCACGCCTTGCAGGAACCCCGGCACCGGCGGCGTGCAGCGCTGCAGCGGCTCCATGATGACGCCGGCCAGCGTGCCGGCATGGGCGCGCAGGATCGCCTCGGTCCGGGCAAGGTCGTTCCACGGCGCCACCAGCAGCTCGTGGGCGGCCGACGGCGTGCCGGCGCTGGTCAGCTCCGGCTCGGGGAACGCCAGGTTGCGGGCCGGGAAGAGGCTGGTGACGCCGGCCTCGTTCGCGCCATGGTAGGCGCCTTCGAACTTGAGGATGCGCGGACGGCCGGTGACGGCGCGGGCCAGCCGCTGGCAGTACATGGTCGCCTCGGTGCCGGACGCGCAGAAGCGCAGGCGCTCCGCCGCCGGCGACACCCGGCGGATCTCCTCGGCGACCGCCAGCACGCGGTCGTTGAGATGGGCGAAGTTGGCGCCGAGCGGCGCCTGTCGCACCACGGCGCCCACCACCTCCGGACGCGCATGGCCGACCAGGGCCGACCCCCAACCCATGGAGAAGTCGAGATACTCGCGGCCGTCCGCATCCCATAGTCGCGCGCCCTCGCCGCGCACGATGGCCGTCAGCGCCTCGGGCGGCAGGCCGAACTCGCCGTTGGAGATGCCCGCCGGGAAGGCGGCGAGCGCCCGCGTCGCTATGTCCGATGCCATGGCTCCTCCGGGCACCGGGTCGACAGGGCGGCGCCGTCCATGCCAGAAGAATGCGCCCGCCACCCATTAAGCAAATTAATTGTGCTGGCGGATTTCACAGCGGATTTTATGGCTGTGGGGAGGGGACGCGTGCGCAGGATCGCCTTTCTCGGTCTCGGCAACATGGGCGTCGGCATGGCCGCGCGCCTCGTCGCGGCGGGCCACCAGGTGGCCGTCTACAACCGCACGGCCGCGCGCGCGCGGCCACTGGCGAAGCTGGGCGCCGACGTGGCCGCGACCCCGCGCGCGGCGGCCGAGGGGGCGGAGATCGTCTTCTCCATGGTCGGCGACGATCCCGCCTCGCGGGCGATGTGGCTCGGCCGCGACGGCGCGCTCTCGGCGACGCTGGCGCGCAAGGCCTGGGCGGTCGAGTGCTCGACCATCTCGCACCGCTGGGTGGCGGAGCTGGCGAAGCGCGCCGAGGCGCGCGGCGTCGCCTTCGTCGACTGCCCGGTGACCGGGCTGCCGGACGCCGCCGCGGCGGGCCGCCTCACGCTCTTCGTCGGCGCCGCGAAGAAGGATCTCGACGCGCTCCGCCCGGTCCTGGAGGTGCTCTCGGTCGAAATCATGCATTTCGGGCCGGTCGGTGCCGGCAACGCCTACAAGCTGATCGTCAACCTCACCGGCTCGGTGCAGATCGCTTCGCTCGCCGAAGGGCTGGTGATGGCGGAGCGCGCGGGCCTCGACCTGAAGCAGGTCGCCTATGCGATATCGAAGGGCGGCTCCGCCAGTCCGCAGGTCATTCGCCATGCCGGGCTGATGCGCCAGCGCCGTCACGACCGCGACGTCGTGTTCTCCGGCAAGTGGCGGCTCAAGGACGCGAGCTACGGCATGCTGCTGGCCCGCGACCTCGGGGTCGATGCGAAGCTCGGAGCCGGCGCGGTTCGTGCCTTCAAGCTGCTGACCGGGGCCGGCTTCGGGCTGGAGAACGAGAGCAAGCTGATCGACGTGATTCGATCGCGGCATGTCGGTCGAGGAAGGGCTGAGGAGTGATGGCGAAGGCTAGGCATGCGGAGATCGCGGGCGCGGGGTTCGCGGGGCTGGCGGCGGCAACGGCCCTGCGACAGCGCGGTTTGACCGTGCGTGTCCACGAGGCGGACCGGGAGCTGCGGGCGTTCGGCGCCGGCATCTTCATCTGGACGAACGGGCTGCGCGTGCTGAATGCGCTCGGCGCCTATCGCGACGTGCGGGACGGCGCTTTCGCCGCACCCGCCTACGAGACGCGCACCGACGGCGAGTGCAAGGCCTTCGAGCCGATCAACGGCCCCAACCGCTACCGCCTCCTGACGATGACCCGCCAGCATCTGCATGGTGCCATGGTGAAGGCCGCACGTGCCGCGGGCGCGGAGCTGGTGACCAGCTCCGAGGCGGTCGGCGCCACGCCCGAGGGCGAGCTGCTGCTGGCGGACGGCAGCCGGCTCGCGGCCGATCTCGTCATCGGCGCCGACGGGGTGCGCTCGAAAGTGCGCGATTCGCTGGGCATCCCGCAGGAGCGCAAGAAGTACCAGGACGGCATCATCCGCGTGCTGACCGACCGCACCGGGCTCAAGGGCGGCGAGTGGGACCATGTCATCGACTTCTGGTGCCACCGGCCGCGGACGCTGCGAATCCTCTACACGCCGTCCGGCGAGAACGACCTCTACATGGCGATGATGGCGCCGCTCGCGGACAAGGAGGCGTCCGCGGTGCCGGTCGATCCCGCGCCTTGGCTGGAGTGCTTCCCGCAGCTCGCCCCGGCGCTCACCCGCCTCGGCGACCGCGGCCGGTACGACGTGTACGAGACGACGAAGCTTCCCACGTGGTCGGCCGGCCGCGTCGCCATCGTCGGCGACAGCGCCCATGCCATGCCGCCGACGCTGGCCCAGGGGGCGGGCTGCGCCATGATGAACGCGCTCGGCCTGGCGGTGGCGCTCGACGAGACCGACGACGTCGAGGAGGCGCTGGCGCTCTGGGAGAGGCGCGAGCGGCCGCTCACCGACCATACCCAGGCCCGCGCCGCCGAGATCGCGGCCACGCGGGTGCTGGCGAGCGGCATGAAGTGGGACGACGAGGGGCTGCGTGCCGCGCGCCACGTCCCGACCGGTGCTGCGATGCCGCTCGACGAGTGAGGGTACAGCTTGCGGCGCGGTGCCTCCGACACGACATCTGAGCGACCGTAGCCGCCCCCTCCCATTCGTGCGGGGATCGACTACGATCACCGCGATCGGGCTACGCCCGGCCCGTCACGATGGAGATGTCCGCGCATGGCCGACGACGATTGGAGCGTGCCCGGCAGCGTCCAGCCGAAGGCCGAGGACTATTCCTTCGACCTCGAGCGGGCGCTGACCGCCGTTGTCGGCCTGCGGGCGACCGTGCCGCCCGACGCTTTCAGCGCCGAGACGCTGGGCACCGAGCGCGCGGGCAACGGCGTGGTCATCCGCCCGGACGGCGTGGTGCTGACCATCGGCTACCTCGTGACCGAGGCGGAGACGGTCTATCTCAGCCTGGCTGACGGGCGTGCCATCCAGGGCCACGTCATGGCCTACGACCAGGAGACGGGCTTCGGCCTCGTCCAGGCGCTGGGCCGCCTCGGGCTGCCGGCGCTGCCCTTCGGCAACTCGGCCGATATCGCCTCCGGTGAGCGCGTGGTGGTCGCCGGGGCCGGCGGCCGGGCGCGCTCGGTCGCCGCGCGCATCGTCGGCAAGCAGGAGTTCGCCGGCTACTGGGAGTATCTCCTGGAGGAAGCGATCTTCACCGCGCCCGCTCATCCCAACTGGGGCGGCACCGCCCTCATCGGGCCCACGGGCGAGCTGCTGGGCATCGGCTCGCTGCAGCTCCAGCAGTCGCGCGAGGGCGCGCCCGGCAATCATCTCAACATGATCGTCCCGATCGACACGCTGAAGCCTGTGCTTGACGACCTCATGACCATCGGCCGGCCGAACCGCCCGTCGCGGCCGTGGCTGGGCGTGTTCTCGGCGGAGATTTCCGGCCGGGTGGTGGTGGTCGGGCTGTCGTCGCGCGGACCGGCGCAGAAGGCCGACCTGCGCTCGGGCGACATCGTGCTCGCGGTCGCCGGCACCGAGATCACCGATCTGGCGGGCTTCTACCGCCGGCTCTGGGGCCTCGGCACCGCCGGGGTCGAGGTGCCGCTCACCATCCATCGCGACGGACGCACGTTCGAGGTGGCGGTGCCGTCCGCCGACCGCCGCCGTTTCCTCAAGGGACCCAGCCTGCACTGATGCCGACCGTCGCCGTCGTCGGCGGCGGACCCGCGGGGCTGATCGCGGCCGAGGTCCTCTCCGCCGCCGGTGTCGAAGTCGTCGTCCACGACCGCATGCCCTCGGTCGGCCGCAAGCTGCTGATGGCCGGCCGCGGCGGGCTCAACCTGACCCACAGCGAGCCGCCCGACGCCTTCCTCGCCCGCTACGGTGCCGCCGCGGAGCGCCTCGCCCCGGCGATCGCCGCATTTCCGCCGGCGGCGCTGCGTGCCTGGGCGGACGGCCTGGGGCAGGCCACCTTCGTCGGCTCCAGCGGTCGCGTCTTCCCCCAGGCGATGAAGGCCTCGCCGCTGCTGCGCGCCTGGCTGGCGCGGCTTGCCGCGGCCGGCGTCCGCTTCCGGCTGCGCAGCCGGTGGCAGGGCTGGGACCCCACGGGGCGCCTCGTCTTCGCGACCTCCGGCGGGATCGAGACCGCGGCGCCCGACGCGACCCTGCTGGCGCTGGGCGGTGCGAGCTGGCCCCGGCTCGGCGCGGACGGCGGCTGGGTCCCGCTGCTGGCGGCCCGCGGCGTCCGGATGCAACCGCTCGTGTCGGCCAATTGCGGCTTCGCCGTCGACTGGTCGGAGGGCTTCCGGTCGCGTTTCGCCGGCGTGCCGCTGAAGGGCATCGGCCTCGCCTTCGCCGGCCGGGCCGTGCGCGGCGAGGCGGTGGTCACCGCCTACGGCGTCGAAGGTGGCGCGGTCTATGCGCTGTCGGCGGCCCTGCGCGACGCGATCGCGCGGGAAGGGCGCGCCGTCGCGTCGTTCGATCTGCGCCCGGAGATGTCGGTCGACGCCCTGCGCCGGCGGCTGGAACGGGTGGGGGCGGCACAGTCCGCGTCGAGCCGCCTGCGCAAGGCGGCCGGGCTCGCACCCGTCGCCGTCAACCTGTTGCGCGAGGCCGGGGCGGGCGCCCTGCCACGCGACGCCGAGGGGCTGGCGAGACTCGTCAAGGCGGTGCCCGTGACCGTGACCGCGCCGCAACCGCTGGCGCGCGCCATCTCGACGGCCGGCGGCATCGCCCTGGACGAGATCGACGACGCGTTCATGCTGCACCGGCTGCCGGGTGTCTTCGTCGCCGGCGAGATGCTGGATTGGGAAGCGCCGACCGGCGGCTACCTGCTGCAGGCCTGCTTCGCGACTGGTGTCGCGGCCGCGCGCGGGATTCTCGGCTACCTCGGCTGCGTGCGCTTCGCGTGTCCGTCGCAGAGGGGATGACCCTCTCCGCCGTCGCGGCGGGGAGGGTCATCCCGAGTGCTCAGTTCAGCGTGCGCAGCGCGCCGCGGATGGTGTCGAAGATGCGGTCGATCTCGGCGTCGGAGATGATGAGGGGCGGGGAGACGACGAGGGTGTCGAGCGCGTTGCGGATCAGCACGCCCTTCTCGAACGCGTGCTGGTTGCACTTGAGGCCGCGGGCGCCGGCGTCATCGGGGCGCGGCGCCAGCTCGACGGCGCAGAGCAGCCCGATGTTGCGGATGTCGACGACGAAGGGCTCGTCCTTCAGCGCGTGCGCGGCCTCCTCCCAGCGCGCCGCCGCCCGGCGGGTGTGGGCGTAGAGGTCGAGGTCGCGGTGGACCTCCAGCGTCGCCAGGCCGGCGGCGCAGGCGAGCGGGTGGCCCGAATAGGTGTAGCCGTGGAAGAGCTCGATCGTGCTGTCCGGCCCCTGCTGGAACCCGTCCCAGACCTTCTGGCCGACCAGGACGCCACCCATCGGCACGGCCGCGTTGGTCATGCCCTTGGCGCAGGTGATGATGTCGGGCGTGACGCCCAGCAGCTCGGCGCCGAAGGCGG
>JBFWXJ010000037.1:0-23283 GCA_050187535.1 Alphaproteobacteria bacterium | reverse complement strand
TTCGGCACCGCGAAGTTGGCGATCCCGATGCGCACCGCCTCGTTGCCGTCGAAGGGATCGCCGGTGCATGCGTAGTAGAGGGCATGGCGCAGCAGCACCGCGTCGGCGAAGGCCTTGCTCACCATGCCGCCCGGCAGGATGCCCCAGTTCACCTCGGAGAGGGAAAAGGTCGAGTCCTCGGCGACGATCGCGAAGTCGGTCGCCAGGAAATGGGTGAAGGCGCCTCCGACGCAGTAGCCCTCGACCATGGCGATGGTCGGCTTGTCGAACATGTAGAGCCGATCCCACTGCCAGCCGTTCGACACGAGCCGCGCCTTCTTCGCCTGCGCCGGCTTCCCCTCGTTCGCCCGGAAATACTCCTTCAGGTCCTGCCCCGCCGAGAAGTTGCCGCCGGCTCCGGCGATCACCACGACCTTGGTGTCCGGATCCTCCTCCAGCTCGTCCAGCGTCGCCGCCATCTCGCGATGCAGGGCGGGGCTCATCGCGTTGCGCTTTTCCGGGCGGTTCAACCAGGTCCACGCGATGCCGTCGTGCTTGACGACCTTGACGTATTTGCGCTCGGTCATAGGGCTCACTTCCGATTGCCGATAGGGAGGCGGGTCACTTCCACCACACGAGACGACGGTCGAGCCACGCGAACAGGCCGTAGAGCACCATGCTGGCGGCCGACGCCAGCACGATCGCCGCCCACACGCGCAGGAAGTCGACCTGCTGGGTCGCGAGGTAGATGATCTGTCCGAGACCGGCATAGGCGCCCAGCATCTCGGCGACGATGGCAATGATGATGCTGCGCACGATGGCGACGCGCAGGCCGCTGGCGATGGCCGGCAGGGCCGCCGGCAGACGCAGGATCCACACGGTGCGCAACGCGCCGGCCCCGAAGCTGCGCAGCAGGTTGAGCGCCGCCGGGTCGACGGCGCGCAGGCCGTTCATCGCGTTGACGAAGACGGCGAAGCCGGCGGCCAGCGCCACCATGGCGATCTTCGACGCCGATCCCATCCCGAGCGCCACCAGCGCCACGGGCGCGTAGGCCACCACCGGCACGGAGTTGACAGCGACCACGATCGGCATCGCCGCACGCTCGACCCAGGGCACCAGCACGAAGACGAGCGCGAGCAGGATCGCCACCACACCGCCGGCCACATATCCCGTGCCGGCCTCGTAAAGTGTGACTCCGAGCCCGGCCGCCAGTCCCGGCAGGTCGTTCCACACGGCGAGCGCGATGGCCGACAGCCGCGGCAGCACGAAGGGCGGGATGTGGAAGACGACGATGGATGTCTCCCATGCGACGGCGATGACCAGGAGACCGGCGAGCGGCCAGAGGATGCGGGCGACGATGCTCACAGATCGCGCCCCCACCAGACGAAGCGGCGCTCGATCGCCGCCAGAATGCCGTAGAGCCCCGCGCCCAGCGCGCCGCAGGCGACGACGACCGACCAGAGACGCGGCATGTTCTCGGCGTACATGGCCTGCACCAGCAGGATGCCGAGACCGACCGTGTCGCCGAACCATTCGCCGACGATGGCGCCGACGAGGCTGAGGCTGACGCCCAGCAACAGGGCGGCCATGATCGCCGGCATGGCAAAGGGCAGGCGCAGCTTCCAGAACAGGGTCCAGGCCGACGCGCCGAAGCTGCGCATCAGGTCGATCCGTTGCTGGTCGACGGCGAGCAGCCCGCGCAGCGTGTTCACCGTCACGGGGAAGAACGTCAGGTAGAAGGCGATCACCACCTTCGAGAGGATGCCGTTGCCGAACCAGATGACGACGAGCGCGCCGAAGGCGATCACCGGCACCGTCTGCGACACCACCAGCAGCGGCAGCAGCAGTCGCTCCAGCAGGCGGAACTGCGCGAAGGCGGCGCCGCAGAGGAAGCCGAAGGCGGCACCGGCCGCGAAGCCCAGCACCGTCTCGGTCAGGGTGCGCAGGATGCCGCGCAGCAACGTCGCGTGGTTGGCGAAGGCGTCGGCCGCCACCGCCGACACGGCCGGCATCACCGAGTAGGGGCCGCCCCAGATCCGCGCGCCCGCCTCCCAAAGCGCCAGGCAGCCGAGGATGGTCGCGGCCTGCAGCGCGAAGACCCGGGCGCCGGTCATCGCCTCAGCGGCCCGCCATGGCGAAGGACTTCATGCTCTCTTCCTCGATCGCCTCGAGGAGGGTGTTCTTGATGCGCAGGAACTCGGCCGACGTTCCGATATGGGCCGGCCGCGGCCGCGGCAGATCGACCGCGACCTCGAGCTTGATGCGCCCCGGGCGCGCGGTCATCGCCACCACGCGATCGCCGAGGAAGATCGCCTCGTCGACGTCGTGGGTGATGAAGAGGATCGAGCGACGATGGCGCTGCCACACGTCGAGCAGCCAGCGCTGCATCATCGTACGGGTCAGCGCGTCGAGCGCCCCGAAGGGCTCGTCGAGAAGGATGAGGTCGCGCTCGAAGAGGAAGGTGCGGATCAGCGCGACGCGCTGGCGCATCCCGCCCGAAAGCTGATGCGGGTAGTGGCGCTCGAAGCCCGCCAATCCGAACTCCGGCATCATCGCCGCCGCCTTTTGCCGAGCCTCCGACCGGCGCATCCCCTCCACCTCAAGGGCGAGAATGGCGTTGTCGATCACCCGCCGCCACGGCAGCAACAGGTCGCGCTGCGGCATGAACGAGACCTTGCCCAGGAGCTCCCGCGCCGCATGGGGCCGGCCGGCGAAGCGGATGGCACCGCCGGAATCGGCGTCGGTCAGGCCGGCCGCGATATTGAACAGCGTGCTCTTGCCGCACCCGGACGGGCCGACCAGGGTGACGAACTCACCCCGGCCGACCCTGAGGTCGACTCCGTCGATCGCGACCACCCGCCCGGCACCGGAACCGAAGGTCCTGGAGATGCCGGCCAGCTCGACGATGGCGTCGCCCGCCGGACCTGTCATTCCGCGCATCGTCCGCTGGTCGCCTCCGGGAAGCGCGCTCAGGGCTTCTTGTACGCGACCGGCACCGCGTCCCAGAACTTCGGCTGCAGCGCGCTCTCGATCTTCACGCTGGGCTCCAGCACCTTGCGCTCGACCAGTGAACGCCGCACCGCCTCCAGCTTCGTCATGTCGAGCACCCCGATGCCCTGGCTGGCGCCGGAATCGGCAACCATCAGCTTGGAGTACTCGGCCAGCATCGCGACCTGGTGCGCGCGGTCGAGGCCCGGGGCGACCTTCATCACGATATCGACGGCTTCGGCCTGGTTCTCGGCCGCGTATTTCCAGCCGCGCATCGAGCCGTTGAGGAACGCCTGCACCGTCTTCGGCCGCTCGGCGATCGTCTTCTCGTTCACGATCAGCGTGTCGGTCGGGAAGCTTACGCCGTAGTCCTCGGCGCGGAACACCGTGAACGGCTTCGTGGCACGTGCCTTCAGCACGTTGAGCTCGTTGAAGAGCATGACCGTGGCGACGTCGATCTGGCCGTCGAGGAACGGCGTCATCGACACCGCCTGCGGCACCACCGAGAGGTCGTTCGGGCCGATATCGAACTTCGCCAGGACCGCATAGAGCGTGTTGTGCGCGCCGCTGAAGAAGGTTGAGACCTTCTTGCCCTTGAAATCCCCGGGCGACTTGATGCCCGACGATTCGAAGGCGACGTAGGCCGAGGGGGTACGCTGCAGCATCATGGCGATGCCGGTGATCGGCAGATTCTTGCCGCGGCTCGCCAGCAGGTTCTCGATGCCGCCGGCGAGCGCGAACTGGTCGGCGCCCGAAGCGACGAGCGTCTCGCCGTTCAGGTTGGGACCACCGGGATTGACGGTCACGTCGAGCCCTTCGGCCGCGTAGAAGCCCTTCTCCTTGGCGACGTAGAAGCCGGCGAACTGCGCCTGCGCCACCCATTTGAGGCGCACCGACACCGCCTCTGCCGCTGCCGCCTCCATCCCCGACCCGACGCAGCCGGCGACCAGCGCAGCCGCGACGAACCTGCTCATCTTTCCCGCCATGACACTCTCCTGCCCTCGTTATGTATGCACTCTTGTCAATCTTGAATGCAAACTTCGTCATTGAGATTGACACGGCCGAGAGCGTTGATGCAACGTCCGCTTCGCCGAAAGGTGCAAAAAATCGCTATCGGATCGAAATTCGGCGCATTTGCGGTCCGCATGCGCGCGCTGCACATGAAAGTGCAAAGACGGGAGCGATTGCATACATGACCGATCAACCCGCCGCCCTCACGATCGCCGAGAGCGTCCGCTCGCAGATCGAGCGGGCGATCGTGACCGGCGAGATGCAGCCCGGGGAGCGCCTGGACGAGCAGGAAATCGCCGCCCGCTTCGGCGTGTCGCGCACGCCGGTGCGCGAGGCCATCCGCGCGCTGGCCGCCGGCGGTCTCGTCGACGTCCGTCAGCGGCAGGGCGCCACGGTCGGCACCATCGACATTCCGCGCCTGATCGAGATGTTCCAGGTCATGGCCGAGCTCGAAGGGCTGTGCGCGGAACTGGCCGCCCGCCGCATCACCCGCGAGGAGAAGGCCGGGCTGGTCGCCGTCCACGAACGACTGGTCACGGCCGGCGACCGGGTCTCGCCGCTCGAGTTCTACGAGATCAACCGCGAGTTCCACGAGGCGATCTACGACGCCGCCCGCAATGACTTCCTGGCGGAGCAGACGCGCACGCTACGCACCCGCGTCGGGGCCTATCGACGCCAGGTGACGTATCTGCCGGGTCGCGTCGCATCGACCATCCGTGAGCATGCGGCGGTGATCGACGCGATCTGCCGCCACGACGGCGAGGCCGCCCGCCGGGCCCTGCGCGACCATGTGAACCTGCTCGGGGACAACCTGTCGGACTTCATCGCCTCGCTAGCGGCCACGCGCACCGCACCCGGCGACCGGCGCGGCCGAATCGCGGCCGAACGGTCCCCCGCCATCGACGAAGATCTGGGAGAGCGTTCTTGAAGCTGGACCTCGACGGGAAGACCGTCCTCATCACCGGCGCATCGAAGGGCATCGGGCTCGCGACGGCCGAGGCATTCGCGCGTGAGGGATGCGCTCTGCACCTGGCCGCGCGCGACGGTGCGGCACTGGCGAAGGCGAAGGAGACGATCGGCGCGGCCCATGGCGTCGCCGTCGCGATCCACCCCATGGACCTGTCGACGCCGGAGAGCATGGTGGAGCTCGCCGAACGGGCAGGCGACGTCGACATCCTGATCAACAATGCGGGCGACATCCCGGCCGGCCCGATCGACGCCGTCGATGCGAAGGCCTGGCGGCGCGGCTTCGACCTCAAGGTGTTCGGCTATATCGACCTGACGCGCGCGGTCTACCGGCGCATGACCGAACGCGGCAGCGGCGTCATCGTCAACGACATCGGCAACTCGGGCGAGAACTGGGACGCCAGGTACATCGCGGGCAGCACCGGCAATGCAGCCCTCATGTCGTTCACCCGCGCGCTCGGCGGCGTCAGCCTCGACCATGGCGTGCGCGTCGTCGGCGTCAATCCGGGGCCGGTCGCGACCGACCGCATGGTCAAGCTGATGAAGCGCCGCGCCGTCGACACCTGGGGCGACGAGAGCCGCTGGCAGGAGCTGTTCAAGCTCTATCCGGGCGGTCGCCCGGCCAGCGCCGAAGAGGTGGCCGATCTCATGGTGTTCCTCGCGTCGCCGCGCGCCGGCTACATCACCGGCACGATCGTCACCATCGACGGCGGCATCGCGTCCCGCGGCTCGATCATCTGAGCCGGCCGATGTCGACCGCCGCCGTCCGCAACCGGCATTTCGACGACCTGTTCGCCACGCCCGACCTGCGCTGGCTCGGGCAGAACACTAACCACGTGCCGGCCCATCCCGACGTGCTGAAGGCGATGATCGCCTCGATCGCCGGCGAAGAGTTCCACGCCTACGCGCCGCCCCTGGGATTCGAGGCGCTGCGCCGGGCGATCGTGGCCGACCTGGGCCTCGCGGAGAGCGGCGCCGAAGCGCTGGTGACGGAGGGCGGGGTCTCGGCACTGGCCCTGCTGGTCAAGGCGCGCTGCCGGCCGGGCAGCCGCCTCGTCACGACCGACCCCACCTGGAAATGGCCCTGCCTCTTCGCCCGCCAGGCCGGCGCGGAGGTGGTGGAGATCCCGATCTTCGACCCTGCGGTCAACTACCGCCTGACGCCCGAGCGCCTGGCGGCCGAGGTCGACGAACGCACCAGCATCATCTACCTGGTCGACCCCAACAACCCGCTCGGCGTCGCCTACGACCGGGCCGAGATCGAGGCCTTCGCCGCGATCGCGAAGGCCGCCGGCGCGTTGCTGATCCAGGACGCGACGTATCGCGACTTCGCGAGCGATCCCCATCCCGTGCTGGCGACGATGCCGGAGGGGGCGGTCATAACGGTCAGCTTCTCCAAGTGGCTCGGCCTGGCGGGCATGCGCATCGGGGCTCTGGTCGCCGCACCCGCCCTCGTGGCCGAGCTCGCCGCCCTGTCGAACGCCGCGCTCGGCGCCAGCGTCGTCGCCCAGCGCGGCGCGATGGCCGGTCTCGCCGTGAAGTCGGAGTGGATAGCCAAGGTTCGTGCGCTCGACGACGCCAACAAGGCGGCGATCCACGCGCGCGTGCAGGAGACGCCCGGCCTTTCGATCCCGGTCTACCCCTCGCACGGCAACTTTCTCGTCATCGAGACCAGCGCCGCCGGCATCCGGCCGGAGGCGCTGGCCGAGGTCTACCGCCGGCGCCGGATCATGATCCGCCACGGGGCCTACCACACCCAGCGGTTCGGCGACCGCTTCGTCAAGGTCAGCACCTCGGTGCCGGCCGAATGGGTCGCGGAGTTCTGCGACCTGCTGCCGGCGATGGTCGAAGAGGCGCGCAGCCTCAACGAGCCGCCGGAGCTGTTCTGAGGAGATCGGGGATGGCCTTCGCCACCGCCGCCGACGGCACGCGGCTCTACTTCGAGGAAACGGGCACCGGCGCGCCCATCGTCTTCGTCCACGAGTTCGGCGACAACTACCGCTCGTGGGAGCCACAGGTGCGCCGCTTCGCGCGCGCCCGACGCTGCATCACCTTCGCTGCGCGCGGCTACCCGCCATCCGACGTGCCGGCCGATCCCGAAGCCTATTCGCAGGCGATCGCCGCATCGGATATCGCCGCCGTGCTGGACGCCGCCGGGGTTGAACGGGCGCATGTCGTCGGGTGCTCGATGGGCGGCTTCGCCGCGCTGCATTTCGGCCTGGACCATCCCGACCGCACGCTCTCCGTCGTCGCAGCCGGGGCCGGCTACGGCGCGGAGAAGCAGCACGAGGAGTACTTCCGCACCGTCTCGCTCACGGTCGCCCGCAACTTCGAGGAGATCGGCGCCGAACGCTTCGCGGAAACCTACGGCTCCGGCGCCTCGCGGGTGCAGTTCCAGAACAAGGATCCGCGCGGCTGGCGCGAGTTCGTCGAGCGGCTCGCCCGACATTCCGCGGTGGGTGCGGCCGCCACCATGCGCGGCGTGCAGGCGCGTCGCCCGTCGCTCTATGACCTGGCCGACCGCTTCGCCCGGATGGCCGCCCCGACGC
Source organism: Alphaproteobacteria bacterium (assembly GCA_050187535.1). GTDB lineage: Bacteria > Pseudomonadota > Alphaproteobacteria > ATCC43930 > Allostellaceae > Allostella. The sequence goes on along the minus strand of JBFWXJ010000037.1, from coordinate 15,790 downwards.
TGGTGGTGGTCGGCGACGAGGACGACCACTGCATGCAGCCCGGCATCTTCCTCAAGCGGACCATCCCGGCCTGCGGCCTGCTGATCCTGCCGAAGACGGGGCACGCGGCCAACCTCGAGGAGCCCGAGCTGTTCAACACGGTGGTCGGCGACTTCCTGCAGGCGGTCGAGGCCGGCCGCTGGACACCGCGCGATCCTCGGGCGCGTCCGGACCAGATCATGCGGACCGCGGGATCATGACCGCGTTCGGACGGATCGCAGGCGCCGTCGACGAAGCGCGGCTGTGGAATCGCCACGAGGCGATGGCGCGGGTCGGCGCCACCCCGCGCGGCGGCGTCGACCGCCAGGCCCTCTCCGACGAGGAGATCGCCGCCAAGCGCCTGCTGCTGGAATGGGCGGCGACACTCGACCTGGAGCCGTCGACGGACGCGATCGGCAACCTCTTCCTGCGCCTGCCGGGCAGCCAGCCGGACCTCCCGCCCGTCCTCACGGGCTCGCACATCGACAGCCAGCCGACCGGCGGCAAGTACGACGGCGTCTTCGGTGTCCTGGCCGGGCTGGAGGCGGTGCAGGCGATGAAGAGGGCCGGCCATCGGCCGCGGCGAGCCATCGAGATCGTCGCCTGGACCAACGAGGAGGGCTCGCGCTTCGCGCCCGGCATGATGGGATCGGAGGCGTTCGCCGGCGTCCGCCCGCTCGACCGCATCCTCCCGGTCGCCGACGCGGCGGGCGTCACCGTCGCGGCCGAGCTCGCACGCCTGGCCGCGGCCTTCCCGGAGATGAAGCGGCGGCCGCTCGGCTTTCCGGTCGCGGCCTATGTCGAGGCCCATATCGAGCAGGGGCCGGAGCTGGAAGCGGCGGGCCGGCAGATCGGCGTCGTCACCGGCATCCAGGGCAAGAAGACGTGGAAGGTGTCCGTCACGGGCGAGGAGGCCCATGCCGGCACCACCCACCGCGCGCGGCGCAAGGACGCGCTGGCCGCGGCCGCGGCGATGATCGCCGAGATGCACCGCACGATCGTCGACGCCGACGACACCGTCCGCTTCACCGTCGGCCGCATCGCCGTCGAGCCGAATGCCCCGTCCGTGGTGCCGGCTCGGGCCGACTTCTCGATCGACCTGCGCCATCCCGACGGCCCGACGCTGGATCGCTTCGGCGCCGCGGTCGAGGAGATCTGCCGAGGCCATGCCGGCCCGTGCGGGATCGCGGTCACCGCCCTGGTGGACGCGGCCCCCCTCGCCTTCCCTCAGGCGATGCGGGACGCGACCCGCGACATCGCCGACCGGCTCGGCCTGCGCTCCATGGCACTGCCCTCGGCGGCCGGCCACGACGCGCGCAACCTGCACATGGTCTGCCCCTCGGCGATGATCTTCGTGCCCTGCGCGGGCGGCGTCAGCCACAACGAGGCGGAAGCGACGCTGCCCGAGGACCTTGCGGCCGGCACCCGCGTGCTGGTCGAGCTGCTGGCACAGCTCGCCGAGCGGCCCTGAGCCGTCACGCGATGCCGACCTACACCGCCCCCGTCGACGACCTGGCCTATGTGCTGACGCAGGTGCTGGAGATCCAGCGCCTCACCAATCTGCCTGCCTACGCCGAGGCGACGCCGGAATTCGTGCGCGACTTCCTGGCCGGAGCGGCCGCCATCTGCGAGGGCGTCGCGCAGCCCCTCAACCAGTCCGGCGATGCCGAGGGCTGCCGCTGGATCGACGGCAAAGTGCACACGCCCCGGGGCTTCCGGGAAGCCTATCGTGCCTTCGCGGAGGGTGGCTGGATCGGTCTCGCCTTCGATCCGTCCCAGGGCGGCAAAGGTCTGCCGGGGGTGCTGGCCGAATCGTTCTACGAGATGCTGGCCGCAGCGAACCTCGCCTTCAGCGGCTACATCGAGCTGAGCGAGGCGGTGTTCCAGGCGATCGCCGCCCACGGCAGCGCGGCGCAGAAACACGTCTATCTGCCGAAGCTGGCGTCGGGCGAATGGACGGGCGCCATGCACCTGACCGAGGCCCATGCCGGCAGCGACCTGCGCCTGGTCCGCACCCGCGCCGAGCCGGCACCGGGCGGCCGCTTTCTCCTCCACGGCAGCAAGATTTTCATCACCAACGCCGAGCACGACCTGACCGACAACATCGTCAACCTGGTGCTGGCCCGCCTGCCGGACGCGCCACCGGGCGCGCGCGGCCTCAGCCTCTTTCTCGTGCCCAAGCACCTGCCGGACGCCGATGGTCGGCTGGGCGCGCGCAATGCCGTTCATTGTGCGTCGATCGAGCACAAGATGGGCCTGCGGGCGGCGCCGACCGGGGTCATCGTCTACGAAGGCGCGGTCGGCGAGCTGGTCGGCCAGCCGCACCGCGGGCTGCAGGCGATGTTCACCATGGTGAACGACGCCCGGCTCGGCGTGGCGTTGCAGGGCCTCGGCATCGCCGAAGTCGCGTGCCAGAACGCCGTGCGCTATGCCCGGGAGCGACGCCAGGGCCGTGCGCCGGGCGGCGATGGCGGCGGCGACGCCGAGCCGATCGTCGCCCATCCCGATGTCCGCAACATGTTGCTGACGCAGCGCTCCTTCGCCGACGGCGCGCGGGCGCTGGGCCTGTGGGTCGCTATGCAGATCGACCTGTCGCGCCTCCATCCCGACCCGGCGGAGCGGGCGCGCGCGGACGCCCTCGCCGCGCTGTTGACGCCCGTCGTCAAGGCGCATTTCACCGACCGCGGCTCCGAGGCCGCCAACTTGGCGCTGCAATGCCATGGCGGGCATGGCTACATCCGCGAATACGGCATCGAGCAGTTCGTCCGCGACGTCCGCGTCACCCAGGTCTACGAGGGCACCAACGGCATCCAGGCGCTCGACCTCGTCCGCCGCAAGCTGATGCTGGACGACGGGCGGACATTGGACGGCCTGCTGGACGAGATGGGCGACGACGCAGCGGCGGCGGCGGCACTGCCGGCCGCCGCCCGGTTCGGCGAGGCTCTCGACGGCGCATTGGCGGACCTGCGGCGGGCGACGGCCTGGCTGCGCGCCGGCGCGTCGTCGGTCGATGCGGCCGGCGGCGCCACGGACTACCTGCGCCTGTTCGGCCTGGTGGCCGTCGGCTGGATGTGGACGCGGATGGCGGTCGTCTCGGTGCGCGCGCTCGACCGCGGCGCCGGCGACCCGGCCTTCCACCGCCGCAAGCTGATGGTCGGGCGCTTCTACATGCTGCGCACGTTGCCGGAGACGGCGCTGCTGGCCGCGCGTCTCGCGCGTGGCGCCGACGAACTGATGGAGCTGGCGGCCGAGGCGTTCTGAGCGTCGGCGCCTGGAGGATCGACGATGAGCCTGGATCAGCCCGTGCCGCGCGGGATGCTGCATCATGGCGGCGCGTGGGCGCCGGCACACGGCACCGGGGAGATTGCGGTGCGCCGCCCCGCGACGCGGGCCCTCATCGGGCATGTCCCGATCGCCGACGCGACCGACGTGGCGGCCGCGGTCGACGCGGCCGACCGTGCCTTCGCCGGCTGGCGGCGGGCCGACGCGATCGATCGCGGGCGTCACCTGCGGGCACTGGCCGAGCTCGTGCGTGGCCGCATCGCCGGGCTGGCGGAGCTCGAGTCGGCGGTGACAGGGCGGCCGATCCGCGAGATGCGGGCGCAGATGGGGCGCATCCCGGAGTGGCTCGAATACTTCGGCGGCATCGCCCAGGGCCTGGAGGGCGAGGCCAACCGCGTGCGCGGCGGCATCGTCACGCTGACCCAGTACGAGCCGCTCGGCGTATGCGCGCTGCTGACGCCGTGGAACCACCCGATCCTGATCCTGGTGAAGAAGCTCGCGGCCGCGCTCGCGGCGGGCAACACCTGCGTGGTGAAGCCGTCGGAGCTGGCGCCGCTCTCGGCCCTGCTGTTCGCGGACTGGTGCCGCGAGGCCGGGCTGCCGCCGGGAACGGTCAACGTCGTGACGGGGGCCGGCGCGACCGGGGCCGCGCTCTGCGCGGTGCCCGCGGTGCGCAAGATCGACCTGACCGGCGGGACGGTGACGGGAAGGCGCGTCGCCGCCGCCGCCGGCGAGCGCCTCGTCCCGTGCACGCTCGAGCTGGGCGGCAAGGCACCGATCATCGTCTGCGACGACGTGCCGGTCGCCGAGGCGGCGGCGGGCGCCGTGTTCGCGGCCTTCGTCGCCGCCGGGCAGACCTGCGTCTCGGCCACCCGCTTTCTCGTCGCACGCCCGATCTACGCGCCGTTCCTGGACGCGCTGGCGGCACGCGTCGACGCCCTGCGCATCGGCGCGCCCGACGACCCCGCGACCGATATCGGCCCCGTCATCTCGGCCGGCTCGCGCGACCGCTGCCTGGAGCATGTGGCGGCCGCGCGCGCCGCCGGCGCCCGGCTGGTGCGGGGCGGCGGGACGCCCGCCCTGGATCCGGCGCTCGCCGGCGGCTTCTACGTCGCGCCCACGGTCTTCGCCGACGTCACGCCCGGCATGCGCCTCTTCCGCGAGGAGGTGTTCGGGCCCGTGGTCGCCGTCACGCCCTTCGACGACGAGGCCGAAGCGCTGGCGCTCGCCAACGACAGCGACTTCGCGCTGGGTGCCGCCATCTGGACCCGCGACGTCGGCCGCGCCCACCGGCTGGCCGCCGAAGTGCGGGCGGGCGTGGTGTGGATCAACGACCACCACAAGAACGACCCGCGCTCGGTCTGGGGCGGATTCGGCGAGAGCGGCTACGGGAAGGAGAACGGCTGGGACGCGCTGCGCAGCTACATGCGCAAGCGCAGCATCGTCATCCGCACCGCCCCCACCTTCGACGACTGGTTCGCCGGGGGGCAGAGGTACGGCTGACGTGCGCAGGGCGCTTCAGCCCCCCTCGTCGACCATCGCCTCCTTGCGCGTGCGGCGCACGGCCGGCAGCAGCAGCAGGATGAAGAGGGCGAGAGCCGCGAGGAGCAGGGCGAGGCTGATCGGCCGCTCGACGAGGACCGCCGGATCGCCCTGGGAGACGAGGAGCGCGCGGCGCAGGTTGGTCTCCAGCAGCGGGCCCAGCACGAAGCCCAGCAGCAACGGGCCCGGCTCGCACCTCGCCTTGCGGAAAAGGTAGCCCAGGAAGCCGAATCCCACGGCCAGCGCCACGTCGGTCGCGCGGTTGTTGACGCTGTAGACGCCGACGCAGCAGAACAGAAGGATCGCCGGGTAGAGCAGGCGATAGGGCACCTGCAGCAGGCGGACCCAGAGCCCGATCATCGGCAGGTTGATGACCAGCAGCATGAGGTTGCCGATCCACATGCTGGCGACGAGGCCCCAGAAGAGGTCGGGCTGGTTCTGCATCACCGACGGGCCGGGCGTGATGCCGTGGATGGTCATGGCGCCCAGCAGCATCGCCATGATCGCGTTCGACGGGATGCCCAGCGTCAGCAGCGGGATGAAGGATGACTGCGCGCCGGCGTTGTTGGCGGATTCCGGGCCGGCCACGCCTTCGACGGCCCCCTTGCCGAAGCGCTCGGGGTGGCGGGAGACCTTCTTCTCCAGCGTATAGGCGCTGAAGGCGCTGAGCGTGGCGCCGCCGCCGGGCAGGATGCCGAGGAAGGTGCCGAGGCCGGTACCGCGCAGCACCGCCGGCCAGGCACGGCGGAAGTCCTCGCGCGTCGGCCACAGCCGGCTGATCTTCGTCGCGATCAGGCCGCGCAGCTCCGGCGTCTCGAGGTTGACGATGATCTCCGCGATGCCGAAGAGGCCGACGGCGATGACCACGAACTCGATGCCGTCGAAGAGCTCGACCGCGCCGAAGGTCAGCCGCTCCGAGCCGCTGTTGACGTCGGTGCCGACCCAGCCGAGCACCAGCCCGATGCAGATCATGCCGATCGCCTTCACGACCGAGCCGGAGGCCAGCACGGTGGCGCAGAGCAGCCCGAAGATCGTCAGCGAGAAATACTCCGCCGGCCCGAAGGAGAGGGCGAGGCCGGCCAGCGTCGGCCCCATCACCGCAAGTCCCACCGTCGAGCCGGTGCCGGCGAAGAACGAGCCGAGCGCGGCGATGGCCAGCGCCGCCCCCGCGCGGCCCTGCTTGGCCATGGCGTAGCCGTCGAGTGCCGTCACCACCGAGGAGGCCTCGCCCGGCAGGTTGACGAGGATCGCCGTGGTCGAGCCGCCGTACTGCGCGCCGTAGAAGATGCCGGCCAGCATGATGAGGGCGGCCAAGGGCGGCAGGAAGAAGGTGATCGGCAGCAGGATCGCCAAGGTCGCGGTCGGGCCGATGCCGGGCAGCACGCCGATCAGCGTGCCGAGCAGTGCGCCGATCAGGCAGAAGAGCAGGTTGGTCGGGCTCGATGCCGTGGTGAAGCCCAGGACCAGCGCGTCGACGAACTCCATCAGAAGAGGTCCTGCCAAGCGGGCAGCAGGGGCATCTGCACGCCGAGCCCGACGATGAAGACGAGGATGCCGAAGACCGTCAACACGACGGCGGAGGCGGCGATCTCGCCGAGCCGCGATTCCCGGTCGGCGAGGCTGCCCGCGCCGATCAGCCAGGCCGATGCGACGACGAAGCCGAGCGGACCCGCCGCCCAGGCGAAGCCGGCGACCGCAACGAGGATGATCGCGAGCGGCCGCAGACGGACGACGTCGAGCGGCTCGTGCCCGCGCAGCAGCCCCATCGCCGTGACCCCGACGCCGATCGCCACAACGAGCGCGCATACGATGACCGGCAGGTAGCCCGGCCCCATCATCGCGGCCGAGCCCATGCGCAGGTCGCGCGCGGCCCACAGGCCGAGCGCGCCCAGCGCGATGAAGATCAGCCCGGCCAGCAGGTCGGGCCGGCTGCCCCGCATCGTCCGCCCTCGCTCACCGGCCTCCCGTCACTGGACCCAGGGCGTCTTGTCCCAGATCTCCTGGAAGGTCTTGAGACGCACGGGCATCTGCTGCTCCCACTCCGGCCCGGTCAGGTAGGAGAGCGGCAGCGCCAGCTTCTTCGCCTGCTCCCGGAAGCCCGCGTCGTCGACCACCTTCTTCACCGCGGCCGAGAAGCGCGCGAGGATGTCCGCCGGCACCTCGCGGCGCGCGGCGAGGCCACGCTCGGAGCTCATGAAGACCTGGAAGCCTTCCTCGGCCGCCGTGGGCACGTCGGGCGCCTCGGGCGATCGCTTGTCGCCGAAGGTCGCGAGCGGACGGACGGCGGTGCGGTCGCCGGCGGCGAACTCGCTGACGTTGAGGCCGCCGACCGTGATATGGCCGCCCATCAGCGCCGTGCGCGTCTCGCCGGCACCGGGGAACGGCACATGGGTGATGGCCGTGCCCGTCGCCTGCTCCAGCAGGATGATGGCGAGGTGGTCGTCGGTGCCGACGCCGGAACTGCCGACCGACACGCCGCGCGGCTTGGCCTTCGCCTGGGCGACCAGGTCCTTCAGCGACTTGATGGGCGAGTCCGCCTTGACCACGAAGGCAGTCGGGTCGTCGACGATGCGGGCCACGACCTGGATGGTCTTGGGGTCGTAGCGCAGCTTGCGCTGGACCTGCATCGACAGGTAGCCGGGCGTGTTGACGAAGGAGAAGGTGTAGCCGTCGGGCCGCGCCTGGGAGAGATAGGTGTAGGCGATCTCGCCCGAGGCACCCGGCTTGTTGACGATGACGATCTTGGCGGCGAGCTCCTTCTCCAGGAAGGGCTGCATGGCGCGCGCCATGACGTCGGTGCTGCCGCCCGGTGAGAAGGCGACGATGATCTCGATCGGCCGGTCGTTCGGCCAGGCCGCCAATGCGGGAGCCGCCAGGGCGGCCAGCGCCAGCGCGCCGCCACAGATGGTCGCGAGAGCCTTCGGCACGTTTCCTCTCCTCGTCTTGCTTGCTTGATCGGATACGCCGCGCTGATCAGGCGGCGGCAGCCGCGTGGTCCGGGTTGACGTTGGCGCGCGGGTCGAACGGCCGGCCCGCCACGGTGTCGAGCGCCTGCTGCATGGCGATCACGCCGACGCGGTCGGCCGCCTCGCGCGTGTTGGCGCCGACATGGGGGGTCATTACCACGTTGGGCGCGTCGGCGAGCGGATGGCCGGAAGGCGGCGGCTCGACCGGGAAGCAGTCGATCCCCGCCCCCGCCAGCCGGCCCGCGGCCAGTGCGGCGGCGAGCGCCTCATGGTCGATCAGCCCGCCGCGCGCGGTGTTGACGAGGATGGCTCCGGCCCGCATCAGGGCGAGCCGGCGCGCGTCGATCAGGTTGCGGCTCGCGGCCGAGAGCGGCGCGTGCAGCGAGACGACGTCGCTGCGGGCCAGCAGATCGTCGAGATCGGCCGTCATCGCGACGCCGTCGACGACGTCGCTGAGATAGGGGTCGAAGCCGATCACCTTCATGCGCAGCGGGCGGACAAGCGCCGCCAGGATGCGGCCGATGCTGCCGAGCCCGACGATGCCGAGCGTGCGCCCGGAGAGCTCGATGCCGAAGCTGGTCGCCTTGTCCCAGTGGCCGGCGCGCATGCGGGCGTCGAGCAGCGCCGTCCGCCGCGCGACCGCGAACATCAGGCCGAGCGCATGCTCGGCCACGGACTCGGCGTTGGCGCCATGGGTGATCAGCACGGGGATGCGCCGGCGGGAGGCGGCGACCAGGTCGATCGTGTCGACGCCGATGCCGTGCTTGACGACGACCTTGAGGCCGGGTGCCGCACCCAGCACCGCGTCGGTGATCGCGGCCTGGCGCACGATGATCGCGTCCGCCCGCTCGGCCGCGACGAGGACGGCCAGCTCGGCCGGCGGCATGTAGGGCCGGACGGTTACGACGCGCGCCCCGCGCTCTTCCGCCAGCGCCATCGCCGGCGGGGCGAGCGCCGCACCCGTGATGATGACCGTCGCCGCCATGCCGCCCTCTCCTCCCGACCCGCAGCGGGCATCTTGCTGGTGGTGCCCTTCGCTCCCATCGACATAGCACTTGCCGGGCGCCCGCGAAACGGTGGAATGAAACGCCGTTTCAAAACTCCGCGGCACGCCTACGCGTCGGGCGCGCCGCCCAAGGCCCGCGTCAGCAGCCCCGCCTCGGTCTCGAGGGCCGGCGCCAGCTTCGCGGCGAGCGCCTTGGTCAGGCGCGAGGCAGGGCCGGTGATGGCGAGCGCGCCCAGCAGCCGCCCGCCCGCCCCCATGACCGGCGTCGACATGGAGGCGACGTGCGGGTCGGTGACGCCGCTGGAGAAGATCGGCAATGCCACCTTGCGCCCGCGCGACGACCGGGTCGGCGGGATCGGCTGGGCGGGGTCGAAGCGGCGCAGCACCTGGGCGATCGAGGAGCCGTCCATCGGCCTGAGGTCGCCCGGTCGGACATGCATCCTGAGCGGCGACGGCGAATCGACGCGGAAGAGGCAGAGCCGCTCCTGGCCGCGGCGGATGTAGAAGGAGGCGGTCTCGCCCGAGGCCGCGACCAGCCGCTCCAGGGCCGGCATGACATGGGCCTCGAGCGCGAAGGACTGGAGATAGACCGAGCCCAGCCGCGCCACCTCGGTGCCGAGCCGGTAGCGCCCGTCGTCGACCCGCTCGATCAGGCCGAAGCGTTCCAGCGAGATGCAGAGCCGCATGATCGTGCTCTTCACCAGCCGCGTGCGCTCGGCCAGCGTCGAGAGCCCGAGCGCGTCGTCGCCGCGCCGGAAGGCGGTCAGCACCGTCAGCAGGCGGTCGGCCGCCGCGACCCCTTCCAGCTTCGGCCGCGGCCTGGCCTTCTGCGGCGCCATGGCCCGACTACTCCTCGATGGCGCAGCCGAGCTTCGCCAGGGCGGCATCGACCCAGGCCCGGTCGTTGCGCCCCTCGGCGATCGCCCGCATCTGCTTCTCCTCGGCCGCATGCTTGGCCGAGGCCGCCGCGAAGATCGCGTCCGCATGCTCGAAGGGCACCGCCAGCACCCCGTCGTCGTCGCCCAGCACGAGATCGCCCGGCTCTATCACCATGCCCGCGATCGCGATCGGCACGTTGATTTCCCCCGGCCCGTCCTTGTAGGGCCCGCGATGGCTGACCCCGGCCGCGAACACCGGAAAGTCGTTCTCCCGGATCCACGCACTGTCGCGCACCGCCCCGTGGATGACGATCCCCGCCAGCCCGCGCTGCCGCGCATGGAGAAGCATCAGTTCGCCCACCAGGGCATTGGTCAGGTCCCCCCCGCCGTCGACCACCACGACATCCCCCGGCGCCTCGATGTCCAAGGCCTTGTGGATCATCAGGTTGTCGCCCGGCCGCGTCTTCACCGTCACCGCCGGCCCCGCGAGCACGCCACCGCGATGCATCGGCCGCAACCCCGCCCCGCCGGCCGTCATCCGCGCCATCGAATCGCTGACATTGGCAACCGGCACCCCCCGGAACTGCGCCACCACCTCCGCCGAGACCGCCCGCCGCCGCCTCAGCACACGAAATCCGATCATCGCCGCCCCCCTGCCGCGTTCTCACAGGTTTTGAAATGCTGTTTCAGAAAAGTAAATGGTCGCGACACGCGCCATCGCGAGCCGCCGATCGTCTCAACGAGACGTCGAGAGGATTGGGAAGGAGTCCATCGGCTCAATCGCGAACTGCAATGATGCAGCGCGGTGGGGCGCCCGAAGTCGCCGCCATGGCAGGCATTCAGCTCGACGGTTGGCCGCACACTGACAGTTGAGCAGCAGCCCCTGGAGTTCGCGTGATAGGATAGTATCTTCGCCAAATCTAGCGCAGTCCGCAGGGTCACTGCAGTCGCAGAGGATGTATCGGATGCAGACGGGATTTCCACGCTCCACCAGCATCCGGTCGCCTCGTGGCCGGCCGGGGCGCGACACGTGACGCAAGATGCGCTGCTCAGCGACGATCTGGCCACGCTGCTGGGCCACTTCCCGAATGATGCACTTCGCGATCTCGTCGGCATCCTGAAGCAGCACGGTTCGTGGTCGCCGTTTGCCGCCTCCCGGGCCTATGCCGCGCACGCGGTTGCAGACGATGGCGACTTCGCCCCCCCACGCGCCCGCAATCGCCGCGGAGGTTTTGTGATGGGGTAGTCATGATCTCCGACGCCAAGTAGCGAGCGGTCCCGCGTGGATCGAGGTCCTTACCGAGATCGCACAGCATCTCGACGTCGCGAAGGTCGAGCGAACGAAGACCTTGCCGGCCTGGAAGATCGAGGGCTCGATCCTTCGCAAGGGGCTGGAGGCATGGGAGGGCTGGACGCCGGCTGAACGGGCGGAAGCGTTGCGGAAGTCCGGCGTCGATGTCGGCGCGGCATTGGGTGGCGCTGCGGCAGCGGTTGGTGGCGTGGCAACCGTCGGCGGCGGGCAACTCCTGACTTTTCTGCTGACGCGTGGCGCCAGCTGCGGATGCAGCCTACCTTACGTCGACGATCTGGCTTGCGCTGGACAACCGAAAGGCTGCGGTGGACGTCTTGCGCGAAAGCGCGGACGCAATCCAGTCTATGCGTAGCAGGATCGCGCGCGTCATCGGCGACGATGAGCTGTTTCTGCGGCGCATCTCGGTAGACGACGGACGCGATGACGAGCTGGTGGCTGCTGGAACGCGACTCCAGACCGCGGCCTACTGCGCCATAGGACGTGCCCTGATGATTGAGCAGGGACCGCTTACCGCCGATCCGACATTCGTCTCACTGGAGCGTGTAGAGCCCGTCACGGAGCTTGCCTTCGTCCCGATCAGCGGCGTCCCCTGAAGCGGCCCCGGCGCCAGCAACAATGGGGCGCTCGGCCTGACGCCGGCCGCCGGCGCCGTCATGATGCGCACCGCCTGCCCGGACGCCCTGACGCTGGCGATCGGTGCGGCCACCGCGGTCTTCGTGCTGCTGAGCCGCCGCAACCCGCTGCTCCCGGTCGCCGCCGGTGCGCTCGTGCGCGTCGTCGCCGCTCAGCTCTAAGGCGGATCGGCAGCCATCGTCTGGCCGCCGCACCACAGCCAGCCCGCTTCCGCGCGGCGGAAGAGACAGAAGGAGCGGAAGCTACCGGCGAAGACGCCGCCCGCACGCTCGAAGCGGTCATCGAGGCGCATGGTCGCGACCGCGAAGCCGCCGAGGTCGCGGACGTCCAGCTCATCGACCGCCTGCGCCAGGAAGCGCACCGCGCCCGCCCCGCCATAGGCCGCAACATAGGCCTCGCGCTCGAAGCGCCGCCCCGCGGCGTCGACATAGACGAAGCCCGGATCGATGAGCGCCGCCAGCCACACCGCGTCGCGCGCGACCAGTGCCGCCGCCTTGGCCTGCAGCGCGCCCGCGATCTCGCTCTCGACTCCCATGGCGCCGCCCGCTACCCGGCCTCCGCGAACAGCTCGGCGACCGGGACGATGGTGCCGCCCGCGGCTTCGACGGCGGTGCGGATGGCGCGGGCGTGGGCGGCGGCACCCGGTGTGTCGCTGTGCACGAGGACGGAACGGGCGTTGATGGCGAGCGAGCGTCCGTCGGTGGTCTCGACGGTGCCGTCGTCGAGCAGGCGCATGACGCGGGCGGCGACCCGCTCGCTGTCGGCAATGACGGCACCCGGCTGGTTGCGGCCGACGAGGCGGCCGTCGGGGCCGTAGGCGCGGTCGGCGAAGAAGGAGCCGACCGCGGGCATGCCGTGGCGGCGGGCAGCCCGCATGGTCTCGCCGTCGGGGATGGTCGAGAAGCCCATGCCCGGATCGTACTCCGCGATGGCGGCGACCATGACCTCGGCCAAGCGCTCGTCCAGCGCGATCATGTGGCCGAGCGCCCCGTGGAAGTTCATGTGCCGCACGCGGCCGCCATGGAGGTGCGCGAAGCCGGCCAAGGCGCCGAGCTGGTAGACGACGTGCCTGGAGAAGGAGTGCGGGTCGAACTGGATGTTGCGACGGCCGAAGCTCATCATATCGGGGAAGCCGACATGGGCGCCGATGCCGATGCCGCGCGCGACCGCGGTCGCCACCGTGCGGTCCATGATCTCCGCGTCGCCGGCGTGGTAGCCGCAGGCGATATTGGCCGAGGAGATCGTCTGCAGCAGCGCCTCGTCCTCGCCGAAGCCCCACGGGCCGAAGCCCTCGCCGATATCGGCGTTGAGGTCGATCTTCATGAGGCACTCTCCTCCCACGGGTCTTCGTCAGGCCCCAGCTCGCCCAGTGCCAGTTCGCCGAGCGCCGGCGCCGACCGGACGGCATCGTCGAGGAAGCCGCGGTCGACCGGCACCGGCAGGGCCGGGCATTCCTCGCCATTGGCCAAGCGCAGCACGCGGGCGAAGACGCCGCGCGCGGCGAAATGCGGGTCGGCCATCGCGGCCCCGAGGTCGGCCACCACCTCGACCGAGAAGTCGTCGCCGGCGAAGGCCAGGCGCCAGTCGTCGGCCGGCCGCGCGGCGATGCGGGCGGCGATCCCTGCCTTGACCGCCGCCGCGTCGGCGCCGGCCGCGCGCAGATCAGGCGGCAGCTCGATGGCGTGGCAGAAGTTCGCCCAGAACTTCTCCTCCAGTGCCGCCACCGCGACATGGCCGCCGTCGGCGGTGCGATAGAGGCCGTAGCGCGGCGTGGCGCCGGTATGGCTGCTGCGGCCGGGGGCGGGCGCGCCCTCGCGCAGCGTGACGGCGAGTTGGCGCGAGATCCAGGGGAAGACCTGCTCGGCCATGGCGATGTCGAGATGCCGGCCCCGGCCCGTCGCCCGGCGCTCGATCACCGCCAGCAGGATGTTCATGACCGCGGGATACGTGCCGCCGCCGATGTCGGCGATGAGGGCGGGCGGCAGGATCGGCTCGCCGTTCGTCCCGCCGCCCAGCGACAGCACGCCGTTGCGCGCGAGATAGGCCAGGTCGTGCCCGGCGCGCTGGGCGGCCGGGCCGGCCTGGCCGTAGCCGGTGATCGAGCAGTAGATGAGCCGGGGGTTGCGCGCCGCCATCGCGGCGTATCCGAGGCCGAGGCGCTCCATCACGCCCGGGCGGAACTGCTCGACCAGCACGTCCGCACCCGCGACCAGGGCGGCGACGCGGGCGAGTGCAGCCTTGTCCTTGAGGTCGGCCGCGAGGCTGCGCTTGCCGCGGTTGAGCATGGCGAACTGCAGGCTCTCGTCGCCGACCCTGGGGCGGTTGTGGCGGCCGGGATCGCCGCCGTCGGCGCGCTCGACCTTGACCACCCGGGCGCCGGCCTCCGCCAGCCACAGCGTGGCGAGCGGCCCCGGCAGGGTGGTGGAGAAGTCGACGACCTTGAGGCCCGCGAGCGGTTGCATCAGTGCCGGTGCCCGATCAATGCCAGCGGTCCGCGACCGCGTCCCAGCTCCCCTCGCGCAGGTCCGCCTTCTTCCGGCGCAGCGCGAGCTTGGAAATCTTGTTGGAGGCCGTGCGCTCGAACTCCGCCACATACTCGATGTAGCGCGGCACCTTGAAGGGGGCGAGCATGGTACGCGCGAAGGTGAGGATGCGGGCGGGCGGCACGCTGGCTGCCGTCTCGCCCGGCACGAGCTGCACGTAGATCTTCACCTCCTCGTCGCGGTGGTCGTCCGGCACCGGCAGCGCGCAGACGTCCTGCACCTCCGGCATGGCGCGCACCGCGGTCTCGACCTCGACCGCGGAGATGTTCTCCTTGCTGCGCCGGATGATGTCCTTGATGCGGCTCTTCCAGTAGTAGAAGCCGCGCCCGTCGCACTCGAAGAGGTCGCCCGTGCGGTACCAGATGCCGGCATGGGTGGCGGCCGTCGCCTCAGGGTTGTTGTAGTAGCCGAGCGAGATGCCCTGCCCGGCCACCCACAGCTCGCCCGCCGCGCCCGGGCGCACGTCGTTGCCATCCGCGTCGACGATGCGGACGCGGCGGAAGGCGTCGGGCATGCCGCAGGAGCCCGACCCCACCATGTCCGTCACCAGGGTCGGCATGACCACCGCCGAGCCGATCTCGGTCGCCCCGTAGATCTCGCGCACGGGCGCGCCGAGCCGGGCCTCGAGCGGCCCCTGCAGCGCCTTCGGCAGGCCCGAGGAGGTGACCCAGCCGAGCCGGAGGCGGGCATAGCGCGGGTCGTCGTCGAGCTTGGCAGTCTGGGCCGAGGCCGAGCAGTGGTCGATGCCCCAGTCGAGCAGCCGGTCGAGATAGCGCGCCAGCGTCGGCCTGGCGGCAACGCAGACGGCGGCACCGAGGTACATCGCCATGGCGAAGCGCCACTGCGCGGCCATGTAGTAGAAGGGCGAATCGACGAGGATGTTGGCGACCGGCGGCCCCTGCCGCGCCCGGACCCAGCCCGACGTCGTGTGCCAGGCATGCGGCAGCATCGCGGCCTTGGGCAGGCCCATCGAACCCGAGGTGTAGATGATGCTGGCGAGCTCCGCCGGGTCGGGCGAGTGGCCCACGACCGGCCGGTCGGCCGCCGCCATCAGGTCCTCCCATCCCGTGCGCCGTCCCGCGGGGCGCGCGCCATGGACGATGATCCGCTCCTCGGGCACCGGCGCCGAGGCAGGCGCGATGCCGTCGAAGATGCCGAGATAGTCGCGGTCGACGATCAGAACCGCGGCGTCGGCGGTCCGCAGCGTGTACTCGACCTCGTGCGGCACGAGGTTGACGTTGAGCCCGATCGCGACCGCACCCAGCCGCTGCAGCGCGATCCACGCCGCCCCCACCACCGGCAGGTTCGGCAGCGCCAGCGCCACATGCGTCCCGCGCCCGATGCCGAAGCGCGCGAAGCCGGCCGCACAGCGGTCGACCAGGGCGGCGAACTCCCCGTAGGTCAGGACCGTGCCGTCGCCGTCGACGCTGCGCCAGAAGGGAGCGTCGCGGTGGCGCGCCACCCCCGCGGCGAAGAGCGCCGGCAGGTTGGGCGGCAGCGCCCGGCGCTCCGTCTCCCGCCGGCGCGCGATCGCCAGGGTCAGCCCCGCCACCGCCCACTCGACAACCCCCACGCGAACCCCAGCTCGGTCCCGCGGCGCGCTCAGATGA
>JBFWXJ010000036.1:0-23617 GCA_050187535.1 Alphaproteobacteria bacterium | reverse complement strand
CACCGTCCACGAGCCGGGCTTCTACGCCTTCGGCCTCGGCATCGCCGCCGCCGCGATCGTCTACATCTTCGCGATGATCAAGCGCGTCTACGACCTGGCCGATCGGCGGTAGACGCGCCGCCCGGCGTCTACGCCGCCAGCACCGACCCGCCGGTCGAGGGATCGGCGGCGCCCGTCACGCGGCCGTCGTCGATCATGATCGCGTGGACGCGCGCGCAGATGTAGGGCAGCACGCTGCGGATCGTGCGGTAGCCCTTCTTCGCCAGCTCGTCGCAGACATAGACCGGGATGCGTGCGGCCACGTCGATCGCATCGCCGGTCGCCGAGAAGCGCGGCGCCATCACCGCCTCGACCACCGACATGCCGTGGTCGACGACGTTGAGGATGACCTGCAGCACGCCCATCGGGATGTTCGAGCCGCCGGGGGCGCCCAGGATCAGGAACGGCTTGTCGCCCTTGAAGAGGATCGACGGCGACATCGAGCTGACGCGGCGCTTGCCCGGCTCCAGCGACTGGGAACGGCCCGGCCGCGGGTCGAACATCGCCATGGCGCCGTTGTACATGAAGCCCAGGCCCGGGGTGATGACGCCGGACTGCATGCCCAGCGTATGCGTCAGGCTGACCGTATTGCCCTCGGCGTCGAGCGTGCAGAGATGGGTGGTGTCGGCCGCCTCCTTGGCGGGCGGCATGGCGCGCGGCACCGAGGCGATCTCGCCGCGGCGGATCGCCTCGGCATCGGCGCGCGCCGCCTCGCGGTCGAAGATCTGCTCGGCCGGGATGTCGACGAAGTCGGGGTCGCCGATGTCGCGGTCCTTGATAACCTGGGCGCGCTTCATCGCCTCGGACACCACGCGGATGTATTCGGGCGTGTTGAGGCCGAGCGACTTCAGGTCGAAATGCTCCAGGATGTGCAGCATGCGCAGCAGCATCGCGCCGCAGCCGGGCGGCGGGTTGGAGGCGACGCGCAAGCCCCGGTAGCTGCCCCACACGGGCGGCGTCCACTCCGCCTTGTAGGTATCGAGGTCCTCCTGGGCCAGCAGCCCGCCGTTCTTCGCGAAGTCGGCCGCGATCGCCTTGCCGATGGCGCCCGTATAGAAGGCCTCCGGGCCGTCGGCGGCGATGCTGCGCAGCGAGCGGCCGTAGTCCGGGTTCTTCACGGTCGTACCGACCGGCAGGCACTGGCCGTCCGCGCCGAAGAAGAGCGAGGCGTATTCCTTGGTGAAGCGCAGGCGCTCGATGATCTCGACGCGCCCCATGTTCTCGATCTTCGTCCAGTAGTCGTAGACGCCGGGGGTGATGCGGTAGCCGCTCTCGGCGATGCGGGCGGCGGGCAGCACCACCTCGGCCCAGGGCATGCGGCCGTAGAGGCTGTGCATGCCGTGCAGGCCGCGGATCGTGCCCGGCACCGCCACCGACTGGTATCCCAGGTCGTTGACCCGCCCCTTCAGCACGAAGCCGAAGCCGTCGCGCGTCTCGTACTCCAGCAGGTCGCGCCACATGCCGGGCTTAACGGCGAGCGGCGCCTTGGAGAAGAAGTTGATGACGGCGTGCACACCCTGCCCCGGCAGGTAGACGTGCCCCGCGCCGAAGCCGGCGATGCCGCACATCATCTGGTCCATCACGCCCTGGGCGAAGGCGGTGGCGACGGCGGCGTCGACGGCGTTGCCGCCGTCCATCAGGATGCGCGCGCCGACTTCCGCCGCATCGCTCTGCGGCGCGACGACCATGCCTCGTTCCATGGGCGAACCCTCCGGGTGGGAAGACCTAGCGGCGGATGCGCCGCTGCAGGAAGACCGTCGACACGATAGTCAGTGCCATCGTCGCCGTCATCAGGACGAAGGCGAGTGCGGCCCCGAAGGGCCAGTTGGTCGACCGCGCGATCTGGTCGTAGAGGGCGGGCGCCATCATCTTGAACTGCGGGCCGCCCAGCAGCACCGGCGTCGCATAGGCGTTCATGCAGAGGATGAAGACCAGCACCGTGCCGGCCAGCACCCCCGGCATGGCGAGCGGCAGGACGATGCGCCAGAAGGTGCGCGCGGGGCCGGCGCCGAGATTGAGGGCCGCTTCCTCGACCGAGTAGTCGATGCCTTCCAGCACGCTCTGCAAGGTCAGGATCATGTAGGGCAGCACGACCGCGACAATGCCGACCACCACCGCGAAGGGGGTGTAGAGCAGCTTAACGGGTTCGGACACCAGGGCCAGCTTCAGCAGCACGGCGTTGACGATCCCCTCGTTCCCGAGCACGACCATCCAGCCGGCCGCGCGCACGACGTTGCCGACCATCAGCGGGAAGACCGCGAGGATGACGAGCAGGCTCTTCCAGCGGCTGGTCGTGCGGGCGAGGAAGTAGGCGACGGGGAAGGCCAGCACGAGGCTGACGACGGTGCAGGCGATCGCCACCTTCACCGTCGTCCACAGCACGTTGATGTAGTAGGGATCGGTGAAGAACTTGACGTAGTTGTCGACGACCACCGCCTCGACCATGAACTGGCCCGGCACGAAGCGGTTCAGGCTGTAGCGCAAGAGGATCGCCATCGGCAGCACGAGGGCGAGGAGGACGAGCAGCGTCGCCGGCCCGATCAGCACGGGCACGATCGAGCGCCGGGTCCTCCCCGCGGTATCGTCGGCGATGGCGGTCACTTGCGTCCCGGCCCTGGCTGCGCCCGGGGCGGCCTCAGGCCTTGAAGCTCTTGTTCCACCATTCCAGCATCTGGGCGTTGTTCTTGGCGATGTAGTCGTAGTCGGGGATGTTGAACTTCGCCTGCTCGGCGTCGGTGAAGCCGATCTCGGCGGCGAGATCGTCGGGCAGCTTGGCGTTGGTCACCGTCGGCACGTAGCCCATCT
The DNA here is from genome assembly GCA_050187535.1 of Alphaproteobacteria bacterium. GTDB lineage: Bacteria > Pseudomonadota > Alphaproteobacteria > ATCC43930 > Allostellaceae > Allostella. The sequence goes on along the minus strand of JBFWXJ010000036.1, from coordinate 20,773 downwards.
TGTCGGCGAACAGCACCTGCCCGCCCGGATCGAGCATGGCGTCGAGATAGGCCCAGCCATTGTCCTTGTTCTGGGCATTCTTCGGCACGGCGGCCTCGAAGATGATCGGCGTGGCGCCCTCGGTCGGGGCCACCGTCGCGAGCGGGATGCCGGCCTTCTTCCACATGAAGCCCCGCGCGCGCCACATGATGGTCGCCCACACCTCCTCGCTCTTCAGTCCGGCGGCCAGCGTCTCGTTCGACGGATAGACCTTGGGATCGAGCTTCTTCAGCTCCATCAGCTTGGCCTTGCCCGGCTCGTAGTCGGTCATCTTGCCGCCGTTGATGAGAGCGGCCGATTCGATGACCTGCATGTAGAGCCCGTCGGCGAAGCCGATGCGGCCCTTGAACTTGGGGTCCCACAGGTCGTTGAACGACTGGGGCTTCATCTTGTCCGGATTGTAGACGATGACCTTGCCGCTGTAGATGTGCGGCACCGCATACTTCTTCTGCAGCGGCTTGATGACGTTGGCGGCGTTCGGGACCTTGCCCATGTCGACGTCGTCGAACAGCGAGAGCTGCGCCATCTCGAACATGTCGATGTCGGAGAGGCAGGCGACGTCCATGGTGCCGCGCCGGCTCGCGCGCTCGGCGATCAGCTTGGTCTTGCGCGGCGGCGCGTTGGCGACGTCGTGCACGACCTCGATGCCCTTCTTGTCGAGGACGGGCTTCTCGAAGTTGGCGGTCAGCAGCGCCTGGTAGTCGCCGCCCCAGGTGCCGACGACGACCTGGCCCTTGGCGACGGCCGGCCAGGGCATGCCCGCCGCCACGGCGGCGGCACCCGCACCGGCGAGCACGGAGCGCCGCGTCAGCGGCAGGTTCCTCACGTCATACGTCCCGCTCATGTCGACCTCCCGTGGTCATGGTGGCGTGATCAGTTCATCGTGCGGCGGGTGCCGCGAGCAACAGGGCGGCGGCCGGCGACCAGCCGACCGTCACGTCGTCACCCAGCGCCGGCGGCCGCGTCCCGCCCTCGCCGACCGGCGTCGCGTTCGGGCGCGTAACCGCGATCTCCTCGCCCGACGCGAGCCGCACGCGGATCTCGGTCGCCGCACCCAGATAGGTGACGAAGGATATGGTCGCGCGGAAGCGGTTCGGCCCCGCCTCCCCGGCCGGACCCAGATGCGCCTTCTCCGGCCGGATCGCCAGCACGCCGTCGGCGCGCGGGCCGCTGCCGTGGTCGGCGAACGCGACGTCGAGACCGCCCTTCGTGCGGAAGACGCCGGGTGCGGTCACCCGGCCCTCCAGGAAGTTGGAGCGGCCGATGAAGTCGGCGACGAAGTGGTTGGCGGGGCGCTCGTAGAGCTCCTCGGGCGAGCCGATCTGCTGCACCGTGCCCTGGTTCATGACCACGAGGCGGTCGGCCAGCGTCAGCGCCTCCTCCTGGTCGTGGGTCACGAACACGGTGGTCAGGCCGAGCGACTGCTGGAGCTGGCGGATCTCGACCCGCACGCTGAGGCGCAGCTTGGCGTCGAGATTGGAGAGCGGCTCGTCCAGCAGGAACACCTCGGGCCGGATGACCAGCGCGCGGGCGAGCGCAACCCGCTGCTGCTGGCCGCCCGAGAGCTGGCGCGGCATGCGCTCGCCGTAGCCGTCGAGGCGGACGAGGCGCAGCGCCTCGGCGACGCGCGGCGCGATGTCGGCCCTGGCGACCTTGCGCATCTCCAGCCCGAAGGCGACGTTCTGCGCCACCGTCATGTGCGGGAAGAGCGCATAGCCCTGGAACACCATGCCGGTGTTGCGCCGGTAGGGCGGCAGGTCGGTGACGTCGCGGTCGCCGATGAGGATGCGGCCCTCGGTGGCGGCGATGAAGCCGGCGATCATGCGCAGGGTCGTGGTCTTGCCGCAGCCGGAAGGGCCCAGCAGCGCCACCAGCTCGCCCTCGCGCACCTCGAGCGAGACGTCGTCGACCGCGGTCACCGCGCCGAAGCGCTTGACGAGGCGGCGAAGGGATACCTGCGACATGGCCCTACACCACCCGGCTCAGCTTCACGAAGCGGTCGGTGATCAGCATCAGCGTGCCGATCAGGACGATCTGGACGAAGGAGACCGCGGCGATGGTCGGGTCCACCTTGAACTCCAGGTACTGGAGGATGGCGATCGGCAGGGTCGTGCGCCCCGGCCCGACCAGCAGCAGCGTCAGCTCCAGGTTCTCGAAGGAGGTGATGAAGCTGAAGAGGGCGGCCGCCACGAGCCCTGCGCGCATCATCGGGAAGGTGACGCGGCGGAAGGTCGTCCAGCGGTCGGCGCCGAGATTCATCGCCGCATCCTCGACCGAGCGGTCGATGCCGACGAGGCTGGCGCTGACGAGGCGCACCGTCCAGGGGATCGTCAGCATGACATGGGCCGCCACCATCCCCTCCAGCGTGGCCTGGAGGCGGAAGTCGAAGGCGTTGTCGACCTGGATGTAGAAGATGTAGAGCGCCGTGCCCGCGACGATACCGGGCACGATGAGGGGCGACAGCAGCAGCATGTTGAGCGCTTCGCGCCCCGGGAAGCGGTAGCGGACGATGGCGATGGCGGCCAGGGTGCCGATCGAGACGCCGATGACCATGGCGACGAAGGCGACCTGCAGGCTCATGACGAAGCCGCGCGCGAAGACGCGCTGCGACCACGCGTTGGCGAACCAGCGCAGCGTGTAGCCGTCCGGCGGGAACGACACGATCTCGTTGCTGAAGAAGGCGATCCAGCTGACGAAGATGACCGGCGTCAGGATGAAGAGATAGACGACGGCGACCGCGGCATAGAGCGCCGCCCGCCGCCAGTTGCGCCGGAGCCAAACCATCATCGTGCCGCGACCGTCCCCGGCCGCCGCATTCCCCTCGCGCGCATTCGCCTCCCCTTCTGGTCGTCGCGCGTCGTTGCGGCGCGGATCGTAGGAACCGGCCGCGACGGGCGTCAAGCCGCACCCGCTCGGGGCAGCAGCAGATGGCGCACGGCGAGCAGCGCCATCCCGGCCAGGCCGATCGCCGTCGCCATCGGCACGGGGGTGCCGTCGAAGGCGTGGCCGACCAGGATGCCGGCGACGGCGCCCAGGCCCATCTGCAGGAAGCCGACCATCGCCGCCGCCGCGCCGGCCCGGGTCGGGTACGGCCCCATGGCACCCGCCTGGGCATTGGGGAACACCATGCCGATGCCGGCCGCGTAGAGGAACGACGGCGCCACGATCGCCGCCACCGTCGCGATGCCGGACCACGCGAGCGCGGCCATGACGATCCCGCCGGCGGCGGCCAGCGCCGCCCCCATGCCGATCATCCGGTCGATCCCCAGCCGGCGCGTCAGGCGCCCGGCCGACGTCGTGCCGATGGCATAACCGGCGACGACCGCCCCGAAGCACCAGCCGTAGCGGTCCGGGGTGAGGCCGATCACGTCGATCAGCACATGCGAGGAGCCGGAGATGAAGGCGAAGAGGCCGCAGTAGCCGAGCGCCACCGCGCCGGCATAGCCGAGGTAGCGGCGATCGCCGAGGAAGCCGGCGTAGCCGCGGATCAGCCGGCCCGGCGCCAACCCGCCCGGGTCGCGGTTGCGGTTGCTCTCCTCCAGCGTCGCCAGCACGGCCGCGAGCAGAAGCAGGGCGTAGGTCAGCAGGAGCGCGAAGTTGGCGCGCCAGCCGAACCGCACCTCGACCATGCCGCCCAGGATCGGCCCGATCGCCGGGGCCAGCGCCATGGCCGCGCCGACATAGGCCAGGACCTGGGCCGCGCGCTCGCGGCCCCATATGTCGCGCACGATGGCGCGGCCCAGCACGGGGCCGGCACAGCCGCCGACCGCCTGGAAGAAGCGGGCGGCGATCAGTGCTTCCATCGAGGGCGCGGCCATGCAGGCCAGCGTCGCGGCGAGGTAGACGAGGAGGCCGCCAACGACGACCGGCCGGCGTCCGAAGCGGTCGGAGAGCGGGCCGCAGATGAGCTGGCAGCAGGCGAATGCGACGAGGAAGAAGCTGAGGGTGAGCTGCGCCGTGGCGACGTCGCTGCCGAGCGCCCGGGTGAGGGCCGGCAGCGACGGCAGGTAGAGATCGGTCGAGAGCGGCCCCAGCGCCACCAGCGCGGTGACGAGGACGACGAGGCCGCGCCGCGGCGGCGCCTCAGGCGCCGGCATCGGGCGCCCGGACGAGCAGCAGCGCCGCGGCGACCGCCGTGACGCCGGTGGCGACCAGGACAAGGGCGAGCCCGGCGACGCCCCAGCCGGCGACCGACGCCGAGGCGGCGCTGGCGACCGCGCTGCCGACCATCTGTCCGGCACCGACGAGCGCCGAGGCAGCGCCTGCCATGCGCGGGAACGGGCCGATCGCGCCTACCATCGACAGCGGCAGCGCCGTCCCCATCCCGATCATGTAGAAGGTCATGACCCCGACCACGCCGGCGACCGAGACCGCGCCCGTCGCCGCCACCACGGCCATGGCGAGCCCGCCCGCGAGGCAGATGGCGGCGCCGCAGCGCAGCGCCCGTTCCAGGCCGATGCGCCGCGCCAGGCGTGGTGCCAGCATCGTGCCCGTGACGTATGCGGTGGTGGTGCAGATCATCAGGTAGGCGAAGTGGTCGGGGCGCACCCCCAGCCGCTCCACGAGGATGAAGGGTGCGGCGACGGTATAGGCGAAGATGCCGGCCAGCGCCGCACCGCCGGCAACCATGTGGCCGAGGAAGATGCGGTTGGCGAGCAGTCCGCCGTAGTTCCGGGCGAGACGGCCCGGCGCCAGCGCCGTCGGATCGCGGTTGCGGTTGGTCTCCGGCAGCATGGTCGGCGCCGCCAGCAGGAGGAGGACGGCGAAGCCCGCGAGGAACAGGAAGTCCGCCCGCCAGCCGAAGGCCAGGAAGATCTGGCTGCCGAGGATGGGGGCCAGCGCCGGCGAGATGGCCGTGGCGCCGGTGATCAGCGACAGGGCCGACGCCATGCGCTCGCGCGGATAGGTGTCGCGCACGATGGCGCGCACCAGCGACATCCCGGCACAGGCGCCGGCCGCCTGGAAGGCACGGCCGACGAGCAGCAGCTCGATCGAGGGCGCCATGGCGCAGGCGGCCGAGCCCAGGCCGTAGACGACGAGGCCGAAGAGCAGCGGCCGGCGCCTGCCGAAGCGGTCGGACGCCGGCCCGTAGAGGAGCTGCCCGAGGCCGATGCCGACCAGGAAGACGGATACGGTGAGCTGCACCATCGCCATGGGCGCCGCCAGATCGGCGGCCAGGGCGGGCATCGCCGGCACGTAGATCGCGATCGAGATCGACGTGAGCGTGGCGAGCGCCGTGAGGAGGACGAGGGCGGACGGCGTGCCGGCACGCAGCATGGGGCGGGTCTCAGGCAAGGATGATGCCGGTCCGCGGGCGCGGCCGGCGGGGGCGGCAGACAGGGAGGCGGTTTCAGCCGTAGCGCAACAGGGTGCCGCCTTCGTCGCGCAGCCAGGCACGCGGCCGGTCGGCATCGCCGATCAGCCGCCCGACGATCGACCAGAAGCGTCGGGAATGGTTCATCTCGATCAGATGCGCCGCCTCGTGGGCCACGACGTAGTCGATGACGAAGCGCGGCGCATGGATCAGCCGCCAGGAGAAGGACAGCGTCCCGTCGACGGCGCAGCTTCCCCAGCGGCTCTTGGTGTCGCGCACGATCACCCGCTTGACGGGCCGGCCGAGCTCGTCGGCGAACTGGCGGGCGCGGCGCGCGAAGTCGTCGCGGGCGCGCAGGCGCAGCCAGTCGGCGATGCGCCGCGGCACATGCGTCGGGTCGCCCACGACATGCAGCTCGCCCGGCTCCATCCACACCACGCCGCGGGCGTCGCGGCAGCGCAGGCCGCGATGGCGGATCGTCCGCTCGAAGCCCAGCACGGGGATGGTGTGCCCGTCGGCGAAGGGGACGCGGGGCGGCAGCGCCTCGATGCGGCGGCGAATCCATTCGCCCTTGCTGCGCGCGAACTCGAACGCCTCGGCCAGCCGCACGCCACGCGGCAGCACCAGATCGACGGCGGCATCCTGGGGGTCGACGCGGAGAACGATCCGGCAGGCTCGCGGATGAACCTTGAGCCGTACCGGCAGCTCCAATCCGTCGAACCTCAGGTTCCGCATGGCAGAATCATTGGATAAGCCGATGGTATCAGCACGGCGTTTCCACCGCCAGCGGCGTTGCGTGCCGGTTGCGTGGGCAGCTTGTCATTAAAGGTTCACTAAAATAACATGATCCGGTTCGCCGAAGGCGCTAACCAAGGCCGCGAAAGAACGCGCCGTATCAACTATTTAGCGGAAGGGAAGGATCGACATGATCGACCGCAGGACCCTGCTCGCGGCTGCGGCCGCCTGCGCGCTGACGGCGGGCACCGCCGCCGCGCAGCAGCCCACCGAGATCCAGTTCTGGCACGCCATGGGCGGCGCGCTCAACGAATGGGTCGACGACCTGGCCAAGGGCTTCAACGACAGCCAGAAGGCCTACAAGGTCGTGGCCGTCAACAAGGGCAACTACACCGAGGTCATGACCGGCGCCATCGCCGCCTTCCGCGCCGGCAAAGCCCCCCACATCATCCAGGTGTTCGAGGTCGGCACCGCCAGCATGATGGCCGCCAAGGGCGCCGTTAAGCCAGTCTACGAAGTGATGGCGGAGGCGGGCGTCAAGTTCGACTCGAGCGTCTACCTGCCGGCTGTCGTCGGCTACTACACGACGACCGACGGCAAGATGCTGTCGCTGCCGCTCAACAGCTCGTCGCCGATCTTCTATTACAACAAGGACGCCTTCAAGAAGGCGGGCCTGCCGGACAAGGCGCCGGCGACCTGGCCGGAGGTGCGCGAGGCCGCCAAGAAGCTGCAGGCCTCGGGCGTGCCCTGCGGCATATCGACGGCATGGCCGTCCTGGGTGCTGCTCGAGAACTTCTCGGCCATGCACAACCTGCCGTTCGGGACGCTGGAGAACGGCTTCGGCGGCCTCGGCACCGAGTTCCGGATCAACAGCCCGGCGCATGTCACCCATCTCGAGCGCATCGCCGAGATGCAGAAGACCAAGGAATTCGACTATGGCGGCCGCCGTGGCGACAGCCAGGTCAAGTTCACCAACGGCGAGTGCGGGATGTATCTCCAGTCCTCGGCCGGTCTCTCCAGCATCCTCAAGACCGCGTAGTTCGACGTCGGCTTCGGCATGATGCCGTACTGGCCCGACCTGACGAAGGGCCCGAACGGCGGGCCGCAGAACTCGATCCTGGGCGGCGCCACCCTGTGGGTGCTCGGCGGCAAGACGAAGAACGAGTACAAGGGCGTCGCCGAGTTCTTCAACTACATCTCGCGGCCCGAGGTGCAGGCCGCCTCGCACCAGCGCACCGGCTACCTGCCGATCACGCTGGCGGCGTACGAGCTGACCAAGAAGCAGGGCTTCTACGACAAGAACCCCGGCTTCGAGATCGCCAACAAGCAGATGACGCTGAACCCGCCGACCGCCAACTCCAAGGGCATCCGGTTCGGCAACCTCGTGCAGATCCGCGACATCTTCGAGGAGGAGATGGAAGCGGTGTTCGCCGGCAAGAAGACGGCGAAGGCCGCCCTCGACACTTCCGTGCAGCGCGGCAACGCCCTGCTGCGGCAGTTCGAGCGCGACAACAAGTAGCCGGCGCCGCGTCCGGGCCGTCCCCAGCCGGGGGCGGCCCGGCACGGACCCGTCCCGCCCATGCGCACGCGCGTCACCTATAACAGCAAGGTGCTGCCCTACCTGCTGGTAGCGCCGCAGATCGTGGTGACGGTCGTCTTCTTCCTGTGGCCCGCCAGCCAGGCCATCTACCAGTCGGTGCAGCGGCAGGACCCGTTCGGGCTGCGCACGCGCTTCGTCGGCCTCGACAACTTCGCCGCGATCTTCGAGGACCCGGGCTACCTCGCCTCGCTGTGGACGACCGCCGTTTTCAGCATCTCGGTCGCGGCGCTGGCATTGGGGACCGCCCTCTTGCTGGCGGTGGCTGCCGACCGGGTGATCCGCGGCGCCACGGTCTACAAGACGCTGCTGATCTGGCCCTATGCGGTGGCCCCGGCGGTGGCCGGCGTGCTGTGGATGTTCCTCTTCAACCCGACCATCGGCAGCGTCGCGAACTTCCTCAAGTTCCTCGGCTACGGCTGGAATCACCTGCTGAACGGCACCGAGGCGATGATCCTCGTCGTGCTGGCCGCGACCTGGAAGCAGATCAGCTACAACTTCATCTTCTTCCTGGCCGGGCTGCAGGCGATCCCGCGCTCGCTGATCGAGGCGGCCGCCATCGACGGTGCCGGCCCCGGCCGCCGCTTCCGGACGATCGTGCTGCCGCTGCTCTCGCCGACCGCCTTCTTCCTCCTGGTCGTCAACGTCGTCTACGCCTTCTTCGACACCTTCGGCATCATCCATGCCGTGACGTCGGGCGGGCCGGCGCGCGCCACCGAGATTCTCGTCTACAAGGTCTACTATGACGCCTTCGAGGCGCTCGACCTCGGCAGTTCCGCGGCGCAGTCGGTCATCCTCATGGCGATCGTCATCGTGCTGACCATCGTCCAGTTCCGCTGGGTCGAGCGGCGGGTGCATTACTGATGGTCGAGAAGCAGGGCATCGGAACCTGGGTGACCCACGCCATCCTGATCCTGGGCGTGGCGGTCGTCGCCTTCCCGATCTGGGTCACCTTCGTCGCCTCCAGCCTGACGCTGAAGGAAGTGCTGGACGCGCCGATGACGCTCATCCCCGGGCGTCATCTCGTCGAGAACTATTCGACCGCCCTCTTCCACGGCACCAAGATGAACGCGACGCCCGTCATGGGCATGCTGTGGAACAGCCTGATCATGGCCTTGGTGATCGCGGTCGGGAAGATCGTCATCTCGCTGCTGTCGGCGTTCGCGGTCGTCTATTTCCGCTTCCCGTTCCGGATGGTCTTCTTCTGGATGATCTTCGTCACGCTGATGCTGCCGGTCGAGGTCCGCATCCTGCCGACCTTCAAGGTCGTGTCGGACCTCGAGCTGCTGAACAGCTTCGGCGGGCTGACGGTGCCGCTGATCGCGTCCGCCACGGCGACCTTCCTCTTCCGGCAGTTCTTCATGACCGTGCCGGACGAGCTGGTCGAGGCGACGAAGATCGACGGCGCCGGGCCGATGCGCTTCTTCAGGGACGTGCTGGTGCCGTTGTCGCGCACCAACATCGCCGCCCTCTTCGTCATCCTCTTCATCTACGGCTGGAACCAGTATCTCTGGCCGCTGCTGATCACGACCGACCACCGCATGGACACGATCGTGATCGGCATCAAGCGCATGCTCGCGGCCGGCGACGACCAGATCGAGTGGCCGCTGGTCATGGCGACGACGATGCTGGCGATGATCCCGCCGGTATTCGTCGTGGTCGTGATGCAGCGCTGGTTCGTCAAGGGCCTGGTCGACAGCGAGAAATAGAGGGGCACGGATGGCCGAGGTCAGCCTGCGCGGCGTCAAGAAGCGGTTCGGCTCCACCGCGGTGATCCATGGCGTCGACTGCCTGATCCCCGACGGCGAGTTCGTCGTCATCGTCGGCCCGTCGGGCTGCGGCAAGTCGACCCTGCTGCGCATGATCGCCGGCCTGGAGGAGGTTTCCGAGGGGGAGATCGCGATCGACGGCAAGGTCGTCAACAAGGTCGAGCCCAAGGACCGGAACATCGCGATGGTGTTCCAGAACTACGCGCTCTACCCGCACATGTCGGTCTTCGAGAACATGGCCTACGGCCTGAAGATCCGCGGCCTGTCGAAGACCGAGATCCGCGAGCGGGTCGACCGGGCGGCCGCCATCCTGCAGATCGAGGCGCTGCTGGAACGCCGCCCGCGCCAGCTCTCCGGCGGACAGCGGCAGCGGGTCGCCATGGGCCGCGCCATCGTCCGCGACCCGGCGGTCTTCCTGTTCGACGAGCCGCTGTCCAACCTGGACGCGAAGCTGCGCGTGCAGATGCGGGTAGAAATCCGCAAGCTGCACCAGCAATTGCGGACCACCTCGATCTACGTGACGCACGACCAGGTCGAGGCGATGACGCTGGCCGACCGGCTGATCGTCATGAACGCCGGCCGGGCCGAGCAGATCGGCACGCCGATCGCCCTCTACGAGAACCCGGCCACCCAGTTCGTCGCCGGCTTCATCGGCTCGCCCGCCATGAACTTCGTGATGGGCACCGTCGCCGCCGACGGCAAGTCCGTCGCCATGCCGGGCGGCGTCTCCGCGCCGCTCGCCGAGCGCCATGGTGCGGCGGCGGGCCGGCCGGTCACCGTCGGCCTGCGCCCCGAGCATATCCAGCTCGCCGAAGGGGGCACGTCGACGGCCGATCTCTCGGTCGACCTGGTCGAGCTGCTGGGTGCCGACACCATCGTCCACGGCCGCCTCGGCGACACCGGCGGCGTGCTGGCGCGCATCGACGGTGCCGTGCAGGTGCGCCCCGGCGAACGCCTGCCGGTCATCCTGCCACCGGCCCGAATCCACCTCTTCGACGGGTCGAGCGGCCAGCGCCTGTGACGCCTCTTAGTTACTGATATCGAAGACCTTTCCTCACCCTGAGCCTGTCGAAGGGTGAGGTCGCGCCGGCCGGAGAGCCTCGTCCTTCGACAGGCTCAGGACGAGGAACCCGCTCCTGTTCGACAGCTCACGCCGCCAGCGGCTGCGAGAGCGCGCGCGGGATGAACTGGTAGGCGTCCATCGCGAGCGCGCCGTACTCGACGCTGGCATGGATGCGCCGGCCGATCGCGTCGGGGCCGGCGGCGCCGAGCGCCACGAAGAACGGCAGGAAGTGGTCGTCGGTCGGGTGGGCGACCTCGGCCGCCGGCGCCTCGTCCCGCCAGCGAGCGAGCGCCGCGGCGTCGCCGGCCGCGGCACGCGCGGCGATCCACGCGCGGAAGCCCGCGACCCAGGCGGGGCCGGCGCCGAGATCGGGTGCGGCGCCGCGATCGAGCGCGTAGAGGTTGTGGGTGAGCGCGCCCGAGCCGACGACCAGCACGCCCTCGTCGGCGAGCGGCCGTAGCGCGCGGCCGACCGCGATGTGGTGGTCGGCGTCGCGGTCGGGCTGGATCGAGAGCGGCACGATCGGCACCTCGGCCGCCGGGAAGGCGATCGAGAGCGGGACCCAGGCGCCGTGGTCGAGGCCGCGGCCCGTATCGACGCCGGCCGGCAGCCCCGCATCGGTCAGCAGGCCGGCGACGCGCGCCGCCAGCTCGGGCGCGCCGGGTGCCGGGTAGCGGGCGCGATGCAGCGCGTCCGGAAAGCCGCCGAAGTCGTGGATCGTGCGCGGTGCCGCGGCGGCGCCGGCCAGCGGCCGGTCGGTCTCCCAATGGGCCGAGGCGACGACGATGGCCGTGGGCGTGCCGACGATGGTGCCGAGGCCGGCCAGGAAGCGATGCGCCGGCGAATCGGTCAGGTAGAGCATCGGCGAGCCGTGCGACAGGAAGAGCGGCGGCTGGAACATGGAAACCTCCTCCGGAGGCTCGGGTCAGGCGGCGAGGCGGTCTGCGGCCGCCGCGGGCGTGAAGGAATAGGCGTCCATCGCGAGCACGCCGTAAGTGTGGCTGCGATGAATGCGGCGCGCCGCCGCGTCGGGGCCGGCCGCCCCCAGCGCCACGTAGAGCGGCAGCAGGTGCTCGGCCGTGGGATGGTTCTCGCGGCCCGCCGGGCCGCCGCGGCGCGCATCGAGCACGGCCGGCAGGTCGCCCGCCGACAGGCGGTCGGCCAGCCAGTCCTGGAAGCGCGTCACCCATTCCGGTGCGGGCGCATCCTCGGCGCGGCCGTGATAGGCGGCGACGTTGTGCGTGGCGGAGCCGGAGCCGATCACCAGCACGCCCTCGTCCAGCAGCGGCCGCAGCGCTCGGCCGAGCGCCAGGTGGTAGGCGGGATCGCGCGCGGGCTGGATTGAGAGCGGCACGACCGGCACGCCGGCATCGGGATACATCAGGAGCAAGGGCGTCCAGGCGCCGACGTCGAGCCCGCGGTCGCCGTCGACCGCGGCCGGCAGGCCGGCATCCGCCAGGAGATCGGCGACGCGACGGGCCAGAGCCGGGTCGCCCGGCGCCGCATAGGCGAGCCGCTGCAGGTCGCGGCACTGGGCGCAGAGGTCGTGCATGGTGGCCGGGTGTGCGGCGCCGCCGACCCGCGGCGTCCCGGTCTCCCAATGGGCGCTCGCCGCGAGGATGGCGCGCGGCCGGCCGATGCGGCGGCCGAGATCGGCCAGGAAGGCCTTCGCGGGCGATGCGCCGACGACGAGCGTCGGCGCACCGTGCGAGAGGAAGAGGGAGGGCATCGGACCGGTGTTCGAAGGGTTCATGGTCGGGCACTCCTCGTCCCGACGGCGGGTCACCCCTGGAGAGCGAGCCGCCGCGGATTGTTGCCGGTCACGATAGACCGCATCGACCAGGCGCCGTCACCCAGCAGCGACTGCACCAGCAGCGCCACCGTCCAGAAGGCGGGGAACTCCCAGCCGCCGCCGGTCGCGGTGAAGACCCAGCCATTGCCCAGGTGCTGCACCGTGGCGCCGATCAGGACGGGCACCAGGGCGAGCGACACCCAGCGGCTCCACAGGCCGGCGATCAGGGCGAGACCGCCCACCGCCTCGGCCAGGATCACCAGATGGGCGAAGTAGCCGGGATAGCCGATCGACTGGAAGAACTGCACCGTGCCGGGCACGGTGAATACGAAGACCTTCAGCCCCGCATGCGCGAGGAAGAGGACGCCGAGCGAGACCCGGAGCAGGGTCGCTGCCGCGTCGGCGGGACGGATGTCGTTCACTGGAGCCTCCTGGAGGGATCGGCGAGGCGGGAGCTAATGCCCCCGCCCCGAGCCGTTCGCAGCGTCGGTCTCGTACGGTCAGCGGGGGTCGATGGCGACCTGACCGTACTTGCCCTCGTCCAGGTTGGCGCCGTTCTTGCCGTCGTCGAGGTTGCGGCCGTACTTGCCCTCGTCGAGGTTCGCGCCGAACTTCCCCTCGTCCAGGCTCTGGCCGTACTTGCCCTCGTCGAGATTGGCGCCGTACTTGCCCTCGTCCAGGCCACCGGCCAGCGCCGGGGCGGAAACAGTGGCGAGCGCCACGACGGCGGCGGCGGCGAGCGTGCGAAGATTGGTCATCGTCAGGTTCCTTCTCTCTGGTTCCGGCCCGGGGGCTTTGCCCCGTGGCGATGCGCAAGAGGTACTCTTCGACCTCGGGATTGATAATCCGACCAGATCGGAACACATTCGTTCGCATCAGTTGACAATCCAGAGGCAGGCATGGACCGGCTCCAGAGCATGGAAGCCTTCGTCAAGGTCGTGGAGGCGGGCAGCTTCGCGGCTGCCGCGGACGGCCTCGGCCTGTCGCGTGCGATGGTGTCCAAGCATGTGGGCGCGCTGGAGGATCGCCTCGGCGCGCGCCTGCTGCAGCGGACGACGCGCCGGCTCAACCTGACCGAAGCGGGACGCGCCTATTTCGAGCGGGCACGCGAGGTGCTGGCGCAGATCGCGGAAGCGGAGGATCTGACGGCGGCGCTGCAGACAGCACCCCGCGGCACGCTGCGCCTCAACTGCTCGACCGGGTTCGGCGTGCGCCACCTGTCGCCGGCACTCGCCATCTTCCAGGCGCAGTACCCGGACCTGCGCGTCGACCTGACGCTCTCCGACCGCATCGTCGACCTGGTCGAGGACGGCTTCGACCTGGTGATCCGCATCGGAATCCTGCAGGACTCGGCCCTGATCGCCCGCCGGCTGGCGCCCGCCCGCCTCGTGCTGTGCGCGGCCCCCGCCTACATCGCGGCGCGCGGCGAGCCCGCCCATCCGGACGACCTGCGCCGCCACAACTGGCTCAGCTACGCCTATTCGTCGGTCGGCGACGACGTACATCTGACGGGCCCCGACGGGACCAAGATGGTGGTGCCGGCGACCGGCAACTTCGTCTCCAACAACGGCGACGCGCTACGCGCCGCCGCCATCGCCGGACAGGGGATCGTGCTGCTGCCGACCTTCGCCATCGGCGCCGACCTCGCGGAGGGATCGCTGCGCGTCGTGCTGCCGGACTGGAAGATGCCCGAGCTGACGATCCACGCCGTCTACCCGGTCAACCGCCACCTCGCCGCCAAGGTCCGGCTCTTCGTCGACTTCCTGGCCGAGCGCTTCCGCGGCGATCCGCCCTGGGACGCCTGCTGGCTGCCGGAGCACCGCAAGGAGGGCCGGCGCTGACCGACGGCAGCTACGGCAGGCGGTAGAGGTCCGCGTCCGGGTCGGGCCGGCCGGCGATCGCAGCCGCCACCACCTCGGACGCGATCATCGCGTAGGTGATGCCGTTGCCGCCGAAGCCCATCACCGTCCAGCAGCGGCGGTGGCCGGGCAGGCGGTCGATGACCGGCAGGCCGGTCGGCGTCTCGCCGAAGGCACCGGCCCAGCGCTGGGCGATGCGGAACCGGATGCCCGGCAGCAGGGCGCGCACCTTGGCCGCGATCGTCGCGGTCTTGCGCTGGAGCAGGCGACGGTCCGCATGGGCGTCGGACCAGGGCTCGTCCTCGCCGCCGGCGACGATGCGGCCGTCCGCCGTCAGGCGCAGGTAGAGGTACGGGTCGGCCGCTTCCCAGACGAGATGGTCGGCGAGCCAGGCCGGCGCCACCACGCCCGGCGCCGACGCGATGGCCCAGGTCGACTTGATGCGATGGCCGCTTCTGGGCACCGCCTTCGGGACCTCGTAGCCGGTGCAGAAGACCGCGCGCGCCGCCTCGATCCGCGCCCCGTCGGCCGCCATGAGGGTCACGCCGCGCGACGTCTCGGCGATGTCGACGATCTCCACGGGCGAGCAGACGCGGACCCCGGCGGACGCCGCGCGGCGGAGCAGGCCGGCGGCAAGCCGCACCGGGTCTGCGGCGGCCGAGCCGTCGCTGAGGATGGCGCCGGTGCGCTCGATGCCGAAGTCGTCGGCCAGCGCGGCGGCATCGAGGAAGTCGCCGGGCACACCGGCAGCGGCGCGCGCATCGGCCTCGCGGCGCAGCGCCACACGGCCATAGGCGTCGCCTGCGAGGTAGAGCGTGCGGGCATCGCGCCAGGCGCAGCGGATGCGCTCCCGCCGCACCAGCGCCCGGAGATGGCCGACCGCGGCGGCCGAGCGGCGCCAGGCACGCTCCGCCCGCTCGCGGCCGATGCTGCGGGCGAGGTCGAAGAGTGGCGTGTCGATCTCGAACTGCAACAGGGCCGTGCTGGCGGCCGTGCTGCCGTGCAGCGGCGGCCGGCGGTCGACGACGAGGACGCGATCGCCGCGATCGCGCAGCCGGTGGGCCAGCATCGCGCCGGATATGCCCGCCCCGACGATGACGACGTCGCAATCGCCGCCGGGGCGTCCCCGGCAGGGGAAAGGCGCGTCGCCCGCCGCCAGCCAGAGCGGCCGGCCGGTCCTGAGGTCGCGCTCGCGCGTCGCGGACCGGCCGGGATGGTGGTGCCGGCTGCGGCTCAGGCGTTCGGCTCCACGTCGAGGCGCACGACGACGCCTTCCAGGTCCGGGCTCGGCGCGGGGTAACGCTTCATCACCAGCGGGTCATGGCCGGGGATGACGTGCTTGTCCGAGCTGGCGAGCCGGCGGAGCTTCTTGTGGCCTTCCAGCATGTCGCCGACGTTGAAGACGATCGGGAAGGGCCGGCCCAGCTCCATGTTCGGGTAGAGGTGGCTGGCGTCCGAGGCCAGCACGACCCAGCCGCGGCGCGTCCACACGCGGACCGACTGCAGGCCCATGGTGTGGCCGCCGATGAAGTGGACCGAGAGGCCGGGCGCCAGCTCGACGTCGCCGTCGTGGAAGACGACGCGGTCGCCGTAGACGGCGGTCACCATCGACAGCACATGGGCCAGCTCGTAGGCATGCCGCATCGCCGGATGCGTCATGTAGCGCCCGGTCGCGTACTGCATCTCCTTGTCCTGGACGTGGATGCGCGCCTTCGGGAAGAGGTCGACATTGCCCACATGGTCCCAGTGCATGTGGGTAATGATGACATCCTCGACCTCGCCCGCGACGACGCCGATGCGGGCGAGGCCGTCGACCGGGTTGCAGATGATGGTGCGGCCGCGCTTGTCGGCGACCGGCTTGTCGTAGCCGATGTCGATGACCCAGGTGCGCCCGCCGCCCTTGACCACCCAGACGTAGAAGTCGAGGCCGGACGGGCCCTCGTGCGGATCGACGTTGATGAAGTTCATCCACGGCGCCCGGTTCGGCATCTCCGCGTACTTGATCGCGAAGACCTCGTGGATATGCGGCTCGCTCATGCAGGCTCCCTCCCCTCGATTTGGCGTCCCCCTCCCCCAGATGGGCGGAGAGGGCGACCCGATGCGGGTCAGTCCTCGGCGATCTCCTCCAGGTAGCGGACGATCTCCGTGTGGTCGACGCCGGGGCCGAGCTTCGCCTCGGCCTTGGCCCAGATGTCGACGCAGGCGCGCGCGAACTCGGCCGGCTCGCCGGTCGCCTCGCCCACTTCGAGCGCGGTGCGCAGGTCCTTCACCATCAGCCCCATGGAGAAGCCGGCCGCCCAGGTGCGCGGGATGATGAAGGGCTTGAACTTCACCTCGGTCGCGTTGTTGCGCCCCGTGGAGACGTTCCAGATGTCGACCATGGTCTCCGGCGCGAGGCCGAACTTCCGGCCGATGAGGAACGCCTCGCCCGCCGCCAGCAGGCCGGCGGCCGAGAGGTAGTTGTTGAGCGCCTTCATGGCGTGCCCGGTGCCGGGCCCGCCCGTGTGGAACACCTGCCGGCCCATCGCCGCCAGGATCGGCTTCACCCGCTCGACGTCGGCCGTCTCGCCGCCGACCATGATGGTGAGCGTGCCGTCGACGGCGCGCTTGACGCCGCCCGAGACCGGGGCGTCGACGAGCGCGAGGCCGCGGGCCGCCAGCTCGGGCGCCAGCCGGCGCGTATCGACCGGCGAGGACGAGCTCATGTCGACGATGACGCCGCCCGGCTTCATGCCGGCCGCGATGCCGTCGTTCGCACCCTCGCGGCCGAGCACGACGTCGCGCACGATCTTGCCGTTGGGCAGCATCGTGACGACGACGTCCGACCCCGATCCCAGCTCGGCCAGGCTGCCGGGGCGGGTGACGGCGGCATCGTCCGCGAAGGGCTGGAAGCGCGCGTCGTCGTTGTCCGCGGCCGCCACGGCGTGGCCGGCGGCGCGCAGGCGGCGGACCATCGGCCCGCCCATCATGCCGAGGCCGACGAAGCCGACCGGGCGATCCTTCTCGGCGGCCATCGTCAGATGCCCCGCTCCTTGAAGACCTCGCGGGCCGAGCGGAAGGCGTCGACCGCGGCCGGCGCACCGCAATAGACGGCGGCCTGCATCAGGACCTCGCGGATCTCGTCCTTGGTGACGCCGTTGTTGAGCGCGCCGCGCAGGTGCAGCTTGAACTCATAGGAGCGGTTGAGCGCGATCAGCATCGCCATGTTCAGCATCGAGCGCGTCTGGCGCGTGAGGCCGGGCCGCGTCCACACATTCCCCCAGCAGCTCTCCGTCAGGTACTCCTGGAAGGGCGCGTTGAAGTCGTCGGCCGACGCGATCGAGGCGTCGACATACTCCGCACCCAGCACCTCGCGGCGCACCGCCAGGCCCTGCTCGTAGCGTTCCTTGTCCATGGTCGTTCCTCCTGGAGAGATTTCGATGCAAGCAGCGAAGAAAGGCGCTTCCTCACTCTGAGCCTGTCGAAGGGTGAGGCTCTCCGACGGCCGGAGCGACCTCATCCTTCGACAGGCTCAGGATGAGGACCCTTCCGCCGGAGAGTTGCGGTAGGGCGTCCGTCAGAAGATGTCGGCGCGCAGGTACTGGTTCGGCCACTTCACCTCGGCGCGTAGCGCCTTGGCGGCCTTGTAGGGCCAGTAGGGGTCGGCCAGCAGCGTGCGGCCCATGAAGACGAGGTCGGCTCGGCCGTTGGCGAGGATCTCCTCGGCCTGGTAGGGCGCGTGGATCAGGCCGACGGCACCCGTCGCGATGCCCGCGCGGTTGCGAATCGCGTCCGAGAACGGCACCTGGTAGCCGGGATAGAACGAGATCTGCTGGCGCGGATCGGCGCCGCCCGACGAGCAGTCGATCAGGTCGACGTCGCCGCGCGCCTTGATCCAGCCGGCCAGCTCGACCGTGTCGTCGATGGTGAGGCCGCCCGGGACCCAATCGACGCAGGAGATGCGCAGGAAGAGCGGCAGCTCGTCCGGCCACTCGCCGCGCACCGCGTCGATCACCTCCATGAGGAAGCGGGCGCGCTTCCTGGCGTCGCCGCCATAGCCGTCGGTGCGGGTGTTCGTCAGCGGCGAGGTGAACGACTGGCCGAGATAGCCGTGCGCGCCGTGGATCTCGAAGATCTTGAAGCCGGCGCGCCGGGCGCGGGCGGCGGACTCGGCGAAGCCGGCGACGGTCTTCTGGATGGTCGCCGCGTCCATCTCGGCCGGTACCGGATAGCCCTCGGCCCATGCCTTGCCGGTCGGGCCGATCAGGTCGAAGCCGCCGTCGGCGACCGAGAGCGGCTTGGAGCCTTCCCACGGCTTGCCGGTCGAGCCCTTGCGGCCGGCATGGCCGACCTGGATCGCCGGAACCGAGCCCTGCGCCTCGACCTGGGCCGCGATCTTCGCGAGCTCGGCTTCCTGCTCGTCGCTCCAGATGCCGACGCACCAGGGGGTGATGCGCCCGCGCGCCTCGGTGTGGGCGACCTCGGTGAAGACGATGCCGGCACCGCCGACCGCGCGCGAGACGAGATGGGCGTGGTGCCAGGGCTGCGGCACGCCCTCCACCGCCGAATACTGGCACATCGGCGAGACGACGATGCGGTTGCGCGCCGTCACCGAACGGAAGGCGGCGGACCTGAAGAGATAGGGATCGGCCACGGGGAGACCTCGGGGGATTGGGATCGCGGGGGTAGGCGCCGGCTGGGGGATGCCGGCGCCCGTCCCCGCGATGATAGCGCATTCCCCCGCCTTCGCTATCGGCGGCCGCCGCTATCGGCCGCCCGCGCTGTTCGCGCGCGGGCGGCCGGGGCGTGCCGTCAGATCTCGCCCTCGTGCTTCAGCATGCGGATCGTCTCCCGCCAGGCGTCGGCCGTCGCGTCGATGTCGGCCTCGCTGTGAGTGCAGGAGATGTTGCCGCCGGGCCAGCCGTTGAGGTCGACGCCGTTGACCAGCATCGCCACGCGGATGCGGTGCGAGAGCGCCTTGGGCTTCGCCTTCAGCTCCTCGTAGTCGAGCGCCAGCGGGTCGAAGCCGTGCGGGTCGATGTCGCGGCGCTTCGGGTTGAGGAAGGTGTGGAAGCTGGAGAAGGTGCCGTAGCAGGACCACTTCACCCCTTCGGCCGCGAAGACGTCGTTGATCTTCGCGCGTGCCCGGTCGCCCAGCGCATTGGCGCGCGCGCAGGCGTCCGTCGTGCGGATGATGTCGAGGGCCGCGATGCCGGCCGCGGCCGAGACCGGGTTGGCGTTGTAGGTGCCGGGGTGCTGGATCTTCTCCTTGCCGGACGCCGTCGTGGCCTGGAAGTCCAGCGCGTCGAACAGGTCGGCGCGGCCGACGATGGCCCCGCCCGGCAGGCCGCCCGCCAGGATCTTGGCGAGCGAGGTCAGGTCGGGCCGGATGCCGTAGTGCTGCTGCGCGCCGCCGGGCGCCACGCGGAAGCCAGTCACCACCTCGTCGAAGATGAGGAGGGTGCCGTGCTTCGCCGTCTCGGCGCGCAGGAACTCCAGGAAGCCGGGTGCCGTCGGGATCATGCCGGTCGACGCGCCCGTCGGCTCCAGAATGAGGGCCGCGATGTCGCCGCCTTCCAACGCCCGGCTGACGCCCTCGCGGTCGTTGGGGGCGACCAGGACCACGGCGTCGGCGATGCCGCCCAGCACCCCCGTCGTCGGGGTGCCGTCGAAGTGGTTGGCGTAGCCCGACGCCATGTGGTCGTGCCAGCCGTGGAAATGCGTCTTGAAGCGGACCAGCTTGTGACGGCCGGTGAAGGAGCGCGCCAGGCGCAGGCCCATCAGCGTCGCCTCGGTGCCGGACGAGGTGAAGCGCACCTTCTCGGCCGAGGGCATCAGGCGCTGCACGGCCTGCGCCCACTTGATCTCCAGCGCGTGGTTGGCGCCGAAATGCGTGCCCGCCGCCAGCGCCGGCCCGACCGCCTTCATCACCTCGGGGTGGTTGTGGCCGAGCAGCAGCGCGCCGTGGCCGCCGTAGTAGTCGATGTATTTGTTGCCGTCGACATCCCACTTGTACGGCCCCTCGGCACGCTCGACGTAGATGCCGTAGGGGTCGAGATGGCGGCCGTCATGGGTGACGCCACTCGGGAAGATGGCGCGGGCCTCGGCGAACAGCGCCTCCGATTTCGGGGTCTTCTCGCGGTAGCGCTGGACGATGGCGGAATTCGTGCGGGACTGGTCGTCGGGCATCGCGGGGCTCCGGGGAAGAGAATGGACTGCGGGTGGGAGAAGGCGTCATGATCGGCCCTTCGCCCGTTGCGGACAAGGGATAGAAGCATTGCCTCATCCAATGCATGAACCACTACATATAGAGGCTCTTGCAAGCCGACACACAAGATGTAAGAGTTTCCTCGTTCCCCTCCGTGGGTAGGACAGGTCCATTGGCCCAAGCGTCGAATCAGCCGGCCGCCTCTGCGCTCAAGAGCGCCCCCTTTCAGCTGCGCGGCGGCAGCGCGACGGTCATGGTGCTGCGTCTGGTGGACCCGGCCCGCTCCGATTTCGCCGAGCAGATCGTCGAGAAGATCGGCCAGGCGCCGGGCTTCTACCGCGACGCGCCGGTGATCATCGACCTCGAGATCCTGGCGCGCTGGCCGGCCCCGCCCGCCGTCGACTTCGCCGGCATCCGT
>JBFWXJ010000035.1:0-23725 GCA_050187535.1 Alphaproteobacteria bacterium | reverse complement strand
AGCGGCGGGAACCGGCCGAAGTGGACGTTCATCGGCTGGAACGTCGCCGCCTCCGCGCCGCCGGTGATGTGGGCGAGCAAGGCGCCGAATGCGGTGGTGGCGGGCGGCGGCATGATCGTCACGCCGCGGCGCTCGGCCGCGGCGAAGCGGCCGGCGAGCAGGCCGATGGCCGCGCTCTCGACGTAGCCCTCGACGCCGGTCACCTGCCCGGCGAAGCGCAGGCGCGGCATCGCCTTCAGGCGCAGCGTCGGGTCCAGCAGGCGCGGGCTGTTGAGGAACGTGTTGCGGTGCAGGCCGCCCAGCCGCGCGAACTCCGCCTTCTCGAGCCCGGGGATGGTGCGGAAGATGCGCGCCTGCTCGCCGTGGCGCAGCTTCGTCTGGAAGCCGACGATGTTGTAGAGCGTGCCCAGCTTGTTGTCCTGGCGGAGCTGGACGACGGCCCAGGGACGCCGGCCGGTGCGCGGGTCGCGCAGCCCGACCGGCTTCATCGGCCCGTGGCGCAGAGTGTCGCGGCCGCGCGCCGCCATGACCTCGATCGGCAGGCAGCCCTCGAAATAGGGGGTGTCCTTCTCCCACTCGTGGAATTCCGTCTTCTCGCCGGCGAGCAACGCGTCGATGAAGCCCTCGTAGGCGTCGCGGTCGAGCGGGCAGTTGACGTAGTCGCGGCCGTCGCCGCCCGGGCCGGGCTTGTCGTAGCGCGACTGGAACCAGGCGACGTCGAGGTCGATCGTGTCCCGATGGACGATGGGCGCGATGGCGTCGAAGAAGGCGAGGTGGGCCTCGCCGGTCAGCCGCGCCACCGCCTCGGCCAGCGCCGGCGAGGTGAGCGGGCCGGTCGCCACCACGACCGACGACCAGTCCGCGGGCGGCAGCCCGGCGACCTCGCCACGGCGGATCTCGACCAGCGGCTCGGCTTCCAGCGCCGCCTGCACCGCGGCCGAGAAGGCGATGCGGTCGACGGCGAGCGCGCCGCCCGCCGGCACCTTGTTGGCATCGCCCGCCCGCATTATGAGGCTGCCGCAGCGGCGCATCTCCTCGTGCAGCAGGCCGACCGCATTGTTGAGCGCATCGTCCGAGCGGAAGGAGTTGGAGCAGACGAGCTCGGCCAGGCCGTCCGTCAGATGCGCCTCGGTCGGGCGTGCGGGCCGCATCTCGTGCAGCACCGCGGGCACACCGGCACGCGCGATCTGCCACGCGGCCTCGCTGCCGGCGAGTCCGCCGCCCACGACGTGGATGGGTTCCAGGGTCATCGGCGTCAGATAGCGGCCGTGAGCGGCCGCGGCAAGGCGGGGTGGCGCAGGTCGCGACCGCACGCTACCAAAGGATGACTCCGGAGGATCGGCGATGAACGAGCTCGAAGCCGCGCGGCAGTGCTTCTCTACCGACTATGCGGATGCGCGCCGGCGCTTCATCGAGGCCGCGCGGGCGGCGGGGGCGCGGCTGGCGAGCTACGAGAACCCCAACCGCGGCCCCGATGGCGGCACGTTGTCGACGGACTGCGCCTGGGTCGGCCCCGAGGACGCGTCCAAGGTCCTGATCTTCATCTCGGCCACCCACGGGGTCGAAGGGTTCTGCGGCTCGGGCTGCGAGATCGACTGGCTGGCCGGCGACCGTGCGCTGCCGGCCGGCACGGCGGCTCTCGTCATCCACGCGATCAACCCGCACGGCTTCGCCTGGATTCGACGCGTGACGGAGGAGGGGGTCGACCTCAACCGCAACTTCGTCGACTTCGCGAAGCCCCTGCCGGATAACCCCGGCTACGACACGTTGGCCGACGCCATCCTGCCGCCGGCGCTGGAAGGCCCGATCCGCGAGGCGGCCGACGCGAGGCTCGAGGCGTTCCGGCGCGAGAATGGCCAGACCGCCTATGCGGTGGCGATCAGCGGCGGCCAGTACAAGCACCCCAAGGGCCTCTTCTTCGGCGGTGCCGGGCCAACGTGGTCCAATCGCACGCTGGGCAGGATCGTCGACGATTTCGCGATCGCCGGCCGGGCGAAGGTGGCCGCCATCGACTACCACACCGGCATCGGCCCCAATGGCTACGGCGAGCCGATCTGCGTCCACCTGCCGGATACGCCGGCGGCTGCACGCGCCCGGCGCTGGTGGGGCGATTCGGTGACCGAGCCGCTCGCCGGCACCTCGGTCGCCGGTGCCCGCCACGGCTTCTGCGCCCGGCTGTTGGAGGAGCGGCTCGGCGACCGCTTCACCTTCATCGCGCTCGAATACGGCACCTATCCCTCGGACACCCACGTCCGGCCGGCGCTGCGCGCCGACCACTGGCTGCACGCGCACACCAACGCCGACTGGGACGCGCCTCAGACCAAGGCGATCAAGGCGCAGATCCGGAAGGCGTTCTACCCGGACACCGAGGACTGGCGCGAGGCCGTGCTGTTCCGCAGCCGCCAGATCATCCGTCTCGCTCTCGCCGGGCTGGATGAATGAGGCGACGCGACCTCGCCGGCCTGCGCGACCCCGGGGTGGCGACGCGGCCCGCTTCCGGCGCCTGACCGCGGGCTGATCCGCCGCTATCGGTCGAGGGCCGGCGCCAGAAGCGCTGCGAGGGCCATGCGGTCGACCTTGCCGCCGGCGTTCCGCGGGATCGACCCCACGGCGACGATGCGGGCCGGCAGGGGCAGGCCACCCGCGCGCGCGCGGCAGAAGGCCATCAGATCAGCCTCGTCGGTCGGCGTCCGCAGCACCACGGCCACCACCGGCACCTCGCCCATCCGGCCGGCGCGCGCGGCGATGGCGGCTGCGTCTGTCACGGCGGCATGAGCGGCGAGCCACTCCTCGATCGCCGACGGGTGAATCTTGCGGCCGCCCACATTGATGACGTCGTCGATCCGGCCGAGCAGGGTGATGCGGCCCTCATCGTCGATCTTCCCGGCATCGCCCGGGTAGAACCAGCCGTCGCGGAAGCGGCTGGTCGACCCGGGAACCGACGCCAGATAGTCCCGCGGGAAGGCCGGGTTGCGGAAGCGCAGCTCGCCCGGCGTCCCGGACGGCAGCGGCCGCAGCGCCGCATCCACCACTGCCGCCTCGATACCGGGGAAGGCCCTCCCGACACTGTCGATGTCGACGGCGAGATCGGCCGGCGCGGCGACCGCAATCGATCCGGTTTCGTTGGTGCCGTAGGCGACGTAGAGCTGTGGCGTGACCCGCTCGAGGACGAGGCGGCGCTCCGCACGGGTCATGGCTGCCGAGCCTACGACCAGGCGAACACCCGGCATCGCAGGCGTTTCGTGCGTCGACCGCAACAGGTCCCGCACATGGGGCGGTGATAGGGCCGTGGTGGTGACGCCGAGTCGGTCCACGAGGGAGCGAACGTCGCCGACGCTCGCGATCGGCGGCGGGAAGACCACGGCACCTTCGGCTTGGATGGTCGCCGTCGCAGCGCCCCGCCCCAGACTGTTGGCTAGGGTTACGACGTGCAGGTGCCGGTCGCCCGGATGCCGGCCGAGTGCAGAGCCGATCGCCGAGTCACGCGCGCAGCGTTGCGCATGGCTGATCGCAATCAGCTTGGCGCGCCCGCGTGTGGTGCCCGACGAGCGATTGTAGTAGGCGGTCGCGTCGTCGTCCGGCGGTGGGGGAAGCGAGGGCGCCATTCCTGACGCCGCGAGTGCCCGGGCGAATGCGGGCAGGCAATCGCCGTCCGGCGTCTCGGCCGCCACGCATTCGCTCGCCCCGACCCGGGTGAGCAGTTCGCCGTGCAGCTCGGGCGGCTCGCCGGCGGCCAGGATCAGTGCCGGCGCACCGAGCCGGAAGAGTGCCAGCAGCAGCACGAAGTCCGCGGGCGCATCGCCGATCACCTGGCCGACGGGCACGCCCGGCCGCACGCCACGGGCGGTCAGCGCGGCCGCGGTCAGCGTGACCGCCCGGGTGAGCTCGACGTAGGGCGTCACCCGACGATCGGTGATGATCGCCGCCGCGTCGGGCCGGCGCGCCGCGATATCCGCGACGATGTCGGCGAGATTGGCCGTCATCGCGCGGGCGCCTGTCGCTATGTCGCCTTCGCGGCCGCCTTGATCATGTCGGCGGCCTTTTCCGCGATCATGATCGTGGCGGCGTTGGTGTTGCCGGATACCATCACCGGCATGACGGAGGCATCGACGACGCGCAGGCGCTCCAGCCCGTGGACGCGGAGCTGCGGATCGACGACGGCCATGCGGTCGAGCCCCATGCGGCAACTGCCGACCGGGTGGTAGACGGTGGTGCCGTTGCGCCTGGCGTAGGCGAGCCAGTCGTCGTCGCTGTGCACCTCGGGTCCGGGGTGCTTCTCGCCCACCCGCCAGCGCGCGAAGGCCGGCGCCTCCATGATCCGGCGGGCGAGCTTCAGCGCCTCGACGGTGACGACACGGTCGGTCTCGGCGCCGAGGTAGTTCGGTCGGATGGCGGGCGCCGCCAGGGGATCGGGCGACTTGACCATGACGGAGCCGCGGCTTTCCGGGCGAAGCTGCCAGATGCCGAGGGTCGCACCCGGCTCGTCGTCGAGCGCGCCCAGCACGCCGTCCTTGAAGCTGGCCGGCGCGAAGGAGAGCTGCACGTCCGGGGCCTCCAGCCCGGGCCGGCTGCGCGCGAAGCCGACGCCATTGCCGGCGGAGTAGGTGAGGATGCCCTTGCCGAGCATCGCATACCGGGCCGCCTCGAGCGCCAACCGCCAGCCACGGCTCTTCTCGTTGATCGTGGCCACGTCGCGCATGCGGTGGACGATGCGGCTGACGAAATGGTCGTGCAGGTTGCGCCCGACGCCCGGCAGCTCGTGGGCGACCGGAATGCCGACCTCGCGCAGATGCGCCCCCGGGCCGATGCCGGATACCTGGAGGAGCTGCGGCGTGTTGATCGAGCCGCCCGAAAGAATGACTTCGCGCCGAGCGGTCGCGGTCACCTCGCGTCCGCCCTGCACGAAGGTGATGCCGCGGGCGATCCAGCGGTCCAGCAGGATCGCCGTCGCCATGGCACCGGTCTGCACCTTCAGGTTCGCCCGCCCCATCGCCGGCTTCAGGTAGGCGCGCGCCGTCGACGCGCGGAAGCGGCCGCGTCGGGTCTGCTGGTAGTACCCGACGCCTTCCTGCTCGGCCCCGTTCGTGTCGGGGTTGAAGGGTAGGCCGACCTCCTGGCCCGCCTGGACGAAGGCCCGGGTCAGGATGTGGTGGTCGGTGAACTCCTCGACCGCGAGCGGTCCCTCGCGGCCGCGATACTCGGGATCGCCGTCCGACTTGCGCTCGGCCTTGCGGAAGTAGGGCAGCACGTCGTCATACGACCAGCCACGGTTGCCCGACTGCGCCCAGGAGTCGTAGTCCTGGCGCTGGCCGCGCACGTAGAGCAGCCCGTTGATCGAGCTCGATCCGCCGAGCACGCGGCCGCGCGGGAACAGCATCGCGCGGTCGTTGGTCCCGGGCTCGGGCTCCGTGCGATAGACCCAGTTGACGCGCTTGTCGTCGAGCATCTTCATGAAGCCGGCGGGAATGTGGATCCATGGCAGCCGGTCCTTCGGCCCCGCCTCCAGGAGCAGCACCGTGACCGAAGCATCCTCCGTCAGACGGTTGGCCAGCACGCAGCCGGCCGATCCGGCCCCTACGATCACGTAGTCCAATTCCATGCGCTCCCCCCGACGACCGCGGGCGACCGCGGCCGCATCGATTCTAGCGGCACTCGCCGCCTGCGGAACAGAGGCGGCGGCCGATCCCGTGGGCTGGTACGGCCGCATCGACGCGGGCTGGGAGCGCGCGGGCGACGCGGCGTTCCGCGACTGGAACTGCGGCGGCACCGACCCGGCGGCGGTGCCGCTCTATGGCTGCCTCGCGCGTGCCGACGGCGGCTTGGGCGCTTCGCCCGTCTTGGCGGGCGGGATCGGCTATCGGGTCTCCGCTCTCGCGCGGGTCGACCTCACGCTCGGCTGGCGGCCCGGCTTCCGCTTCGATGGTCAGGCGAACTTCCCGGTAACGGGCGATCAGTCGGTGACGGGCGGCGTGTCGACCCTGACGGGGCTGGTGTCGGGCTATCTCGACCTGGCGCCCCTGATCGCGGCCGATCTCGGGCCGTTCCGCCCTTTTGTCGGCGGCGGCATCGGCATCTCGCGCAACCGCGCCGATCCGATGGAGCTGCGCTTCCCGGCGATCCCCCAGCGCGTGACGACACCGGGTGGCGCCGTCACCGCGTTCGCATGGACCGTCACCGCCGGAACCGGCATCGAGATCGATGACGGCCTGACGCTGGAGATCGCGTGGCGCTACTCCGATCTCGGTCATGTCGAGACGGCGCGCGGCGGCGCCCTACGCGAGCGGCCGACGGGGGAGGTTACCCTCGCCATCGACGGCACGCGTGCGCCGCTGCGAAGCCACGGGCTGACGATCGGGCTGCGCCGTGCATTCTGACGACGCTCCTCCGTCCGACGACACCGGCCCGCATTACGATCAGATCGGCAAGGCGCATCCGCTGGCCTACGCCGGCTACGACTTTCCGCCCTATGCCGGGCCACGGCGCACCTACGTCATCGCCACTTCCTATCGCAGCGGCAGCCACCTTCTCGCGGACCTGCTGATGCGCAGCCGGTGCATGGGCGTCCCGGCCGAGTACTTCAATCTGCCGAACCTGGCGCGGCCGCTCGCGTGGAGGATGGGGATCGTTCCCCCGATCGCTCCCGGACGATATCTCGAGCGGCTCCTGACCATGCGCACCTCACCCAACGGCGTATTCGGCCTCAAGGCGCATGGCGACCAGATCCGGCCCGTGCTCGGCTCCCCCACGGTGCGCAGGTTCCTGCGCAACAGCAGCTTCGTCTGGCTGCGCCGGCGCGACGTGCTGGCGCAGGCGATCTCGCTGGAGGTGGCCCACCAGGGGCATCGATGGCTGCGCCTGCGCGACTACGCGCCGCAGGGACGCACCCGGCCATTGACCTTCGAGACGGCAGCGATCGACGGCAGGCTCGCGGACATCGCCGCATCGGATGCGACCTGGGAGGAGCTGTTCGCGGTCAACGGCGTGACGCCCATCTCCATCTGGTACGAGGACCTGCTCGAGGACCCCTCGCGGACCTGCGCCCCGGTGTTCCGAATGATGGGCGAGCAGCCGCGCCGCCTTACTTTGGAGAATTCGCGCTTCGTCCGCCAGGACGAGCCTGAGAAGGGGGAGTGGCGGGAGCGCTACCTGCAGGCGCTGCGCCTGTGACGTCGCGCCATGGCACGACGACGAGGCCGGGCCATTTGGCGGCCCAGCGGTCGGTCTTCGCGCGATAGACCGCCTCGCCGGCCAGCACCGGGTTGGCCCGCACGATACCGGCAAGCAGGTCGTCGAGGCCGAACGGGGCCTCGATCTCGAAGCAGCCGCGCCGCAGTCGCACGCCGATCGCGGTCGCGGTCGTGGGGAAAGTGGCGATCGCGGCCGCCATCGACGGATAGGGCGGGATCGGGAGTCCAAACCGGCGCGCGTACCAGAGATGCACGCGAGCCTCGTTCTTCACGTCGATCGCGACCGGCAGGTCGGCCAGCAGCTCCGCGACACGCGTGGCTTGGCGCTGCTCGCCCGCCGCCGACAGGTCGTCCGGATCGAAGTAGACGACGTCCACGTCGCGGATGCCATGGTCGTGGGGCAGGCCGAAATGCCTGTTCCATAGGGTCTGTGCCACCGCACCGGCGACCAGCCAGCAGTCCGGCAACGGGTCGTCCGCGAGGCATCTCAGGATCGGCGCCAACAGCGGGCTGTCGCGCACCGCCGCCTCCAGGCGCCGGGCGCCGGGAAGCGACGTCAGGACGACCCTCTCAGGCGCGTGGGCGCATCACGGTGAGCGCGACACCCGCGATGAGGGCCGCCGCGCCGCCGACGATGTACCACATGGTCTCGTTCGTGAAGCGGCCGGTCAGCGTCTCGACGACCTGGTCGACCGGGGCCTGGGAGGCGCGCCAGGCGAAGGCCAGCAGGATCGCGCCGACGCTGAGAAGAACGATTCCGAAGATGCCGCTGGATCGCATGGGTTAACTCCGGTGTTGTGACCGGAAGCAACGACCGTCGCACCATCGCGTTCCCCGCGAGTATCAGGCATCGAGCGCGAATGCCTCGTGATAGGCGGTCTGGATCATCCCGCCCATGACCGGGCCGCCGCCCGCCACATGGATCATGCCGCCGACCACGGCCGCGCCCAGGCCGTGGCGCGGCGTCGGCATCGGGGCATAAGTGGCCCAGCGGTCCGCCGCGGGGTCGTAGCCTTCGTTCTGCCCGAAGACCCGCCGCGTTCCCTCGCCGCCCATGCAGAATATCCGGCCGCGATAGAGCACCGCGCCATGGCCGCTGCGCGGCGTCGGCATCGGAGCGCGCTCCTCCCAGCGGTCGGCGGCCGGGTCGTAGAGGACATGCAGCCCGGTATTGAAATGGAAGGTGTCCATCCGCCCGCCGACCACATGGATGCGGCCGTCGATCACCACCGGCCCCGCATGGTCGCGCGGGCCCGGGATCGGCGCACGGCGGCTCCAGCGATCGGTCCTGGGATCGTAGACGTCGTGCGAGTCGATGGAGCGGACGTCGCGCCCGCCGATCGAGTGGATGAGCCCGCCCAGCGCGACGATGGCGACCGCTCCGCGGGGTGTCGGGAAGGGCGCGATCTCACGCCACGAATCCTCGCCCAATGTCAGGGCGTAGCACGCGCTGAATGGTGCCCGATTCTGCTCGATGAAGCCGCCGCAGGCATAGATTCGGCCGGCATCGGCGATCACGCCCACATGATTGGCCCCCCGCGGCAGGACCGGGCCTTCGCGCCAGGCGTCCGCGGCGGGGTCATAGATGTGATGGTAGGGCCGGTCGACACGCTGTAGGCCATAGCCGCCGACGATGTGCATCCGATCGTTCCACTGGGTCGCCCAGGCCATCTCGCTGCGCGGCAGCGGCAGCGGCGCACGGGTGACCCAGCGCCCGGGGTCGGCGGCCGTCGGCGCGGTCGGCTGGATGAAGCGCTGCGCCTCGGCTTCGGGGGGCATCGCCACCGGATCGGCGTGCCGCAGGTGCGACAGCAGGGGATCGTGGTGAGCGTGCTGGGCGAAAGCCGTGCCGGCGAAGGTGGCGGCGAGGCCGCCCAACAGAGCGCGCCGGCCGACCGGGCGGAAGGGGGACATCGCTGGGAAGCTCCCTGGATGCGAGGCGGGTGGCGGAAAGAATAGCTCTTAGCGGGCGCCGGGACATGCGCGGTCGACGAATCCCCCTGAAAATCCTCCTCCGATCCCCTATATTGCCCCCGTTCGGCGCCATCCGTGGTCCGTCGGGGGCTGCCGATCCCGCGCTGATCCCGCATTCGGTCGTCTTCCGGCGCTTTCCCGCTCGTGGCGGGGCCCGCCCGCTCGCATCGGGCAGGGGTGGCGGTCACCGCGCCGATGGCCGTATGAAGGGCGCGCGACGTCGTCCGGACAGCCGTTCGGGCGCGTCCGCGATCGACCAGGAGGTTTCGTGTCGAAGGAAGATCTGATTCAATTCGAGGGTGTGGTCCTCGAGATGCTGCCGGAGTTCCGCTTCCGGGTGAAGCTCGACAGTGGACACGAGGTGCTCGCCTATACCGGCGGCAAGATGCGCAAGCACCGCATCCGTATCCTCGCGGGCGACCGCGTCACCGTCGAGATGACGCCCTACGACCTCACCAAGGGTCGCATCACCTTCCGCCACAAGGATGAGCGGGCCGCGCCGATGGCCGGTGCTCCGCCGCGCCGCCCGCAGTTCCAGCGCCGCCGCTGACCGGTCCCGGGGCGGGGCACGACCCGCCCACTCGCGCGCCCGCGACGTTCAGTCCCGCCGCGGCCGGATTGCGAGCGCATGCAGCGTCGGCCGGTCGCCGGACGTGGCGGGCACCGCGAATGTAAGCCGCAGGCGGCGCGAAGCCGGCACGCGCAGCGCCACGCGCCTCGAAACGCTCGTGGCCGGCAGGTCCCAGTCGGCGATGCGCAGGCCATTGGCCGTCACCGACAGCGCCGTCGCCGGCCCGGTCATCTCAACGACGATGTCGATCGCATGGGCGTTGCCGACGGGCGGCTCGAGCGCGAGGTTGAGCGTCGCCGACCGGCCGGCCATCGCCGTCCCCGACATGGCGGCAGCACCCCAGCCCCGCCCGAGCAGCCGGGCGCCGTCCCCCAGGCGGTCGAACGTCACGCGATCGTCCGTCGCCACGCCGTCGGCGGCTGGTGCCCCGGCCGCCGCGGCCAGCACGGCGTGGGTGAACAGCCGGGAGCCGTGATGGGCGAATAGGCGTCCTCGCGCCGCCTCGGCGCGCCGCCTCAGGTCAGGGAGCCGGTCGAGGGCGCCGATCACGGCGCCGCCCACGGCCTCTGCCGTGTGGCGAGCGAACACGATGCCCGCGGCGCGGCCGGCCTCCATCTCCGCGGCCATCCAGGTACGGACCGGCACGACCAGCGGCCGGCCCGCGCCGGCGGCCTCCAGATGCGGGCCGGACGAGCGGAACTCGTAGCTCCCGATCGGGTAGGGCAGCACCATCAGGTCGGCTTCGTCGGCCAGCCGCATCAGCGCGTCCTGCGGCAGGAACCCGGCCAGGACCGGTACCCCGAGACCGCGGACGATTGCGGCCTGCTCGGCCGGCGAGAAGACCTCCGGATCGTCGTTCAGCTTGACCAGCAGGCTCGCATCGGGCCGCGCGCGCCGGACCTGGGCAAGGGTACGCACCAGGTCGCCGGCGGCGATGCCCCGGCTATGGTA
Source organism: Alphaproteobacteria bacterium (assembly GCA_050187535.1). Lineage (GTDB taxonomy): Bacteria > Pseudomonadota > Alphaproteobacteria > ATCC43930 > Allostellaceae > Allostella. The sequence goes on along the minus strand of JBFWXJ010000035.1, from coordinate 13,042 downwards.
GATGAACAGCACCCGCGGGCTCGGGCGGTCGTCCCAGGGCGAGCGCACGGAATGGGCCGGCAAGGTCACGTCGAAGGCGACGGGGCTCGGCACGTGCAGCACCCGGCACCCCAGGAGGCGCGATGTCATCCGTGCCAGGGCGGGCGTCTCGCTGACCATGGTGCAGGCGACCGGCAGGTCCGTGATCTCCGCCATGGCGCGCCGCCAAGCCGCAGCCTGGCGGGAAAAGCCGCGTGAGTCGCTGTCGATCAGCATGGCGCCGTCGTAGACGCGCATCACCACCCGCGGCCGCCGCGCCTCGGGCTCCGCTGCCAGATGACGTATGAGGCCGGTCAGGTATGGCGCCGTCAGCGACGACAGGAAGAGCACGTCGCCCGCGGCGAATATCGCGGGCCCGAGGTTCGCCCACGCCGCAGCCATGCGGCTCGCGTCGAAGGCGAACGGGTCGATGATGCCGTCGGCCGGGAGCTTGGGATCGTCGAGGACGATGGCGCCGAGTTCCCGGATGATCTCGGGCCGGGCCGACGGCAGCACATAGACGCGCGAACTGAAGCCACTCTGCCGCGCAGCCCCGGTGATGGCCGTCGCCTCGTCGAGGAAATGCCCTCGAAACGTGCGCAGGGAGGCGTCGAAATAGTGAAAGGTCGCCATCGGCCGCGGCGATGCTCGCCTGGGCCGACGGACCCGCGCGAGCCCACCCGCCGCAGGTTCAATCCGGCCGCGCCACGGATGGGTGTGGCCTGATCGTCAGGCTGCATAGAGTAGGCCGGCTCGCCGCTGGTTCCGGCACCCTGAAAGTCAGGTGCAGTCGGCGGGACGCCGGCATGTGCAGCCCGAACCTTCGCACGGCGCGCCCCGCCGGCAGCTCCCAGTCGCCGACGGGGATTCCGTTGGCGGTCATCGCCGGCCCGGCGGCGGGGCCGATCATCTCCAGGACGAGATCGATCGCGCGCTCGTCGCCGAGCGGCGGTTCGATCGAGAGCCGCAGCTCGGACGTCGCGGCCGACATCGGCGTTCCTTCGACGCCCGCCGCTCCCCAGCCTCGGCCCAGCAGGCGCGCGCCGTCGCCGAGGCGGTCGAAGGTCACCGGGTCGTCCGTGGCGACACCGTCTGCGGCGTCCGTCCCCGCCGCTGCGGCCAGCACCGCCTGGGTGAAGAGCCGGGATCCGTGGTGGGCGAAGAGACGCGAGCGCGCCACCTCGGCACGCCGCCGCAGGACCGGGAGCTTGCCGAGCGCCGCGGCGACGGCGGCTGCGACCGCTTCGGGCGCATCGCGCGTGTAGACCATGCCGGCGGCGCGGCCCGCGCCCATCTCGTCGGCCATCCATGAGCGGGCCGGCACGACGAGGGGCCGGCCGGCGCCCGCGGCCTCGAGGTGCGGCCCCGAGGAGCGGACCTCGTAGCTGCCGACCGGGTATGGAAGGACCATCAGGTCCGTCTCGGCCGCCATCCGCATCAGCATGTCCTGCGGCAGGAACTCCTCGATCATGGGAATGCCGAGCCGGCGGCCGATCGCGCTGCGCGCGTCGGGTGAGAGGAAGGATGTCTCGTCGTTAAGCTTGACCAGCAGGCTCGCATCCGGTTGCGCCCGGCGGACGAGGGCGAGACAGCGGACGAGGTGGGGTACCGGCAGGCCGCGCCGGTGGCAGATGAAGAGGATGCGTGGGCTGGCCCGGTCGCCCCAGAGGCCAGGGCCGGGCGGTGGCGGAAGCTCCACGTCGAAGGCGACCGGGCTCGCCACATGGAGAACCCGTCGCCCGAGGACCCTGGTCGCGATCCGTGCGAGGGTCGGTGTCTCGCTGACGAGGGTGAAGGGGATCGCGAGGGCCTCGACCTCGGCCATCGCCCGCCGCCAGGCTGCGGACTGGCGAACGAAGCCCCGTGTCCCGGGGTCGAACAGCTGGTCGCCGTCGTAGAGGCGCATGACGACGGCCGGGCGACAGGCGCGCGGAAGCGCCGCCAGATGCCGCAGCAGCCCGGTGAAGTAGGGCGCGGTCAGCGAGGACAGGAAGAGCATGTCGCCGGCCGCGAACGTGTCGTCGCCCAGTTGTGCCCAGGCGGCGGTCATGCGGTCGGCTTCGCGGGCGAAATGGTCGATCGACCTTTCCGCCGTCGCTCCGGGCTCGCGGACGACCGTCGCGCCGAGGGCGGCGACCAGGTCCGGCCGCGCCGCCGGCATGACGTAGATTCGCGAGGTATGGCCGGCGCGCCGCGCGGCAGCGGTCACCGCCATCGCCTCGTCGAGGAAGTGTCCGAGAAACAGGCGGAGGTGGATGTCGAAATAGTGGAAGGTCGCCATCGGCGGTCGAAGGATGTGCGAAGCGTCCGGTTCGGGCCAGCCCCGTCCGCGCCGGCGATCGGGATGTTGGCAAACCGCCGCCGCCGCCGCTATGGTCCGGATTGCTAACAATCCGGCATGCAATGCCGGCACGAAACGCGGGCGCAGCCCCGCTCGGGAGGAGACAGAGATGATCAGGCGGCATTTCCTCGGCGCGGCGGCGGCCGCGTCGATCCTGGGCATGGCCTTCGCGGCGGGCGCCCAGACGATCACCCTGAACGGCGCCTCGCAGTTCAACGATGACCACGCCTACACCAAGACGATGGTCAAGTTCGCCGAGCTGGTGAAGCAGTATTACGGCAAGCCGGTCGACTTCGTGCTCCACAAGAACAGCGAGCTCGGCCTCGAGAAGCAGTATTTCGAGTACATGGCGCAAGGCAAGGCGGTCGACTACGCGGTGGTCTCGCCGGCACATATGTCGACATTCTCGCGCGCCGCACCCTTCATCGACGCGCCCTTCCTGTTCCGTGACCTTGCGCACTGGAACAAGGTGCTGGAGGCCGACCTGCTGAAGCCGATCGCCGACGAGATTGCCCAGAAGGCCGAGGTCATGCTGATCGGCTGGGGCGGCGGCGGCGTCCGCAACATCTTCGTCAACAAGCCGGTGCACAGCCTGGCCGAGATGAAGGGTGTGAAGGTTCGCGTGCAGGGCGCGCCGATCTGGAGCCGCACCTTCGCGGCCGCCGGGCTGTCGCCGACCGTCATCGCCTACAACGAGATCTACAACGCCATCCAGAACGGCGTCATCCAGGCGGGCGAGAACGAGGCCGCCGGCGTCGAGCAGATGAAGTTCTACGAGGTGGCCCCCAATCTCTCGATGACCGAGCACGCGATCACCATCCGCCCGCTGTGCTTCTCGTCGAAGACCTTCAAGAAGCTGCCGGCCGACCTGCAGGCGGCGATCGTCAAGGCGGGCCGCGAGGCCAGCGCCTACGGCCGGCAGATCGAATCGTCCGAGGACACGGCCAAGCTCGAGGCGCTGGAGAAGGCGGGCAAGCTGAAGCGCATCCCCTTCGCCGGCCGCGAGGACATGAAGAAGCTGGTCGACCCGGTGATGGTCGCCTACGCCAAGGACATCGGCGCCGACAAGATCCTGGACCAGATCAACGCGTTGAAGTGAGCCTGGGCCATCAGGGCCTGCGCGGCCGGGGCATCGGCCCCGGCCGCTTCGCGTTCTCGCCGACGAGGGGGTAGGGCGTGACGGTCACCCGTGGAGGCTGGCGCCGCCTGACGGCTGCCTGCCACAGCCTGCTGTCGTTCGTGCTCGCGGTGTCCGTCGGCATCCTGGTGCTGCCGGTGGCGCTGCAGATCTTCTCGCGCTTCACCTCGCTGATCCCGCACTACATCTGGACCGAGGAGATGGCGCGCTTCCTCTTCGTCTGGCTGGTGATGATCGGCGCGATGGTCGGCGTGCGCGAGAGCGCGCATTTCGACGTCGACATCTTTCCCCGCATGGGCCGGCGCGGGACCGCCGTGGTCAATCTCGTCACCCGCGTGGCGACACTGGTCCTGGCGGCGACGTTCATCGAAGCCGGCTGGGAGTTCACCGCCTTCGCATGGAATCGCATCTCCGAGCTCGCGGAATTGCCGCTCTGGATGATCCATATCGCGTGGCCGCTCACCGGCGTCGTTTGGGCGGTCTTCCTCGGCGAGCAGGTGTTCGATGACCTGCGGGCTCTCTTCGGCAGGGTGGTGGCGTGATGGGCGCTTCGGTTCTGACGCCGGGCGACGCGGCGCTCATCCTCTTCGGGATATTCTTCACGCTCATGTTCCTGCGCGTGCCGGTCGCCTTCGCGCTCGGCCTCGCCTGCCTGCCCATACTGATGATCGAGCCGCGGCTGTCGCCGATGACGCTCGTGCAGGAGACGTTCAACGCCTACAACTCGTTCATCCTGCTGGCGGTGCCGTTCTTCCTGCTGACCGCCAACCTCATGAACATCGGCGGCATCACCGACCGCCTCATGTTGCTTTCGCGGACGATGGTCGGGCACTTCCCCGGCAGCCTCGCGCAGATCAACGTCGTGCTGTCGATCTTCTTCGCCGGCATCTCGGGATCGTCGACGGCGGACGCCGCCAGCCAATCGAAGATCTTCATCGAGGCGCAGCGCAAGGAAGGCTACGACGACAGCTTCTCGGTGGCGATCACCGCGGTGTCGGCCGTGCTCGCGGTCATCATCCCTCCCTCGATCCTGATGATCGTGTGGGGCGGCATCCTGACCGTCTCCATCGGCGCGCTCTTCCTCGCCGGCATCGTCCCTGGCCTGCTCATCGGGCTCGTCCAGATGGCCACGGTGCACTTCTACGCGAAGGTGCGCGGCTATCCGACCTATCCGCGATCGACCTGGCGCGAGCTGATGTGCGCGCTCGCCGTCTCGATACCGGCGCTGATGACGCCCGGCATCATCATCGGCGGCAAGATCTTCGGCTGGTTCACGGCGACGGAATCGGCCTGCATCGCCGTGCTCTACGCCGCCGTGCTCTCGATCTGCGTCTACCGCGAGATCGACATGAAGGGCTTCTATTCCGCCCTGCTCGACACCGGGAAGCTGGCGGGGGTGGCGCTCTTCTGCGTCGGCACCGCCAGCGCCTTCGGCTGGCTCCTCGCCTACTACCAGATCCCGAAGGCGATCCTGGCGGGAGTGCAGGCCTGGCATCTGGGGCCGATCGCCGTCGGCTTCCTGGTCGCCGGCGTGTTCCTCGTCGTCGGCTGCTTCCTCGATGCGATCCCGGCCATCATCATCGTCGGCACCATCCTCGATCCGGTCGCGCGCACCGCCGGCCTCGACCCGGTGCATTTCGCGATGATCGGCATCGTCTCGCTCGCCTTCGGGCTGGTGACGCCGCCTTACGGGCTCTGTCTCATGATCGCCTGCTCGGTGGCCGGCGTGCGCATGATCGACGTGCTGAAGGACACGATGATCATGCTGCTGCCGATGCTGGCCGTGCTGATGCTCGTGATATTGTGGCCGCAGGTGTCGCTCTTCCTGCCGAGCCTGATCTCGCCGGAGTTCCTGCGTTGACGATCGCGGTCGAGCCGCTGTCCGACGCCCTCGGCGCCCGCGTGACGGGCGTCGACCTGTCGCGCCCGCTCGACGACGCGGCTTTCGCCGCCGTCGAGACGGCCCTGCACGACCACCTCGTGATCGTCCTGCCGGGTCAGCAGGGGCTCGATCCCGCCGCCTATGTCGCCTTCGCGCGCCGCTTCGGCCGGCCGGAGCCGCATGTCATCGATCAGTTCCACCATCCGGCCGATCCCGACATCCTCATCCTCTCCAACGTCGTGGTGGACGGCAAGCCGACCGGCCTGATGGACGGCGGCACCTATTTCCATACCGACTATTCCTACCTGCCGATCCCCGCGCGCTGCACCATGCTGAGCGCCCGCGTCATCGCCGACGAGGGGGCGGGGACGACATTCGCCAACCTGCGGCGTGCCTGGGAGGACCTGCCCGGCGCGACGAAGGAACGGATCGAAGGACTGGTCTGCCGTCACCACTACGGTAACCGCGACAACCTCGACGAGCGCTCGCGCACCGCCGCGTCGCCGCTGAACGCCACGCAGAAGGCGAAGATGGATTGGGTGCGCCATCCGCTGGTGCGCCGCCATCCGCACACCGGCCGGCCGACGCTCTATGCCGTGTCGGGCAGTTCCTTCGGCGTCGAGGGCATGGAGGACGATGCCGGCGTCGCGCTGCTGGACGAGCTCAAGGCGCATGCGACCCAGGCGAAGTACCGCTACACGCCCCGCTACCGGGAGGGGGACGTGGTGATCTGGGACAATTGCTGCCTCTTGCACTCCGCCCCGCTGACCGATCCGGCGAAGCCGCGAACTCTCTGGCGGATCACCGTGAAGGACGCCGGCCCGACCTGCTGAGCTTCAGAACGCGGCGATGTGGGCGACGACGATGCGGTCGAGCATGGCCGCGTCGCGCAGGCGGATGGCCTCGATCATGGCGTGATGCTCGGCGCCGCTGGCGCGCAGGCCCGCCTCGGTGCGCCAGCGGCCGGTCGTCGCGAAGTGGCTGCGCTCGCGCATCGTCTCGATCGTCTCGACCAGCACCGGGTTGCCGGAGATCGCGAAGAAGCGGTCGTGGAAGGCCGAGTTCGCCGCCGCCTGCCGCTGCCGTCCCTCGCTCGCGACGCTGCGGTCGAAGTCGGCCGCCAGTGCCTGGAGGGCGACGACGTCGTCATCGCCCGCATTGGCCACGACCAGCGGTGCCGCGCTGCGCTCCAGCGCCGTACGCACGAAGTAGAGCTGGTCGCGCTCGACCGCATCCGGCACGGCCACGCGGAAGCCATGGTTGACGCGGTGCTCGACCAGCCGCTGTGCGCGCAAGGCCGCCAGCGCCTGCCGTACCTCGAACTGCGTCGCGCCGTAGCGCTCCTGCAGGTCGATCAGCTTGAGCCAGGCCCCGGGCTCGAAAGCTCCGAACAGGACGTCGCTCCGGATGCGCTCCGTCACCTGGGCCAGGCGCGTTCCGGAGGTCGCCAGCTTGGGCATGCGCCGATGACGGGGATCAGGGCTTCGGCGGCGGCGCGGTGGCGACGAATGAGGGCTTGGCGGCCATGGCGGCGAACCACTCCGCCAGCGCCGGGCGGCCGGTGCGCCAGTCGCTGCCGGTCGCCAGACGGTCGAGATAGGCCAGCGCACAGGCGAGCATGACGGGCCCGAAGGTGGCCGTCTGCGGCAGGGTGCCGGCACGGGCCTCCAGATGATCGAGGCAGCGCCGGGCGCGCGCGACCTCGCCCTCGAACATCACGGGCGAGCGCTTGTCCTCGGGCCGGGCCAGCTCGCGGCCATAGGCGATGATGCCATCCATGAAGCCGACGGCGAATGCCTCGAATGCCCGCTGCTGCCAGAGGTCGGCGCCGCCGTTGGGCGTGAACCGGGGGCCGACATGCAGCCGGTCGAGGTACTCGCAGATCGTCTTCGTGTCGCCGAGCACGAGGCCGTCGTCGGCCTCCAGCACCGGCACGCGGCCGAGGGGCGAGTAGGGCAGCACGACACTGTTCGGGTCGCGCAGCGTCGCCGGAACCGTCTCGATGCGCGGCGCCAGGCCGAGCTCGATCGCGGCGATGCGGACGACGCGGGCATAGGGCGAGCCCGGGGTCATGAACAGACGCATGGTGGATGTCACTCCGCGGCGGCGCGCGCCGCCGCCTTGCCGAAGACGCGGTCGAAGATCGTGTCGACGTACCGCGTGTGGTAGCCGAGGTCGAACTGCGCCTCGATCTCGGCCGGGGTGATGTGGCGCAGCACGTCGGGGTCGGCCAGCAGCAGGTCGAGGAAGCGGCCGCGGCCGTGCCACGCCTCCATGGCGTTGCGCTGGACCAGACGGTAGGCATCCTCGCGGCTGACGCCTCTCTGGGTCAGCGCCAGCAGCACGCGCTGCGAATGGACGATGCCGCCGCCCATCTCCAGGTTCTCGCGCATCCGCTCGGGGTAGACGACGAGCTTGTCGACGACGCCGGCGGTGCGGGCCAGCGCGAAGTCGAGCGCGATCGTCGTGTCGGGCGCGAAGACGCGCTCGACGGCGGAGTGCGAGATGTCGCGCTCATGCCAGAGCGCCACGTTCTCCAAGGCCGGCGTCACCGCGGCGCGAACGATGCGGGCGAGCCCGGTCAGGTTCTCGGTCAGCACCGGGTTGCGCTTGTGCGGCATCGCCGACGAGCCCTTCTGGCCCGGCGCGAAGTATTCTTCTGCCTCGCGCACTTCCGTACGCTGGAGATGGCGGATCTCCGTCGCCAGCCGCTCGATTCCGCTCGCGATCACGCCCAGGACCGAGAAGAACATGGCGTGGCGGTCGCGCGGAATGACCTGGGTCGAGACCGGCTCGACGGCAAGGCCCAGGTTGGCCGCGACATGCGCTTCGACGCGCGGGTCGATGTTGGCGAAGGTGCCGACCGCGCCCGAGATGGCGCAGGTCGCGATCTCGCGCCGCGCATCCGTCAGCCGCGCATGGTTGCGCGCGAACTCGGCGTAGTGGCCGGCCAGCTTGAGGCCGAAAGTCGTGGGCTCGGCATGGATCGCGTGGCTGCGGCCGATGCAGACGGTCGCCTTGTGCTCCAGCGCGCGGCGGCGGAGTGCGGCCATCACGTCGGCCACGTCGGCCAGCAGGATGTCGGTCGCCTGGACGAGCTGCACGGCGAGGCAGGTGTCGAGCACGTCCGACGACGTCATGCCCTGGTGGACGAACCGCGCCTCCGGCCCGACATGCTCGGCCAGGTTGGTGAGGAAGGCGATGACGTCGTGGCGCGTCTCGCGCTCGATCGCGTCGATGCGTTCGATCTCGAAGCGGCCGCGCTCCCAGACCGCGCGGGCGGCCTCCTTCGGGATGACGCCCAGTTCGGCCTGCGCGTCGCAGGCATGGGCCTCGATCTCGAACCAGATGCGGAAACGGTTCTCCGGCTCCCAGATCGCGGCCATCTTCGGCCGGCTGTAGCGGGGGATCATGGGTGGGTTCCTGGGCGGTTGGGGCCGCACTTTCGCAGAACAGGCCGCCCGATGAAAGGTCGGGGGACGAAAGCTCCGTGGACGGGCCGGCGGCCGGCCGTTACCGTATCGTCATCTCCTGGAGGTACCCCGATGGAAGGCACGCGCGGACTGAACACCGACCTCGATTCGGCCCTGTCCGAGGCGCGCGCGGAGTTCACCGCCCGCAATCCCCGCAGCGCCGAGCGCCACGTGGAGGCGGCGGCCGTGATGCCCGGCGGCAACACCCGCACGGTCATCTACTACCCGCCCTTCCCGCTGGCGATCGCCAAGGGCGAGGGGCAGCACCTGTGGGATGCCGACGGCCACCAGTATCGCGACTTCCTCGGCGAATACACGGCCGGCCTCTACGGCCATTCGCATCCCGCGATCATGAAGGCGATCCGTGCGGCACTCGAAGGCGGCATCGCGCTGGGCGGCCCCAACATCGTCGAGGCGAAGCTCGCCAGGCTGGTCTGCGACCGCTTCCCGTCGATCGACAGCATCCGCTTCACCAACTCCGGCACCGAGGGCAACCTGCTCGCCGTCTCGGCCGCGCGCGCCTTCACCAAGCGCAGCAAGATTCTGGTGATGCAGGGCGGCTATCACGGCGGCGTCTTCTACTTCTCGGGCCCGACGCCGCTCAACGCGCCGTTCCCCTTCGTCTTCGGCCGCTACAACGACTCCGACGCGACCGCGGCCGTCATCCGCGAGCATGCGGCCGAGCTGGCGGCCGTCATCGTCGAGCCGATGATGGGCGGCGGCGGCTGCATCCCGGCCGACTTCGCCTTCCTCGCCATGCTGCGCGAGGAGGCGACCAAGGCCGGTGCCTTGCTGATCTTCGACGAGGTCATGACCTCGCGCCTGTCGCCGGGCGGCATTCAGCTTCTCTCGGGCGTGACGCCCGACATGACGTCGCTCGGCAAGTACATCGGCGGCGGCCTCACCTTCGGCGCCTTCGGCGGCCGCGCCGACATCATGGCCCATTTCGACCCGTCGCGCGCCGATGCGTGGCCGCACGCCGGCACCTTCAACAACAACATCCTGACCATGTCGGCCGGCGTCGCCGGGCTGACCGAGGTCTATCCGGCGGAGGTCGCGGTCTCCCTCAACGCGCGGGGCGACGCGCTGCGCGAGCGCCTCAACGCCCTCGCCCGCACGCGCGGCATGCCGGTGCAGTTCACCGGCCGCGGCTCGATGATGAACATCCATGCCGGCCTCGCACCGGTGCGCGGCCCCGACGACACCAAGCGCACGCCGCAGGGCCTGCGCGACCTCTTCCACATGGACATGCTCGCCCGCGGCATCTACGTCGCGCGCCGCGGCATGATCAACCTGTCGGTGCCGCTGACCGACGCCGACTACGACGTGCTGGTGGCCGCGGTCGACGAGTTCCTCACGGTGCGCGGCCCGGTGATCCTGGCGACGATGGGCGCGGAGAAGGCGGCCGCGTAGGAGGCGGCACCGTTGCCCTCTCCGCCCCCATGGGGCGGAGAGGGAGAAACGGCGGCTTACCCGCCCCACACCTCGCGGAAGATCCGGACCCAGTTCTCGCCCAGCACCTTGCGGATGCGGGGCTCCTTCCAGCCGCGGCGTTCCATGCCGGCGGTCAGGTTGGGGAAGTTCTCGATGCGCGGGAATTCCTTGGAGTTGTGGAACTCCTTGAGCTCGATGAGGGTGCGGCCGTAGCCCTTGTCGTGGACCCAATACTGGGCACCGTCCAGCGTGACGTCCTGGGTGAAGTCGGTGCCGATGCCGACCTGTTCCTCGCCACAGACGTCGATCGTGTGCTCGATCGCTTCGAGGTAATCGTCCAGGGTCGAGTCGTTGCCGCGCCGCATGAAGGGCGGGAACATGGTGACGCCGACCATGCCGCCGTGGTCGGCGATCAGCTTCAGCTCCTCGTCGGACTTGTTGCGCGGGTGGGCGAGCTGCCAGCTCGGCGCGCAATGGGTGTAGGCGACGGGCTGCTTGGAGGCGAGGATCGCCTCCTTCGAGGTCAGCGTGCCGACATGGGAAAGGTCGATCAGGATGCGCTCGGCGTTGAGCGTCGCCACGAGGTCGTGGCCGAAGTCGGTCATGCCGTTGTCGCGCCGCTCCATGCAGCCCGACCCCGCCATGTTGGCGGTGTGGTAGGTGAGCTGGACGATCCGCAGGCCGAGCTCGCGGAAGATCGGCACCAGCCGCAGGTCCTCGCCGAAGCCGACAGAGTTCTGCCATCCCAGGATGATGCCGACCTTCCCCTCGGCCTTGGCGCGGCCGATGTCGTCGGCCGTGTAGACCTGCGTCAGGATGTCGGCGCTCTCGCGCAGCCAGTGCTTCCACTGAGCCATCTGGCGCATCGAGGCGTCGAAGCCCTCCCAGATGCCGCAGGTGCAGTTGGCCGCCGTGAGGCCGCCCTGGTGCATCGCCTCGAAGAGCCTGCGGCTCCATTTGGAGACGATCAGCCCGTCGATGACGATGGATTGCTGGTGAAGATCGCTGGCCATTCGTTTCGCTCCCTCCGGGATCAGGCCGGTATGCCTCTCGTCGTATCGCGCTTGAGCCGCAGTGCCCGGCCGGGCCGCGCACCGGTCGAGCCGCAGTCGCGCCACACCGCCTCGCCGTTGACCATCACGAGCGTGATGCCGGCCGCCGGCTGCTTCGGCGCCTCGAAGGTCGCCCGGTCGAGCACGGAAGCGGGGTCGAGCAGGACGATGTCGGCGTAGGCGCCTGCGCGCAACACGCCGCGGTCCTTGAGCCCGAATTCGGAAGCGGGCAGGCCGGTCATCTTGTGGACCGCCCGGGCGAAGGGCAGCAGCCCCTCGTCGCGGGCATAGTGGCCGAGCACGCGCGGGAAGGTGCCCCACAGGCGCGGATGGGGATAGCTGTCCCAGGGCACGCCGTCCGAGCCGATCATGGCGCGGGGATGGGCGACGACGCGGCGCACGTCGGCCTCGTCCATGGTGAAGTAGATGGCGCCGGCCGGGATCAGCGCCTTCGCCGCATCGGCGCGGCTGAGGCCGCCCAGTTCCTTGGCGACCTCGTCGAGGTCGCGGTTGGCATACTCGGGTCGGCCCTTGCACCAGGTGACGTGGACTCGGCTCGCGCGGTCGACGATCGCCGGCAGCAGCGCCGTCGACGACGCGATGTAGGGATAGACGTCGAAGCCGATGCGCTGGGCGGCGGCCAGCTTCTCGATCAGCGGCAGCGACAAGGCCGTCTTGCCGATGTTGCTCTTGCCCGCCGCCTTGTGGTGCGAGAGCACGACCTGCACGCCCGCGCGCCGGCCGATCTCGGCCGCCTCTTCGATCGCGTCCAGCAGGCGCTCGCCCTCGTCGCGGATATGGGCGGTGTAGATGCCGTCGTCGGCCCGCATCTCCGACGCGATCGCCACCACCTCGTCCGTCGTCGCCTTCTGGGCGCCCGGATAGAAGAGGCCCGTCGACATGCCGATGGCGCCGGCATCCAGCGCCTCGCGGAGCTGGCTGCGCATCCGCATGATCTCGGCGTCGGTCGCCGGGCGCTCGAGGTCGTCCATGCAGTTGAAGCGCAGCGAGCGGTGGCCGACCAGCATCGCCGAGTTGAGGGCGGCGGGCGCGGCGTCGAGCGCGTCGAGGTAGGCGGCTGCCGTCGGATAGCGCCAGCGCGGGTCGTCCATCATCGCGGACGCCTGCTTGGGCAGGTCCGGCCGCGTGTAGGGGGCGAGCGAGGAGCCGCAATTGCCGATGACGACGGTGGTCACGCCCTGGCTGGCCTTGGCCGGCATCGCCGGCTCCTCCAGCAGGTAGCGGTCGTCATGGGTGTGGACGTCGATGAACCCGGGCGTCGCGGTCAGCCCCGCGCAGTCGATCTCGCGGTCGGCGGCGAGCCGGCCGAGGTCGCCGATGGCGGAGATGCGGTCGCCGGTGACGGCGATATCGCCCTGCCACGCGGCGGCGCCGGTGCCGTCGAGGATATCGGCGCCGCGCAGGATGAGGTCCGGGCGGCCGGTCGGTTCGGGCATTCTTCCTCCATCGGGGATGGGCTCAGCTTGCCCGCAGCCGGCAGCCCCCGTCGACCCCGCAGATCGCCTCGCCGCAGCGCCCGGTTGCACGCACGGTTGAATTGGTCGATCCTTCCCGCAGAAGTAGGTGCCGCCCCGATCATCGTTCCGCTCGTCCGAAGGAGAGCGCAATGGTCCAGGTGACGATCCAGAACTTCGCGATCGATGCGACCGATCTCCTCGGTATCATCGCGCCCGAAAGCGCACA
>JBFWXJ010000034.1:22391-23854 GCA_050187535.1 Alphaproteobacteria bacterium | reverse complement strand
GTTCAGCCCCCAAAGGCCGGGAGGATTTGACTCCCCCTACCCGTTGCGGATTTGTCGCATGCTGCACCGCACGCGCGACATTTTCGCCACACCCCGGCCGATGGTGCACCGCAGCATCAACCCACCTCGGCAGCCCCGACCCTCAACCCATTGATTCCGCGCGGGTTTTCGTCCTGGCCGCGCGCTCGGCCGCCGTCTTCGCGCTGTGGCAGGCCCCGCAGAGGAGCTGCACGTTGCGCGCGTCCAGCGCGGCGCCACCGTCCTTCAGCTCGACGACGTGGTCCCCGAAGATCCGCCCATCTGCTCGCCCGCACCGCTCGCACCGGCGGCCACGAGCGGCGATGACGGCGTCCATCAGGGTCCGCCACTCCCGCGATGCGTAGAACGGGTCGACCCGCTTCGGCCCCGCCGAGGCGGTCCTGGTGTCGAGCGCGCCGACGCGCTGGCGGGCGGCCCGGAGGCGCCGTTGGCTGGTCATGTCTGGGGTCTGCGGTCAGGGCTCCGCCGGACGGGTGAATCGCAGCGATTCAACCCGGCACCGCAGCGAGACCACCATCGACGGTGTCGACCGCCGTCTCGCGCCCCAACATCTCGACGAATACGCGGAGCGCGTCGCGCTTGTCAAGCCGATCCACCACGGCGACGAGACCGGCGAAGGGCCCGTCGGCGATGCGGACGGTCTGGCCGACCCGGAACGGACGGGACTTCGGCGCCAAGCCGAGCCGCTCCAGTTCCTCGCCTCGGACCAGCCCCGACCCGTAGCAGCGGGCCAGCTCGCCGGCGATGACGCGGGGAGGGATCTCCAGCGGCGCCGGTCCGCGATGGACGACGGCGGAGACGCCGACCGTATGCTCGACCTGCCAGAGGTCGCGATGGGGGCCGACGGCGACGAAGATGTACCGCGGGAACAGCGGGAGCATGACCTCGGTGACCTTGCGGGCATGGCGGATCGTGCCGGCGTAGTGCGGCCAATGGACGGTGAAGCCGTCGAGCAGCAGCCGGTCGCGGGCGTGCTTCTCGGCCCGCACGTTGGTCTGGACGACGTACCAGCGGCCGAAGGTCGACGGGTCCAGGGCGCCCGTCATGCCGTCACCGTGTCGCTGCCGATACCGACGTCGATGAGCGCCCGCCAGAGCGTCGCCACGGCGTCGTCGGTGAGGGCGGGGTAGGCGTAGGCCTCGCGCCCTTCCTCGGTGACGACGGCGGGGTCGGAGCGGTGCTCGTTGGTGATCCACTGAACGTGCCACTCCACGGGTTCCCGGATGGCCTGGAGCACGGCGAGCGCGGCGGCTCGATGGTCACTAGGCCTCGTCGCGAGCGATGCGGCGATGGCGTCTGCGGCGATGGCGTCTGCGGCGATGTCGACGAAGCCGCGACGCCCGCCGCCCACTGGTTGCCAGTCCACGATGTCGACGACGTCTCCGGAGACGCGGCGGACGATGCCGCATCGCTCCTCGCCGAAG
>JBFWXJ010000034.1:0-22291 GCA_050187535.1 Alphaproteobacteria bacterium | reverse complement strand
TGCGGCGATGGCGTCTGCGGCGATGTCGACGAAGCCGCGACGCCCGCCGCCCACTGGTTGCCAGTCCACGATGTCGACGACGTCTCCGGAGACGCGGCGGACGATGCCGCATCGCTCCTCGCCGAAGTCGAGGGGTCCGGCGCCGAAGCCGGGATGCCGGCCGGCTGGGATCACGACCCAGTCGCCGCGCCTCAGCTTGCCGCGAAGGGCGAGCACGTCTCGACCATCGAACATCCGGTCGTGCATTAAGCCGCTCATCCCCGCCCCCGTGTTTCCCGTGAAACCCTCGGCCCGAACCGCTCGTTCGCCCACGCCTCGATGCCCCTGGCCAGCCACTCCGACCGCAGCTCGTCAGGCCGCACCGTGACCATGCCGGCCTCCCGCCATGCCCGCCTGCGGTGCGCCTCGATGGCGTCGGCGTCCATGGGCTCGACCGGCATGAAGCGGGCGAGGTTGCTGCGAAGCGGGACCATCAGGCGGCGTGCCCGCCCATGCGCTTGCCGCGGATGGCCTCGTCGAGCAGCGCCGTCACGGCGGCCCGATCCTCGTCGGTCGGCGGGGTCCGCACCGCTGGGGCGTGGCGCTGCCGACTGGCGGCTACCCGGGCCTTGGCCACGGCGCGCTTGCGTTCCCCGACCGCCGCCTCGACGCGACGCCGAATCTCGGCGGGCCGTGGGCAGAACGTACACTCCAGCCGGACTCGGCGGAGGGCCTCGACCACGAGGTCGATCGGGGCGCCGTCCAAGGCCTCGATGCAGGCCTCGGTGTGCAGCCTCGCGTTGCCGTCGGGGGGCGGCAGCACGGCCATGGTCCGCGCCAGCAGCCGGACCACGACGGCCGGGTCCGCCGGCGTCATCGACGCCTCGATGGCGGCGACGTCATCCCCGGTCATCTCCGGCGGGTCCAGGCTGATGTCCCACTCGATCACCGAGCGCAGCAGCGAAAGCGTCCGCTTGCTCGGCCCGGCGGTCGTCGTGTCGGCGATGTCGCGGGCTTCGGTCGTCGATGACGACGGCATCGGGAGGTTTGACGGTGACGGTCGGGAGGGGTGCAAGGCGGCGCTCCTTGGCTTCGAGGATGGCGCGGGTGAAGTAGCCGGGCCCGTTTGGCGGGCCTTGTCCGCCGCGGGTGAGCGTGATGGCGCGGACCGTGGGCAGGACGTCGAGGTCGAGGTCGCATCCGCCGCTGAGCCACTTCGCCACGGTTGCCTCGGCGGTCATCCAGCCGGCCTGTTTCGATGGGTCGGCGCGGGCCGCCTCGACGACGCTTTCGGCGGCTTCGCGCACCCGCGCCTGCGCGCCCGCGTCAACACCACCACCATCATCCTCCGAAGGAGGATATGGATATGGGTAGGGATGCGAGCGCATTGCGATGTCCATGGGGGTCGCATTGCGATGGCTTTGCGATGGTTGTGGCGTCGCATTGCGATGAACGGACCACCGCGTATCGTTCCCCTTCTGCCCGGCCTCGGAGCGGCGGCGGGACCGCTCGGCAGCGCGCGCCAGCTCGGCGTCGATGCGCTTGTGGCGCCAGAGCCCGCCGCCGACCTGGAAGAACGGGGCGATGACCGGGCGCAGCTTCCGCCAAGCGACGATGCTGTCGCAGCATGCGACGCGCCAGAGGGTGGCGTCGTCGTCTGGTAGCGGCTGCCCGGTGCACCAGTAGTGCTTGATGAGCATGAGGTAGGCCCCGTGCCCGGCGTTGTTGAGATGCCCGGTGTCGCGGGCGTAGTCGCCCCACCACGTCGGCATCGCGGCGTTCGCGCTCATGCCGTGGTCCCCACCCTCGCCCGCACATACCGCCCATCGCCCGCGCTCTCCGCCTTCCCGCCGGCCACGAGCGCATCGACGTCGGCGTCGGACCACCGCGCGATGCTGACCGCCCGCTCGACATAGCCATCGAAGGCCTGCAGGCGGGCCAGCAGCGCGTTGGCTCGGGCGGCTGGCCGGGTGGATGGCTTGCGGGTCATGCGGCGATCTCGACGGTCGTCAGCATCGGCGCGTCACCTTCGATGCGCTTGCGGGCCATCTCGGCATATGCCGGGTTCAACTCGATGAGGACGGCGTTTCGTCCGAGCCGGTCGGCGACTAAGCCGGTGGTGCCGGCGCCGCCGAACGGATCGAGGACCGTTCCGCCGACCGGGCAGCCGGCGAGGATGCAGGGCTCGATCAAGGCCGGCGGGAAGGTCGCGAAGTGCGCCTCGGAGAACGGCTGGGTGGCGATGGTCCAGACGGAGCGGCGGTTCCGACTGAGCCCGTCGTCTCTGACCGTTTGCGTTGTGCCGGCGTCATTGCGACTGGCGTCGTTCTTTGGCCCACAAACGCGCCCGCCCACGACGACAGCGTCTTCCGCGATCGCCTCCGCGTCGTAGTGGTAGGTCGCCGACTTCGACAGCAGGAACAGATACTCGTGCGCCTTCGTGCAGCGGTCGGTGACGCTCTCGGGCATGGGGTTCGGCTTCGACCAGATGATGTCCTGGCGCAACCACCAGCCGTCGGCCTGGAGCGCCAGCGCGACGCGCCAGGGGATGCCGATGAGGTCTTTGGGCTTGAGGCCATGTGGCGCCGTGCGCGGCTTGTTCATGTGACCGCCGGCTGATGTGCCTCGGTTGGTCAATTGCTTACCCGACCCCGCGCCCATGCCGCCGGCTGCGTATGAGTCCCCAAGGTTCAGCCACAGCGTCGCATCGGCCCGCATCACGCGCCGCACTTCGCGGAACACGCAGACCATCGTCTCGACGTATGCGTCTGGCGTTGGCTCCAATCCGATTTGCTCGGCGTGGCCGTAGTCGCGGAGGCCGTAGTAAGGCGGACTCGTCACCGCGCAATGCACGCTCTCGTCCGGCAAGCCCGCCAGACGGGCGCGCGCGTCGCCGATGAGGATGCGGACGGCCACGCTCAGAAGCCCTTCGTCGGCACGAACAGGCACCGGAAGCGCGCGGGGTCGGTGGCAAACTTGCAGGCCCAGAAAGTGACGTCCTTGGACGTGTAGAGACCCTTCTGCCCCTCGCGGAACTCCTGGCCCGTCGCGACGACGATCCAGTGGCCGGGCTCGACCTCGCGAACCGCGGTCTCGGGGATGCGGCCGCAGTCGACCGGCGAGCAACAATGGTGGCCGTCGATTCCGACGAACGCCTTGTTGTCCTCGATCCAGTCGGCCTCGCCATGCGCCATGACGGCCGTCGAGACGAGCGCGAGTGCGGCGGCGAGTCTGGCCTTCATGCGGCATCCCCGTCCGCCTGCCCGTCGCGCCGGTAGACGACCGCGTGGTGCGTCGGGCAGTACGGCGAGCGGGGTGCCTGGGGCTCCTGGCAGTAGTGCCAGGTCGGCGTCGACATGTCGCCGATGGGGAAGCGGCAGTCGCGCGGGTCGTGGCCTGGGTTGCTGGGGTCGTAGCAGGCCCGCGGGCCTGCCGGCATGGCGCGGGCCTCAGCGGCGGCGCGACGACGGGCCACGACGTCGGCGGGCGTCGAGAACGGCGCCTCGGCAAGCCCGCTGGTCCTGCGGCGGCGGGCCCGCTTCACCGGCTGCTTGGGCCGCCGGACGATCGGGTTCGGGCGCGGCGCGAGCTTGAGCCGGTGGGCCTTGCCGATGACGGCGTTGCGGGTGGCGCCGCCGCCGAGGCGTTCGGCGATGCGCGATGCCGAGAGGCCGCGCGCCCAGGCGTCGCGCAGCGTCTCCACCGCGGTTTCCGTCCAGTCGAACGGCGGCCGCGTCGGGATGCCGCGTCCCGGCACGGAGGCGGCGGCGCTGATCGGATCGGCGGTCATGCGCTCGGTCCGGCGAGGTCGGCGCACATCGCGGCGGCCGACCCGATGGGCGACCGGCCGATGATGGACGTCGGCGCCCGCCACGGCGGTTCCCACGCCGGCGCCCTGGGGTCGTCCTCGAAGCGCGCCTCGGCCGGCCAGCGCCGCAGCGCGGTGGGCCGGAACGTGGCGACGGCGGTATAGCGGCGGGATGCCGGGATATCGACCCCGATGCGGGTGCAGTGGTTCCGGATCGAGCCGACGGAGCGGCCCATCAGGGTCGCGATCTGCTCGGCGTCGCACTCGGCATCGACGAGGCGCCGGATCAGGGCGGAGTCCTCGTCGGTGTACGTCTTGTGGGCGCGGACGGGCGGCACGGCGCCGGACTCGCCGAACGTCCGGATGCCGTGCTTGGACAGGATCGCGGCGATCGACCCGAGGGTGCGGTCCATGGCCTCGGCGATGCGCGTCTGCGACATGCCGGCGGCGGCCATGTCGCGCATCCGTGCGATGTCGGCGGCGGTGTAGGGGGTTAGGGTCCGGGTCATGCGGCGTCTCCCGAGAACAGTGGCGCGTCCTGTCCGCTGACGTGCGCGATGCGACGGCGAATGTCGGCGACGTAGGCGTCCTCGCGCTCGATGAGGATGGCGTCGAAGCCTTCGCGCAGGCACGCCATGCCGGTGGTGCCGCTGCCAGCGAAAGGGTCGAGCACGAGGCCGCCCGGCGGCGTGATGAGCCTGCAGAGCCAGGCCATGAGGTCGACGGGCTTGACGGTCGGATGCCGGGAGCCAAGGCGGTCGGCGGCGTCGGCCTTCGCGGAGTAGAAGAAGCGAGCGGCGGAGCCGGCGTCGCCGCGCGGGATTACGGTCGGGCGTGGGCCGTAATCGCCATATACCGGGGTCCCGCGCTTGGGCGCGAACGAGGCATCGACGACGCGCTGTTGGCCGGGAGCATCGGGAAACGCCCCGACCACTTCCTCGCTGCCGGGATTGGGCAATTTCACAAACATCGCCTGAAGATGCGACGGCATTCGCGCGAAGGTCTTGGCATCAATCTGCATAGCGACGCCCGTGCTCTTGGTAGTGACAGGGGCGACAGAGCGTGACGCCGTTGTCGAGGCTCCAGAGCGTCGCCGCGTGTTGGCGCGCGTCGTCACGCGACCTGATGTCTAGTCGCTCTATCAGTTTTGCGAGGCCGTCCTTGTGGTGGCTTTCGAGACGTTGATCGGAGCGGCAACGAACGCAGGCGCCATCACGCGCCTTGACAGCGTCCATCCACTTGCGATTTTCCGTCATGCGCCGGATGGCGTCGTTCAGCCGACTGCTTCCGCCATTCCAGTTGTAATGTGCTGGTCCTCGCCGCCCGCGCTCGATAGCGAGTGCGGGATGCGCCGCCCAGAATGCTTTATTGGCTGCCGACGTGCGTTGCTTTGACTCGCTGCGATGCCGATACCCCGTGCGACGGTTGGTCCCCTTGGGGCGGCCCAAATTCAGCGCCGCTCGCTGCGCTTCGGTAATCCCAGCGACGGCTTGGGCCGCGCCTCGACAGGACATGCAGGCCGCATATCGCGCCTTCGCCATTTCAGACGGCCGTCGATAGAGCGGCTTCGCGCAGAGCGCGCAGGTTGTGTTAGGTGTTCTCACTCATCCACCTATAAAGGTCGGCCTTCTGCTCGCGCGTCGCATCGGGGCGCAGCAAATATTCGTCTTCGGGATACGAAAGGATGACGTTGGCGGGCCAGCGGCCGGACGGATGGCGACTGCCCTCTGGTTCGGAGCCGCCGTTCTTTCTGCCGGGCGACCAACAGGAACCTTGCGACCGCCCCTTACCCCACGAGCCGGCGTCATCGTCGGCCGCGATCTCGACCCTGCACCCATCGATATTGATCGCCCCTGTGCCGTGCGCCAGCACGTTCTCGGCGACCGTGCCGACCAGCGGCTTGCGCGCGAGGCAGATGGGCTCCCATGCGGGCTTGAGCGCGGTGCCCCTGCCGTCGCCCATGTTGTGCGATTTCGGGAAACCGGAGCCGAAACACCAGCCGATCTGGTCGCGTATCTCGAAGCCCGCGTCTTCGATGGCGCAGGCGAGACGGTGATAGGTCCGGGTGCCGCCGAACGCGACCAGATGCCCGCCGGGCTTGAGCACGCGCAGCACCTCGCTCCAGAACGCCGGATCGAAGGCAACCTCGCCGGTATCCCACTGCTGGCCCATGAAGCCGGCCGAGGCGCGGCGGTAGAGCCCGTCACGACCCTCCTTGGCAGGCGCGCTACCCGGCTTGCCGAAACGCTTCTGAATGGACACGAGCGAGTACGGCGGGTCGGTCACGCACGCGTCGATGCTGCAGTCCGCCAACTCGCGGACCACGTCGCGGCAATCGCCGTGCTCGACGCGCACACTCACCTCGCCACCCCACCCGCCCAGCACACTGCCACCAGCGCGGCGAGCAGCACGGCCGCGCGCCAGGTCGCACGCCAGAGGTCCGAGGCGACCATCCAGGCGGGCGGGTTGGCGGAGAGGCGGTCGTTCATGTTGGACATCAGGCGGCCTTGCCGGCGGCCCGCTCGACAGCCTCGCGGCGTCGCGCGCGGAGCCCGTCGCTAACGGGCGTGAGGGATTGTCGGTCGCGGATGGCCGTGATGATGGACTCGATGACGTGGGGCTTTGAGACGCCCGCGTTGAGTAGGCTCGACACGGCCATCCATCCGTACTCGTGGACCAGCAGCCGCACGCCCTCTGGCAGTTGGTCGATGCGCTGCATCCGCTTCTCGGCGCGCGCCTTCACCACCTGGGGGCCGTCGGGCCCGTCGCTGTAGACGCGACCCTGGAATCGGTTGCTCGGTTCGACTGCCTCGCCACCCGCCCGCGCGCTCATGCGGCCCTCACCGTGACCGCGACCATGGGCTGCGGGCCGTAGCGCTTCGAGGTGTGGGAGTCGACGATGAGGCTATCGTCGCGGAGGACCACGCCGTTGATGGCGTCTTCGACTGCTTTTGCGATGTTCGAAACGTCCGGCTTGGAGCCGGGCCGAATCTCGCCCGTGAGCGCCGCAGCCTGCTTCTTCTTCGACCAACTTGCCGGCACGCCGAAGACAGCGACCATCGTCATCTCGACGGGGACGTCTATCGGCGTGCGGCCGCGCATCGCTTCGGACGCCGCTCCCCGTATCATGCTCTCGTAGCTGCGCGTCTTCTCGGGCGTGTAGTGCGCGATGAAGTTGCCGCGCCGATACGCGCGCGCCCTGCCCTTGCCGCATGGCTGGCCGAGCAGCGTGAAAGTCACGGGCTCGACCATCAGGCCCGCGCGCGGCGCTCGGCGTCGAGATGGGCAGTGGCGCTCGCCGCCGCGCGATGGAACTCCTCGCCCGTCATCGTCACCGACTCGCCGCCGCCGCTGAGGGTCACCGTCGTCTCCGCGTCCTCGCGCGTATGTGCGCGTGCACGCGAGGGCTCGCCGAGCGCCGCGCGGTACAGCTCGATTTCGGACTGCAGCGAGTCGAACAGCGTAGGGTTCTTGGCGCGCTTGCGGCGCTCGCCGATGACGAACTTGATGGCCTCGACGTTCCAGCCCTCGTCCTTGGCCTCCTTGTAGATTTCCGCTTTGTCAGCGTTGAGGTCGGCGATGTCGGATTCGACGCGCTCGACCCGCTCCACGAACGACTGCAGTCGAGCATCGCCGCCATTCGTCGGCTGCTGCTTCCTAGGCATCACTTCCTCCGCTTCGGTCGATTGATCCGCGGGCTGCTCGCATGCGCCGCCGCCACGCTGTCCGCCCCGCCGACCGAGTCCGCGGCCGGCTTGGCGGGCCACTGGCCAGCCGATACCCAGTGCGCGAGAGCGCCAAGACGGTCGACGGCGATGTGCAGGGCGCGCGGCATCAGCTTGTCGAGCGTGCCAGATGCGATGGCGTGCGCGGCGAGGTCGCGGCGGCAGACCGTGCCAGTGTCGACGGCAACTTGGTCGAGGGTGCCCTTGCCCGCCGCTTCGATGCGGCCGATCGCCGCCTTCTCCGCGGCCATCTGGATTTCGAGGCTGAGACGCCGCATGGACTCCAGCGTCGTGCCCGCCTCCGCGACCTTCTTGTCGAAGGCCTCGATTGCTTGGGCGTGGATGCTGCCCACGGCGCCGAGCGCCTCCGCTTGGGCGACGCGAACGCTTGTCACCGCATCGGCCGCCGTCGGCTCGACCTCCCGCCTGCGAAACCATCCACGCCGCGCGCCGGTCGCGGGCTCACCCTTTGAAGGCATCACCGCTCCATCCGTTCAGGTTGCGAAAAGACCGGCGCCGCCGCTGTTCGACGGCGCCGGCGAGGCTCCAGGGAGGAAACGCCACCGCGCGGCCATCCCGACCGGCACGGCGACTCTTCGGCAGGACGCCGAAGCTCTGAATCTCGTTGCCCCTCGGGCGCGCCGCCGTCCGGCTCATTCCGGTCGGGCTCACGCGGTCGACCCGGGGCGCGGTCGACAACTCCGCCATTTCCGCTATGCGACCAGACCGCCGGTAGCCGAGGCGGCCGCGACGACGTGCGAGCGGATGGCGGTTGCTGTTCCGGGCCGGCTCCCGTGCGGCCGTGGAGGTGCGCGTCGTCGGAAACGGGGTGGAACGATGCAACGCGAGCGGCGTTGTCGTGCTTGAAGCCGGGGATGCGGCCGGGCGGGCGGTGGTCATGAGCCGGCCTCGTAGGCCGCCAACAGCGCCGCTTGGGCTTCTTTCTCGACGGCAGCGACGCCGGTCATCGACTGCGCCACGCGGCTGAGCATCCCGGCAATGACGAGCGCCCTGCGTTCTCTCGGGAGCATCACGAGCGGCTTCATTTGCTCGTCCATGCCGCACGCGCGCAGCACGGCCCACAAGACCTCGGGCGATCGCCGCATGAGGTTGAGGAGGCAATGCCCCTGCATCGCCGCCGTCTTCGCCAGCCAACAGCGCACGGCCCGTTGGGTCGCGCGAGCGTCCTCAGAGATTGCCCGGACCGCGGCAGGCCCCTCGCCGTAGCCGCGACGCAGGGCGTCCGCCATGATCTCGATATACTGCTCGCGCGTGACATGGGCGTCCGGTCGATGGGCGGGCGGCTGAGCGCCAAGATGAGACGCGTTGTCAGCTATGAACTTGACCAGGGCGTCATCGGGGCGAAACCATTCCCCGTTGACCCGCGACGCAGCGAACCGATCGTGCAGTTCGGCCTCGTCTCGCAAAGTCCCCGGCATGCAACCGAGCATGGTCAGCCGCTCTGCGTTGCCCGCTCGAAGGGCCCCGAACCGCGCATACGGTCGATGCGAGAACCCGACCTTGATCGGGCCGCTCGCTGCCTGGACGAAGTAGATGTAGGACGGCGCATTAGTCATTCGCCGCCTCCGTCACGCGACCTCGCCGACTGCGCCCGGACCAGTTCACGCAGCTTCACCAGTTCGGCGACCAGCAGCGCGAGGCGGTCGTTGAGGCAGTAGCGACAGCCGCCGATCGAGATGAAGCCCAGGCAGACCTCGACGATGAAGAGGTCGCGGGCGAGCCCGATGCCGCGCCAGCCATGGATCTGGACGATGAGCGATGCGCCGCGCCGCTTCATTCCGCGGCCCCGTAGCGCAGCACGTTGTCGACGCGGTCAAGGCGATGCAGGATTTCCGCCTGCCGTTCGGCGAGGTCGGTCTTGCCCGCGAAGTCGAGGATGACCTCGGTCAACCGCTCGCTCTCGCGCATCAGCATGACGAGGTTCGGCCCGCTCGGCGCGCAGCGACGCTTGAACCAGTTCTTGGCGGTCTCGACGCTGGAGCGCGCGATGTGCGCGACGCGCTTCGCCGCGCCAGGGTCATCGCCCCAGGTCTCGACGATGGCGTCGCAGACGCGATGCGTGAACGTCTCGGTGTCGATGACGTCAGCGGTCGCCATGGCGCCCACAAACTTTTGACCGGATCGGGGGCAACCATTTGTTGGC
This sequence comes from Alphaproteobacteria bacterium, assembly GCA_050187535.1. Lineage (GTDB taxonomy): Bacteria > Pseudomonadota > Alphaproteobacteria > ATCC43930 > Allostellaceae > Allostella. The sequence goes on along the minus strand of JBFWXJ010000034.1, from coordinate 12,615 downwards.
CCCGCCTTCAGAAACGACATTGGAGTTCCCCTCGCTCAGATTTCCCGAGCGATGAGGAACCGACAGACCTTCACGCTTCGCGCCGAGCAGCCCGCCAAGGCCGCCGCGCACACGATCGCCGAGCCGAGCGCGCCAACGCTCGGCCGGCCAGGATTCCGGCCCCGGCGCGGGGATGAGACCCGGCCGGGGCGTCGTCGCCGCGATTGGGACCCGAGCGGAATGCTCGACGGCGACAACGGGGGAAAGGCGACGCCGACCGGCGAGGGGTCCAGCCGCACAGGTCGGCGTCTGGTCGCGCGGCTGACCGTCCAGGGGGCTGGCCGGCCAAGCGGGCGCGACGTTGGGTTCGATGGTGGCCGCATCGGCGGCGACGATATCGGCGATGAAGCGAAGGGACTCAGCGGCAACGCGCGCGAACTCTCGTCTTGCGCCGTCAAGGGCCGCCGTCACCTGCGCGCGGAACCACGCCGCGATGTCATCCTCGACGACGGCCGGCGACCCGAACGGCAGCGCGGGCATCGCGGCGACCACACCGCCGGCCAGGAGACCGCCGAGGAAGCCGCGCCGGTTCACGACCGCCCCCGCATCCAGAGTCCCGCGAGACCGGCCGCGATGCAGGACGCGCTGAGGACCGCGAGGAAGATGGCGAGGGCGGTCATCATGTCTGCGACCAGAACACGATGTCGAGGGGCGCGCCGACGAACGCGCCGAGTGTCGCCATGACCGAGGCCAATGTCAGATTGAAATGCGGCTTCGCGCCGCCGACCCAGAATGCCGTGTCGAACGCGAGTCCGACGAACCCGCCGACGAGCGCACAGACCGCGACGCCGACCACGAGGCAGAGGAAGAGCTCGACGGCCTTCACCGCCGCCTCCCCTTCGCCCGCACGCCCAGCTCGGCGCGCAACGTCCGCGTCCGCAGTTCGCGCGCCCGACGCGCCGCTTCCTCGCGATGCCCCTTCGGCGCGCCGCGCGCCCGCGCGACCAACACGTCGAGCTTGCGGTAGTCGGCTTCGAGGGCGAGGTCGCGGGTCATGCGACCGCCTCGGTGAAATCGATCGTCGCCTCTTCGCCGAACTCGCCGCGCAGATAGACGCGCGTCCGGTAGTCGACGAGCAGTCCATTGCGAGAGAACAGTTCGCCCTCGGGCGCAGTCGTGAAGATTTCGAGGAACGCCGTCCCGCTGCTCAGCGGAATGCGGATCACGCGCTCAGCCAGCCCGACCTCCGGCAACACCATCGGCCGCTCCACCGCGCAGCCCGCCAGGCCGGCGAGCGGGAGGGCGGAGAGGCCGCCGAGGAAGGCGCGGCGGTTCATGGTCAGACGGCCTTGAGGCCGAGCGCGCGCATGAGCGAGAGCAACCCATCGCCCGGCGCCAGAACGACATGCTCGCATCCGAAGCGGCCACCACCATGAACGGTCACGAGGCTCGACGGCTCGGCGAACACGCGGCGCGCCAACTCGGCAAGCGCCGGGTCGTCTCCGCGCTCGGCGATGCCGGCCGCGATGCGGCTCACCGCCGCGGTCAGCCGCGAAGCATCGAAGTTCAGCAGCAGGCGTGTCGACTCGACTTCTCGCGTCATGGTCAGGCGGCCTCGGCCGGCGCGGCGGCCGGCACTTCGTCGAAGAAGTCCGCGGGCTCCAGGGCGATTCCGCGTGCCCGCGCCGCGGCCAGAACCGCGGCCTGCCGGCGAGACGGGATCAGCCCGTGCTTCCGCCACCCCGCGACGGACGGCTGTGATACGCCCGCGGCTTCGGCCAGCGCGGCTTGTGACCCGAACTTCGCGATGATGCGATCGATGACGGCGCTCATGCCGTCAAATACTATAGGGCTGACCTATCCTGTCAATAGGGTAGTCAAATTAGCTTTATAGGCTGAGCCTTAGTAGGGTGCCCGCCATGTCGATTGGTGACCGAATCCGAGTCGCACGCGAGCGGGCGGGGCTGAGCCAGGCCCAGCTCGCCGAAGCCATTCGCGTCGCCCAGCCGACCGTCGCGAACTGGGAGAACGGCAACCACGACCCGCAGCGCCCGAAGGTCGCGCTGCTCGCGGCCGAGCTACGGGTTGACCAGGAATGGCTGGAGTTCGGTCGCGGCCGCGGGCCCGGCGGCGTCGCCGACGAACCCCGGCCGCCGGCGCCGCCCGAAATCGACGACAAGACCCGCGCGCTCTACGAGGCGATCGGCGTCCTGATCCGCGCCGAGCGGTTCGGCCAGGCCGCCACGGCCGCCGGCCAGCTTCAGGAGGCGCTCGCCGCCATCCACGTCGCGCGGCAAGAGGCGCCCGTCTAGCACGTTGGCCCCGATGACGACGTCGGCGTCGTCCATGGGCCATGCCGCGGCCTCGATGCGCCCCGGGCCGAACCAGCGCAGGTGGAACGCGACCTGCAGCCCGACCGACTCGGGGCCGAACCAGCAGACCCGGCCGGTCGGCGTCACGATCGGCAACAGGCGTTCGCTGGCGAAGCTGTAGGCGGACGCCGGGTCGACCAGCACCCGGACGAGCCGGCTTCCGATCCTGCCTCGATAAATCGGGCGCATGGCGGGCGCTACGTCCATCGGCCTCCCCTCGTTCCCGGCGCCGCGCTACCTTCCCGGTGCAGCTCGGGCTGCCGGGGTGAGGCGGCGAAGCGCGCTCGTTGCCCTCGGGCGTGGTCTGACCGCGTCGTCGGCCGTTGGAGGCGGCCGGCCCCCGTATTGCGCGAGGGCATCCGAGTCATAAGCCAGCCGCATATCCGACACAATCGGCGCTTTAGTATTGTTGCGCCATCACCTACGCCAAATCGGCGATTGATTGCATTGTGCCGCCGGAACCTACCGGGAACAAGAGGGGTTGGTCAGGACGCGACTCGGTCGGCGGGCCGGTCGCGCCAGAGGATGAACGCCGCGGCGGCCACCCCGACGGCGAGGTCGACGACCGAGTCGCCGTGCGGGCTGGCTGCGGCGCGGTCGGCGACTCGGACGGCCAGCCATGGCGCGCGGGTCCGTCCGACCAGCGACCGCCCCGCGATGTCGTCCATGGCCGGGTCCCATAGCGGCAGCACGTCGGCCGCGCAGGCCGCCATGGCGCGCGCCGCCACGGCATCGAAGGCGCCGAGCACGGCGACGGCCGGGTCTCGCGCCGCAGTCTCCGCGCGCTCGCCGGGCAGCCCGGCCAGGACGATGGCGTGCGCGGCCCGGATCGCGGCGGCCTGGCGGGCGTCGACGATGCCTGCGGGCGCGGCGCGCTCGATCACCACCGGCACCGCCCCCGAGATCCCGGGGATGAGGACGCCCACGCGGCCGCGTCGCGCGGCATCGATGTCGTCGGGCCGGGCGGCGCCCTCGGGCTTGATCGTCATCCGCTCGCCGGGATGCGGGCCGGCGCCGCTGTAGCGACCGAGCCGGGCCATCGCGGCGCCGAACCGGCCGTCGAGGTCAATGATTCCCAAGGTCATTTGACGGACACGATCCAGTTGCCGCCCTTGTCCGCCAATTCGTAGCAATACTGGTGGTGGTTGCAGCAGACCGTGAATCCGGTCGACCAGGTCCAGCGGACCATCGAGCTGACGCTGCGGCAAGAGTAGCCGCTGGCGCGGATCAGCACGGACGCCGCGTTGATTCCGTCTTTGCTCACGCCGGACGAGACCTGCGCGTCTTTCTCGACGGCCACTTGCGCGACCGCCGGGCTCGCCGCGATGGCGACGGCGATGGCGGCGAGCACGGCACCCTTCATGGCGTCACCTCGCGCGAGAAACTGGCGGCATTTCATCGGACAAAGCCGGCGCGATCAATCACTTCCCGGCCGGCATAGGAATTATCGGCTGGCCCTATTGACAATAGGGCCGACCTATTGGCATCCTGCGGGCCGATGAACACCGTCGTCGCCCTCATCCCCGAACAGGCTGTCGTCCTCGCCGGCCAGCGTGTCGGTCGGCGGGAACAGCATCACGGCGTCCGCGAGGTCGTCGTCGAGGCCGGCCGCCTCGCCATCGACATCACCGAACAGCGTGTCGTCCGGCTCGTAGGGGCCGAGGCCGAAGAGATCGAGAACGCTGACCAATTCACCCTCCCCGGTTGTGGCGCGGCCATCGTGCGCGCTGGCGGGGCGGGTGTCCATGCACATGGCAGGGAGGCCGTCTGACCATGCGCCCCGAGTACCGCAACGTCTTCCGCAAGCCGACGCTCTACGGCGGCTCCGGGCTCGTCATCGGCGAAGCCTTCGCGACCGAACTGGCGTCGCTCAGCGATGCGCGCAATCCGCCGGCCGGGGCGACGTACCACCAGACGTTCGAGCGGGCCGACAACGTGCTGACGCTGTTCGTCTGGGACATGACGGAACCGCCGCCGGGCGAGCGGGCGGCGCGGGTGGCGGCGTGATGGTCCTCATCCGCACCAGCCAACACCATAGCGCAGCGCGTCGCTCCGCATCGCGTCGCGTCACTCCGCACCGCTTCTCCCCACAACGCAACCCATAGGGACCTGACCCCATGAAGATCGCCACCGCCACCCTTTCGAGCGTCGCCCCGTACTCACAATCCCGCGCGCACGAGGCGCCGAAGCTCGACCGCGAGACCCACGACGCCTACGAGCAGCGGACGTGGCGCGAGAAGCTGCACGTCAACGACAAGGGCAACGTCTTCATCCCGCCGATGTCGTTCAAGCAGTCGCTCGACGTCGCCGCCAAGCAGCTCGGGCTTCAGATCCCCGGCAAGGGCAAGTCGACCTACACCAAGTTCTTCCTGTCGGGCGTCCTGTGCATCGACGGGCCGGACCTCGGCATCAAGAAGGACGACGTGCCGAGCGAGCGTATCCACGCCAACAGCGACGGCGTGCGCGGCTCCGGCAAACGGGTCTGGCGGCTGTTCCCGACCATCCGGGAATGGCGCGCCGACGTCGTCTTCCACGTCCTCGCCAACGAGATCACCCGAGACGTCTTTGAAGACGCGCTGGCGCAGGCCGGCGGCTTCGTCGGCATCGGCCGGTTCCGCCCGCAGAACGGCGGCTATTACGGCCGCTGGAAGGTCGAGACGGTGAAGTGGTCGGAGGCGTGACGATGCTGCCTCGCGCCGCAACGACGACTAAGTTTCTCTCCTCCGCGCGTCGCAGCGCTGCACAGCGCCGCACGTCGCTGCTCACCGCACCACAACGCACCCCGACGCACCACCGCTCAGCGCAACGCATCGACGACCAAGATTCTCGGCGCGCCGCATCGCCACTCTGCGCGTCACGTCGCACCGCCTCGCTACCCGGCCCTGCGCCTCGCAACCCAACGCCCGGTGACCAATGACTGACTTTCAATCAAGCCCCGAAAACCAAGCCGCCATCACAGCACTAGCGGATGGCCTGCGCGCGCTCCCGGTCGGCGGCGTCCTTACCTACTCGGCCGCTCACGATGCTGTCGGGCAGGACGTGAAGACGAAGCGCCGATATCTGCTCGACCGAGCGCGCGAGATCGTCGAGCGAGAGGACGGCACGCGCTTCGGCACAGTCTCGAACGTCGGCGTGAAGCGCCTCGAAACGGCCGACGTCCTCGGCATCGGCGCTGGCTATCGGCGACACATCCGACGCACGGCCACGAAGGCGCACAAGCGACTGTCCGGCCTGCGCGTCAACGACCTCACCGAAGCGCAGCAGAAACGCCTCGATGCCGAGCGCGCGGGCTTCGGTGCCATCAGTCTGCTCGCCACCGAGAGGGCCGTGAAGACGGTCGAGGCTGCCAGCAATGGCGCGACGCTGCCGGTCGGCAAGACGCTCGCGCTGTTCACGCAAGAGACATCCTAACGCCGCACGCCGCTCTGCATCTCACCGCCCCACGGCGCTGCGCGCCGCAGCTCAACGCAGCTCAACGCAGCCCAAGAGGCCGTTATGCCCGACGCCCGCACTCCCGAATCCATCGCAGCCTGACCGGAGGCCACCATGCCCGACCCGCGCTACACCCCCATCGACCACGCCCGCGAGGAACCCATCACCTGCGCCGACACGGGCGCCCGCCTCATCGTCGACCGGCCGGGCACACTCGCCTACGACAAGCACCGATTCCGGCCGCTCGACCGCGAGTCCGACCTGCTGCTGACGCGGCGGAAGGTCGAGGACCTGGAGGACAAGCTGGCCGTCGCGACGGCTCGCGGCCGAGATGCCGATGCGGCGGCCGTCGCGGCGCAACTCGGGTTCGCCCGCGCGCATCTCGACGAACTGCGCGCCGATCCGAGGCACCCGCTGCTCGGCCCGTCGGCCAGCGAGATGGTCGGGCGGCCCCCCGTCCTCGCGGGCGGCGATGCGAAGGCGGAGGCGGCGTGATGGTTGAGCGTCCCGACATCGACGAGCTTCTCCGCTTCGACCCGCTGCACGCCGCCGGAGAAATCACCGGGCACTCCTACAAGACGGACCCGGACACCGAAATGCTCGGACTTGTATTGGCCCTCAACCACAACGCCGCCAAGCAAGAGGCGCTGGAGGCCTCTGGCGACACGACGATGTCGAGCGACCTCGCGCGCTATCTCGGCATCATCGCTGGGGTTGGCTTCGAGCAAGTTCTCACCGACGACTTCGTTGGTCGGTGGGGTGACGAGGAGCGTCTCCTCGTCTTCGCGCGGCGCGACGGGCTGTTGCTCAAGTTCGACACCTTTCGGGGCAAGAGCGTCAACGGCGGCGACGTCTACTTCAACTGGCGCCGCAACGACGCGAGCTTCCGGCCGGAGTGTTCCGGCAGCATGGTCGCAGACGACGTTTGGGCCGGCAGCTTCGATTGCCGCGAGGCGCTGGTCCACAAGGTTCGGAGGCTCGAAACGCACGGCTCGTTTCTTGCGCCGTGGGTGGCGCGCCCGTTCCTGTGGCTGCTGCACTACTCGGACCCAGACGCGCCGAGCTACGACCACGCCGCCATCACGGCGGCCCGCATCGAGCGACTGCCGGATTGGGTTCGCGCGTTCATGACGCCAGCCCCGAGCGCCGCATGATGGCCTCCCGCGCGATCTCCGACCCCATCGCGTGGCTGGAGTCCCGGCCGGGCTTCTGGCGTGGCCGCGCGGCGGTCACCCGAGCGGCGATCCGGGAACTCGACCCGATTGCCGGCGAGTACGACGGCGAGCGGCTGCGGCTGCATCGCAAGCTGGCGGCCTATGAGGCGGAAGGGAGGGTGGCGGCGTGAGCGAATCGTCGAGCCGCAACGGTGGCGTCGGAACGCTCGGTCTGCTGGGCGTCGCGTTCGTCGTCCTGAAGCTGACCGGGCACATCGACTGGTCGTGGTGGTGGGTGACCGCGCCGTTCTGGGGGCCGCTCGCGTTCATCGCGGCCATCGTCATCGGCGCCTTGCCCGTCGTCCTCATCAAGGGACATCTCGAACGACGTGCGATCGAGCGACTGCGCGAAGAGACGCGCCAGAAGCTCGCGAAGGCACGAGGCGAGACGCCATGACCCTCCTGCTCGACCTCCGCATCGCCCTCGTGCTGGCCGGCGTCGCGCTGCTCGTGCTGGCCGGCATCGGGGCTGAGTTCTTGCCGGTGATGCCATGAGCGCCGTGACCAATGGCGTCCACGTGCTGGTGACGCTGTCGAGCAGCCTCGCCGGCTTCGCGCTCGCGGCGCACGGCATCGGAGTCATCGCCTCAGTCGCGGGGGCGCTCTCCCTCCACTTCGGCCTGCACGCCATCGCGTGGGCCATCTCGGAAAGCCGCGAGCCATGACCGCCGACACCCTGGCCGGCGCCCCGACCGGCTTCCTCGACGACGGCGAGACGCTCAGCGAACCGATCTTCGGGCCGGGCTGCTTCGATGCCGAAGTGCTGTTTGACCCCGCGCCCGACATCCCGGCCGCCATCGCCGCCATCCTGGACCGCATCGAGATGATCGAGCGGCGGGTCGGGGCGCTGGAAAGGCAGACGCCATGAACGCCGACCGCTTCGTCAACGCGCTCCGCATCCTTCGGAGCACCGACCGGCACGAACTCGAACGCGCCATCGGGCGCAGGGTCGAGGCCCGGGAATGGAACAACTTCGTCGACCGCCCGACGGACTGGCTGATGCGCGCGGCGGAAGACGAGCAGGAGCGCCTGCTGGCCTACGTCGAGACCCGACAGCCGAAGGAGCGGATCGCCGCATGAACCCGATCACGGAAGCGGGCGTGTACGACGGAATCCCCGAGGATCTCTATCACGGCCAGCTCACCGACACGCCGTCGCTGAGCCGGTCCATGGCCGTGACGCTGGTCGACGAATGCCCGGCAAAGGCATGGGCCGAGAGCTACCTCAATCCCGAGCACGCCCCCGAGCGGAAGCGCGAGTTCGACATCGGCAAGGCGGCGCATTTGGCGCTGTGCGAGCCGGCGCAGTTCGATGCCCGCGTCGCCATCATCGACGCCGCCGACTACAAGACCAAGGCCGCGCAGGAAGCCCGCGACGCTGCCTACGCCGCCGGCCTGACGCCGCTGCTGCCGAAGCAGGTCGCCATGGTCCGCGCCATGGGCGAGGCCGCGATGCGGAACGCCATCGTGCGCGACGCCATGGCCGGCGCCGCCATCGAGCGGACGCTGGTCTGGCGGGACCGCGACACCGGGATCTGGCTGAAAGCGCGCCCGGACATCATGTCGGCCACCAATCGGGCCATCCTGTACGACTACAAGACCACGACATCGGCGCACCCCCGGCGCTTCGAGCGCCATGCCTTCGACCAAGCCTATCACTGCCAGGCAGCGTGGTATCTCGACGCCGTCGAGGCAACCATGGGCTGGCGGCCGGAGACCTTTGCGCTCATCGCGCAGGAGAAGGACCCGCCTCACCTCGTTTCCGTCGTCCACTACGACGAGCGCGCCATCCAGGCCGGCGCCATCATGAATCGCCGCGCCATCGACCTGTTCGCCGACTGCCTGGCCCGCGACGTCTGGCCCGGCTACGGCGCCAAGCCGGTGACCATTGGGCTCCCCGGCTACGCCGAGATGCAGTTCGAGGAGCGCCGCGTCCTCGGCGAGTTCGACCGCATTCGACCGACCAAGCCGGCCAAGCCGCCGCGTTCGCTTCAAGCCGCGTCGGACGCCGCCCAGGCCCCGCTTTGAACGGAGGACCGACAACCATGTCCGACAACATCGTCACCTTCTCGCGCGCCGTTCGGAAGGGCTCGCACGTCATCATCTCGCTCTACGGCATGTCCGGGAGCGGCAAGACCTACTCCGGCCTGCTGCTCGGCCGCGGGCTCGTCGGGCCGGAAGGCCGCCTCGGGATGATCGACACCGAGACCGGCCGCGGCATGATCTTCGCCGACGACGTCCCGGGCGGCTACGACTACGCGGAACTGACGCCGCCGTTCACGCCGGAGCGGTACACCGAAGCCATCAAGGCCGCCGAGGCGGCCGGCTTCGATGCGCTCGTCATCGACAGCGCCAGCCATCTCTGGGACGGGCTCGGCGGGATCATCGAGGCCGCAGAGGGCTCGAAGTCGTCGAGCGGCCGCGCGCTGCAGGGGCTCGCGAAGTGGGCGAGCCCGAAGGCCCGCTACAAGAAGTTCATCCAGTCGCTTCTGACGACGCGCATGCATCTCATCCTCTGCCTGCGCGCCAAGGAGAAAATGCGGCAGGCCAAGGACGACCAAGGCAAGGAAGTCATCGTCTCCGACGGGTTCTTCCCCATCCAGGAGAAGACATTCATCTACGATACGACCGTCCAGCTTTTCATGCCCTACACCGACAAGGCGCGGTCGGGCATGGCGGTCGTCGAGAAGTGCCCCGGCGCGCTGCTGGCGGCATTCCCCGATGGCGAGCGGCTGTCCGTCAAGGCCGGCGAGATCGTGCGCGAATGGGTCAATGGCGGCGAGGCGGTGGACCACGCGTTCAACGCGCTGAGGGTCGCGGGCGCCGAGGCGGCCGGTGAGGGCCGGGATTCGTTCACGCGATGGTGGAACCTGCCGGAGACGAAGAAGCACCGGGCGCGCCTGAACGCCCATCTCGCCAACTTCCAGTCCATCGTGAAGTCGGCTGAGGAAGACCGCGCGCGACAGGACGGCCACGACGACGGCGTGGGCGAGCAGAGCGGCGGCCCGGTCGACGACGGCGCTCTCGCACCCCGCGCGGCCGCCCCCGCGACCGGGCTCTGGATCGAGCCGAAGATCAACGCGCGGACCCGGGCCGTCGAAGGCAAGGACTACGAAGACCAGCTTCGCGCGCTGCTGGCCGCGAACCCCGACCGCGCCATGGACATCCAGATCGCGAACAAGCCGACGATCGACCGTATCGCCAAGGAGGACAGCGTCCGTCACGACACGCTGGTCGCGATGCTGGTCGCCGCGGCAACCGGCGATGCCGCCACCGACGACGGCAAGGCGGCCGCGTGATGGTCTCGCTTGCCGACGCCCAGGCCATCGAGGCGGACATCGCCGAGGCGGCCGACCGGCTGAACGCCCGGATCGCCGACGCGCATGCCCGCGGCTTCGACATCGACATCGACGCCATGCCGGCCGGATGGAACGGCGCGCGGACGCTCGTGACGCAGGGGCCCGGGATCTGCGCGCCGAAGGTCGCCGTCGAGGTTCGCGCGAGCCCATGCTCGCTGAGCGCGTGATCGCCCCCGAGCGCCGGGGATGATGGAGGGAAGGATGGGTGAGACGAAGTACATCCGCACATGGCGCGACCGCGAAGGAAACCGCGTGTTTTTCATGGCGAGGAACCACGTCTTCGACAGCATGGACGCGCTGAGGGAGCAAGAAGGCACGCTCGACATGCTCGATTACCTGCCAGCCGGCCTCACTCCCGGCGAACCGCTGATCCTGGAAGTGCCCGCCAATGGCGCTATCCCGCTCAAGCACCGGATGGTCGGCTACGGCCCGCTTCGCCCCGCCGTCATGTTCGATGGGCCGGCCCTCGCCGAGGCCCGCGGCGAGGCCACCCCATGAGCGCGGTGACGGAGGAGGAGGCGCGGAAGCGGTGGTGTCCGTTTGCGCGCTCTACGTCAGAACCCGGCAACCGCGCTCCCTACGGAACGCCACGAGATTTGCCTGCTGACCCGGAATACGAACTGGCGATGGCCGCCGAGTTCCCGTGCATCGCCTCTAGGTGCATGGCTTGGCGCAGTCTCGGGCAGCGTTGGCTCGTCACGCGGCGGGGCAAGGAGACGGAACTGTCTTCTTGGAACCCGACTGGCTCAACGCTCACGGGGTATCGCGGCTGCAAGGTAAAGCCGACCATCCTCGGATACTGCGGCCTATCCGGCCCGGTGACCCCATGACCCCCTCCGCCATCCTCATCGCGGCGAAGGCGCTCGCCGAAGTCCACGCCGCCTTCGACCTGGCCGCCGATATGGCGCTCGTGAATGGAGAGTGATGCCATGACCCTCGACCTCGCGCGGCTGCGGGACATTCTTTGTGGCTACCACGACGATTGGGGTTTGGGCTTCGAAGACCACGACATCACGGTCGGCGACCTGCGCGCCCTCCTGTCTGCCGCCGAGACCGCCAAAGAGCAGCACGACATCGTCGCTCGTATCTGGAAGCAGCTCGGCAGCCCGATCTACGAACAGCTTGCCGGCCGCTCCATCCACGACCTCATCGACGAGATGAAGCGCGCCGCCTCTACCGCCGAGCAGCGGGAGAAGGAGGCGCGACGGGAGGAACGCGAACGATGCCGCAAAGCGGTCCGGTCTTGCATCGAAGCGTGGCAGCACTCAACGGGCCGCGCCGCCCTCGAAGCCGCCAGCGACGCCATCCGCGCCCTCGCCCCGCAAGCCGTCACCCCGGCGGCCGACACTGCGCCCGGTCACACGGACCTGATGGTTTCGCCCGAAGAGATCGACGACTTCGTTGATCGTCACCCTCCGCCGGCCGAGAGCGTGGGGGAGAGGGTGGAGGAGAACGCTGCTGCCATCGTTCAGGCCGCACGGCTCTATCGCTACGCCTGCGAGAACGGGGGCATCAACGCGATTGAGCGTGCACAAGAAGACCTTTTCAAGTTGGTCGGCGAAGTCGTTGCAGCGGACGCCCTCCCCACCCCCGACCAGGAGGGCCGCTGCTTCGCATGTGATGGGTCAGGCACCATCATCGAAGTTGCCGACGATGAAGCTGGCTTCGTTACTCGCTGCCCGGAATGCGACGGCACCGGCAAGGCGCCCGACCAGGAGGGCCGGTCGTGACGGTTCCACGCTGGATGCTCCGTCAGTGGGCCGAACGAGACGAAGCACGCGCGGCCAGGATCGTTCGGAAGATGCGACGAGACAACCTCGCGCGCGGGCTGCCGGCGGACTACGCCGAGGAACAGCAGGTCGCGGCGGTGGAGAAGGAGACGACGGGCCATGAGTGCTGACATCGCCCTCACCCAGCCCGGAGATCAGACATGACCGACGACCTGAGAGAGCGGGTGGCGCGCGAGATTTACGAGCAGTCCTGTCTCGGCAAGGCGCTCCCGGAAGTCGCCGACGCCATCCTCGCCGAGATCGGCCGGACGCATGCGCTGGTGCCGAGGGAGCCGACGCCTGAAATGCGGAAAGCAGGAGCCGATCAGGCGTTCGGATTTGATCGCCCGCGCACCATCCACGAATGGTCGTTCGGGGACATCTACCGCGCGATGTTGGCCGCCGCCCCACCCCTCACCCGCACCCCGGGGGCCACCGATGATTAAGTTGGCGTGGATTTTCGCCGCGCTCTTTTACGCGGCGATTTTCGC
>JBFWXJ010000033.1:15617-24358 GCA_050187535.1 Alphaproteobacteria bacterium | reverse complement strand
CCGCTGCCCGTCGACCGCGACGGGCTCGACGCGCTGGTCGACGCGGTCGGCGCGGTGCAGCCCTTCCTCCTCGCCTACCACGGCGAGAACGACCGCGACCTGCAGGCGACATGGGGCGCCTTCGCCGGCCGCGTGATGGCGGCGCGCTTCCCGGCCTTCGCGGCGCCGGTGCCGTCGCCCGGCCTGGGGGCCGGCGAGCGCATCCGCGTCGGCGTGCTCTCGGGCTACCTGCGGCAGCACTCGAACTGGCGGATGCCCGTCGGCGGCTGGCTGGAGGATCTCGACCGCAGCCGCTTCGCCATCCATGGCTATTTCACAGGACGGGCCGACGCGGTGACGGCGCGGGCCCGTGCGCTCTGCGATCGCTTCGTCGAAGGGCCGCGGTCGGTCGAAGCCTGGGCCGCGGCGATCCGCGCGGATCGGCTGCATGTCCTGCTGATCCCCGAGATCGGCATGGACCCGACGACCGTCCGCCTCGCGGCTCTGCGCCTGGCACCGGTGCAGGCCGCCTCCTGGGGGCATCCGCAAACCTCGGGCATGCCGACCATCGACGACTACCTGTCGAGCGACCTGATGGAGCCGCCCGACGGGGATGTGTTCTACACCGAGCGCCTGGTGCGCCTGCCCGGCCTCTCCGCCCGGCCCGCGGCACTGCCCGCGACGGCGGAACCGGTCGGCCGCGCGGAGCTCGGCGTGGAGGCGGGGGCGATCCTCTTCTGGTGCTGCCAGCAGCTCCCGAAGTATCTGCCGCGCCACGATGGGCTGCTGGCGCGGATCGCCGCCGCGGTTCCCGAGGCGCGATTCCTCTTCGTCGCGGAGCCGGCGGGCGATCCCGCGAGCGAGGTCTTCCGGACGCGGCTGGCCGCCGCCTTCGCCGCGACGGGGGCGTCGGCGGAGCGGCAGTGCCGCTTCCTCGGCCGGCTGTCGCCCGAGCGCTTCGCGGGCGTGACGCGCATGGCCGACGTGTTCCTCGATACGCCCGGCTGGTCCGGCTGCAACTCGGCGCTGGAGGCGCTGGCGGCCGGGCTGCCCGTGGTCACGCTGCCCGGACATCCCATGCGCGCCCGCCATTGCGCGGCGATCCTGCGGCGGCTCGGCGCGACCGCGACGATCGCGGCGTCGCCGGACGACTATGTCGCCATCGCCGTGGCGCTCGCCCGCGACCCCGGGCGGCGGAGCGCCGCTGCGGCGCGGATCGCACCGGCGGCACTCGACGATCCGGCGCCGGCGACGGCGCTCGCCGCCTATCTGGAGCGCGCCGCCGCGCTGCCGTCGCCGGCCGACGCCGGCCCCCTGGCCACCCTGGAGGAGCGCGTGCGCCGCCGCCCGGGCGACGGCGAGGCCCTGGGAGAGCTGGGCGCGGCGCTGTGGCGGGGGCGCCGGCCCGCAGAGGCGATCGCCATGCTGCGTGCCGCCGCTGCCTTCCGGCCCGGCAACGTGCCGCTGCGGAACAGCCTGGCCAACGCGCTGCACTATGTCGGCGACCACGACGGCGCCGAGGCCGCCTTCGCGGCGACCCTGGCGATGGCGCCGGACGACCTGCCGACCCGCCTCAACGCCGCCGTCGCGCGCCTGCGCCCCTTCTACGACAGCGCGGCCGAGCGGGCGCGCTCGCGCGCCGCCTACGCGCGCGACCTCGCCGAGCTGGCGCGGCGGCCGCTGCCGGAAGACCCGCGGGCGCTCGACGCGATCATGGCGGCGCGCAAGCCGTTCCATCTCGCCGCTCATGGCGAGAACGACCGCGACCTGCAGGGGCTGTACGGCGGCTTCCTCTGCCGCGTCATGGCGGCCCGCCACCCGGAGCTGGCGCGTCGTCCACCGCATCCGGGGCTGATGCCGGGCGAGCGCGTTCGCGTCGGCATCCTCTCGGGCTTCTTCCGCAGGCACTCCAACTGGAAGATGCGCCTGCGCGGCTGGCTGGAGGACCTCGATCGCCGCCGCTTCGCGCTCCACGGGTACTTCACCGGCGGCCCTGCCGACGATGCGACGGCCGAGGCCCGCCGCCTGTGCGACCGCTTCGTCCATGGGCCGCGCGACGCCGCGAGCTGGGCGGCCACCATCCGTGCCGACCGGCTGCACGTGCTGCTGATCCCGGAGATCGGCATGGACCCGACGACGGTAGCACTGGCGGCACTCCGGCTGGCCCCGGTGCAGGCGACCTCCTGGGGCCACCCCCAGACCTCGGGCATGCCGACGATCGACGACTTCCTGTCGAGCGACGCGATGGAGCCGCCGGACGGGCATGACCACTACACCGAGCGCCTGGTTCGGTTGCCCGGGCTGTCGTGCCGTCCGATCGCCGTCGACGTCGTGCCCGCGGTGCCGGACAGCCCCACCCTCGGCGTCGGCGCCGACGACGTGCTCTATTGGTGCTGCCAGCAGCTGCACAAGTATCTGCCGGAGCATGACGACCTCTTCGCGCGGATCGCCCTCGGGCTCCCCCGGGCGCGGTTCCTCTTCGTCGGTGCGGCCGCCGGTTCCGGCGTCGAGGCGGCATTCCGCGCGCGGCTCGCCCGTGCCTTCGCCCGTGCCGGCCTCGATGCGGAGCATCACTGCCGGCATCTGGGCGTGCTTTCCGCCGAACGCTTCGCCGGGGTCACGCGGGCAGCCGACATCTTCCTCGATTCGATCGGATGGTCGGGCTGCAACTCGACTCTGGAGGCGCTCGACGCCGACCTTCCCGTGGTGACGTGGCCCGGCCGGACGATGCGCGCCCGCCACAGCGCGGCGATGCTGCGGCTGATCGGGCTCGATGCCGCGGTCGCCGACGACGAGGCCGGCTACGTGGAGTTGGCCGTCCGCGCCGGGGCGGATGCGGACTGGCGGGCCTCGCTGCGTGCCCGCATCGCCGCGACCAAGGCCGCGTTGCGCACCGACCGCGCCCATGTGCCCGCCCTCGAAGCCTATCTCGCGGAGGCGGCGGGGCCTCGATGACGGCCGCCGTCGAGGCGCGACTGCGCGCCCATCTCGCCGCGGCACCCGGCGACCGCGCGGCGATGCGGGCGCTGGGCCTGGCGCTCGGCGCCCGCGGCGCCGATGCGGAGGCGCTCGCCTGGTTCGACCGGGCGACCGCGGATGGGGCGGCGCCCGCCGAATGGCAGGCCGATCGCGGCACGGCGCTCCTGCGCCTGCGCCGGCCGGCCGAGGCGGCCGCCGCCTTCCGGTCGGCGCTCGCGGCCCGGCCGACGCCGGCGCTGCATGCCGCGCTCGGCGACGCGGCGATGGCGATGCGCGCCTATGGCGAGGCGCGCGACGCATTCCGCGCCGCGGTCGCGGCCGAACCCGGCTTCGCTGCGGCGTGGAACAACCTCGCCGCCGCGCTGCGCGAATTGGGCGAGCTGGAGGAGGCGGTCGCCGCATCGCGCCGTGCGCTGGCGATCGAGCCGGGCCGCTTCGAGCTCTGGCTCAACCTGGCGACGACGCTGCTCGCCGCCGACCGCGTCGCCGATGCGCTCGCCGCCTGTGCGCGTGCGTCGGCATTGCGGCCGGGGCTGGCGGCGGCCGAACGTCTCGCGGCCACGGCGCTGGAGCGGCTCGGGCGGCGCGAGGAGGCGCTGGCCGCCTGGGATCGCGCCGTCGCCGCCGACCCGCGCAGTGCCGCGCCGTTGCGCGCCCGGGCGGCCCTGCTCGATCGGATGGAACGCTTCGACGAGGCGGCCGATACGATGCGCCGTGTCGCCATCCTGGCGCCGGCCGATGCCGACGCCCACCACGATCTCGGGCTGGCGCTGCGCCGGGCCGGCCGCGAAGCGGCGGCGGTCACCGCCTACGAGGCAGCACTCCGGCTCGCGCCGGACCATGCGGAGGCGTTGAGCGGGCTGGGCGCGGCGTTGTGGAGCCTGCGTCGACCGCAGCCGGCAGAGGATGCGTTCCGGCGCGCGGCGGCGCTGCGCCCCGACAATGCGGGCGTGCAGGTGCACCACGCCAACGTGCTGCACGCGTTCGGGCGTCAGGAGGAGGCGGAAGCCGCCTTCGACCGGATCGTCGCGCGTCATCCCGACGACTGGGGCGCGCGCCTCTCCGCCGCCGTCAGCCGGCTGCCGATCGTCTATCGCGACGAAGACGCGATCGCGCGGGCGCGCGCGGCCTATGCCCGCGACCTGCGAGCCCTGGCGGCGCTGCCGCTGCCGGAGGCGCCTGCGGCTCTTGCCGATGTCGTGGAGGCGCTGCGCAGCCGCCAGCCCTTCTACCTCGCCTATCAGGGGCATGCCGACCGCGACCTGCAGGCGGTCTATGGCGACCTCGTGTGCCGCGCCATGGCGGCCCGCTTTCCGGGGTTCGCCGTGCCGCCGCCACGTCCCGGCCTCGCGCCGGGCGAACGCATCCGCGTCGGCATCGCGACGGCCTACTTCAAGCACCATTCCGTCTGGAACACGCCGGTCCACAGCTGGCTGGCCGACCTCGACCGCGGACGCTTCGCGCTCCACGGCTATTGGCTGGCGTCCGACGGCGACGCGGAGACGGAGCGCGCGCGAGGGCTCTGCGATCGCTTCGTCGAGGGCCGGCGGTCGGTCGCGGACTGGGCGCGGACGATCCGCGACGACCGGCTGCACGTCCTCATCGTGCCGGAGATCGGCATGGATGCGACGACGCTGCAGCTGGCGGCGCTGCGGCTGGCGCCGGTGCAGGCGACCTCCTGGGGCCACCCGCAGACATCGGGCATGCCGACCATTGACGATTTCCTGTCGAGCGACCTGATGGAGCCGGCCGACGGGCAGGACCACTACACCGAGCGCCTGGTGCGGCTGCCCAACCTCTCCTTCCGCCGCATGACGGCGCCCGTCCTGCCGGCGATTGTGACGCGGGCCGAGATCGGCGTCGGCGACGACGAAGTTCTCTTCTGGTGCTGCCAGTCGCTCTTCAAGTACCTGCCGCGTCACGACCGGGTCTTCCCGGCGATCGCAGCGGCGGTGCCCCGGGCGCGCTTCGTCTTCGCCGGCTATCCGTTCGGCGGCCGCGTCGACGCGACGCTGAAGGACCGCATCGGGGCCGCCTTCGCGGCCCGCGGCCTCTCGGCCGAGCGCCATTGCCGCTTCCTCGGCCTCCTGTCGCCGGAGCGCTTCGCCGGCGTCACCAGGCTGGCCGACGTCTTCCTCGATTCGATCGGCTGGTCGGGCTGCAACTCGACGCTGGAGGCGGTGGCGGCGGGGCTGCCCATCGTGACGCTCCCGGGCGACCTCATGCGCGGCCGCCATACCTCGGCGATCCTGCGGATGCTCGGCGTCACCGAGACGATCGCCGCGAGCGAGGACGAGTACGTCGCGATCGCCGCCCGGCTCGGCGGCGACGTAGCCCTGCGTCGGTCCCTTTCGCGGACGATCGCCCAGCGCCGGCACCGGCTGCAAGAGGACCGCGCCTTCGCGGACGGTCTCGAACGCTATCTCGTCGACGCGGCGGGTAGTGCGGACCTAGGATCGCCCCGATGATTCCGGACTGGTCCATCCCCGAGGCGGTCGTCGAGGAGCGGCACTACGGCCGAACCTTGCGGTGCTTCGCCGACCGGCCGCGCAGTCTGCACCAGCTGCTGGCCGATGCGGTCGGGCGCGCGCCCGGCCGCGAGGCGGTGGTCGCCGAGGACGGGCGCGCGACCTGGGCCGATCTCGATCGCATGGCCGGCCGCGTGGCGGCCAACCTGGCGCGCCGCGGCGTCGCCCGCGGCACGCGGGTGGCGATGCTGCTGGGCAACGGCCGGCCGTTCCTGTGGACCCTGTGGGCGTGCGCCCGCCTCGGCGCCATCGCGGTGCCGCTCGGCACGCGCCTGAAGAGCATGGAGATCGCCCACGCGATCAACGACAGCGAGGCCCATGTCCTCGTCTTCGACGCCGACCTCGCCGGCAACCTGCCCAAGCCCTACGAGACGCCGATGCTGCCGCACCGCTTCGCGGCGGGAGCCGCGGTGGAAGGGGCGGCCTCCTTCGCCGTGCTGCTGGCCCCGGCCGACGCGCCGGAAGCGGTGCCGGTAGGCGAGGACGAGGCGGCCGTCATCCTCTACACGTCCGGCACCACCGGGCGGCCCAAGGGCGCGATGCTGACCGGGCTCGGCATCATCCATTCGGTCATGCACTACCAGCACTGTCTCGACCTGCGCGAGGGCGAGCGGGCGGTGCTGGCGGTGCCGGCCTCCCACGTGACGGGACTTGTCGCCCTGGTCGCGCTGATGGCGCGGCTCGCCGGCACGCTGATCCTGATGTCGCGCTTCCAGGCGCGGCCGTTCCTGGCGCTGGCCGAGCGCGAGCGCATGACCTTCACCGTGCTGGTGCCGGCCGCGCTCAACCTCTGCCTGCTCGATCCGGACTTCGCCAGGGCCGACCTCTCGGCGTGGCGGGTGTGCGGCTATGGCGGGGCGCCCATGCCGGAGGCGACGATCGCCGGCCTCGCCCGGCATCTGCCGCATCTCCGGCTGGCGAACCTCTACGGCGCGACCGAGACGACGTCGCCGACCACCGTCATGCCGCCGGGCGGCACGGCGCTGGCACCGGACAGCGTGGGGCGCGTGGTGCCGCTCGGCCGGGTGCGGATCGTCGACGGCGACGGGAACGACCTGCCGCCGGGCGGCATCGGCGAGCTGTGGATAGCGGGTCCCATGGTGGTCCCCGGCTATTGGCACGACGCCGAGGCGACGCGCGCCAACTTCGCGGGCGGCTTCTGGAAGTCGGGCGACATCGGCAGCATCGACAGCGAAGGCTTCGTGCGCGTGCTGGACCGCAAGAAGGACATGATCAATCGCGGGGGCTACAAGATCTACAGCGTCGAGGTCGAGAACGTGCTGGCGGATCTGCCGGGGGTCGTCGAGGCAGCCGTCGTCGGCCGGCCGTGCCCGGTCCTGGGCGAGCGTGTCCATGCCTTCGTGCTGGCCGACGATCCCGCGATCGACGCCGCGCGCATCCGCGCCTTCTGTGCGGAGCGGCTGGCCGACTACAAGGTGCCGGAGACGGTGACCTTCGTGACCGAGCCCCTGCCGCGCAATGCCAACGGCAAGGTGGTGAAGACGGCTCTCCGTCGCATGGCGGGCGAGGGCGTGCCGGCATGATGCGCCGGACGCTGTGCCCGGCGGCGCTGGCGGCTGCGCTGCTGGCGGCGGCCCCGGCCGCGGCCAACGATTCGACGGCGGTGCTGGGTGCGGGCGGGCTCGAGCTGGTGCATACCGACGCCGTCGCCATGGAGAGCGAGCACCTGGCGATCTCGCGCAGCGAAGTCGTCGTCCGCTATCGCTTCCGCAACCTGGCGGGACGGCCCATTCGGAGCGTCGTCGCCTTCCCGCTGCCCGAGATCGACCTCTCGCAGCTCGCCGAGACGCCGATCACGCAGCCCAACCCCGATCCCGACGACTTCGTCGGCTTCCGCGTCGCGGTCGACGGCCGGCCGGTCGCGGCCAAGGTCGAGATGCGGGCCTGGCGGCACGGCGTCGACGTGACCGACCTGCTCGCCGCACTCGGCCTGCCGGTCTCGCGCTTCCACCCCGAGCTCTATCCGCGCCTGCTGGCGCAGCCCGCGCATGTCCGCCGGGCGCTGCGCGCACCCGAGATCGCCGCCTGGGAGGATCACGACAACGTCTATCCGCTCTGGACGATGCGTGCGGCCTTCCACTGGGAGCAGGAGTTCCCGGCCGACCGCCCGCTCGCCGTCGAGCACCGCTACCGGCCGGTGGTGGGCGAGAGCAGCTTCGGGCAATACCTCCTGGCCGATACCGACGAGGCGCGGCAGTGGCGTGCCGACTTCTGCGTCGACGAGCGCGCCCGGGCGGCGCTCGCCGCGCGCCTGGCGCTCGCCAGGCCCGACGATCCCTATCGTCCCATGCGCACGATCGCCTATGTGCTGACGACGGCGCGGAACTGGGCGGGGCCGATCGGCCTTTTCCACCTGGCGCTCGACAAGGGACCGGCGGATTCCGTCATGGTGACGTGCGCCGCCGGCCTCGCGGGACCAGGGCCGGTGTGGGAAGTGCGGGACTTCGTGCCGGCCCGCGAGCTCACCGTGGCGATCGTCGACTGATACCCGAGGAGAACCACCATGGCCGTGCGCGGAAGCTGTCACTGCGGTGCCGTCGCCTTCACGATGGACGACGACCCCAAGCAGGCGATCGAGTGCAATTGCTCGATCTGCCGCCGGAAGGCGCATCTCCTGGCCTTCGTGCCGCCGGAGAAGTTCAGGCTGGAGACGTCGCGCGACGCGCTCGCCGTCTACACCTTCGGCAAGCACGTCATTCGCCACCAGTTCTGCAAGACCTGCGGCTGCGGCCCGTTCGCGGAAGGCGTCGGGCCGGACGGCAAGGCGATGGTCGCCGTCAACCTGCGCTGCGCGGAGGACGGATTCGACCTGTCGAAGGTCGAGATCAGGCAGTATGACGGCGCGAAAGCCTAGGAGCCTGAATTGAGCACGGACATCACCCGCGTCCCGAACCGCAAGCTGCCGAGCAAGTCGTCGGTCGCCACATATCGTCTGCCGGGCGGCGGCGGCTTCATGTGGGCCGTGGTGACCTCGCCCGACCGCACCCAGGACATCCGCGCGCAGACGCTGGGCGCGCTCGGCGTGCTCGACACCTACCTGAAGGAGGCCGGCCTCGACCGGACGCGGATCGTGAAGGCGGAGATCGTGGTCACCGACCACGACAACAAGCCCGCCTTCGACGAGGCCTGGTCGACCTGGATGCCGGCCGGCTACGGTCCGGTGCGCTCGTTCGTCGAATCGCGGATGCCGGACGGCGACCTGATCGAGATCATCGCGACGATCGCATTGCCGGC
>JBFWXJ010000033.1:0-15517 GCA_050187535.1 Alphaproteobacteria bacterium | reverse complement strand
AGCCCGCCTTCGACGAGGCCTGGTCGACCTGGATGCCGGCCGGCTACGGTCCGGTGCGCTCGTTCGTCGAATCGCGGATGCCGGACGGCGACCTGATCGAGATCATCGCGACGATCGCATTGCCGGCCTGACCGGCCGGCTCCGGCTCCCGGACCGGGGCCGCGTCAGAAGCAGCGCAGCGACGGGTCCCGCACGAAGCGCAGGTAGGAGCGCACCTTCCGGAAGCCGCCCTGGTCGGCGAACATCCGCTCGGCCTCCTCGTCGGAGATGAAGGGCAGCACCACCGTGTCGTCGCCGGGCTGCCAGTTGACGGGGGTGGCGACGCGGTACTTCGCCGAGAGCTGCAGGGCGTCGAGGATGCGCAGGATCTCGTTGAAGTTGCGGCCGATATGGGCGGGGTAGGAGATGATCAGCTCGACCCGCTTGGCCGGCGAGATGATGAACACGCTGCGCACGGTCATCGTCTGGCCGAGGCTGGACCCGTGCCGGAACGTCGTCGCATCCAGCATCCCGAACAGCATCGCCACCCGCCGCTCCTTGTCGGCGATGATCGGGAAGTTGACGGTCGTCTGCTGCGTCTCGTTGATGTCGGCGATCCAGCGCTCGTGGTCCTCGGCGCTGTCGACGCTGAGGCCGATCACCTTCGTGCCGCGGGCGGCCCATTCGGGCGCCAGCTTGGCCGTCGCGCCGAATTCCGTCGTGCAGACCGGGGTGAAGTCCGCGGGATGCGAGAACAGGACGCACCACGAATCGCCGATGAACTCGTGGAAGTTGATCGGCCCCATGCTGCTGTCGGCGGTGAAGTCGGGGACGTTGTCGCCGATGCGGATGTAGCCCTGCTTCTTGAGCTGCTCCTGGGTCTTCTCGAACGGGTGGTCGGGCCCGAGATACTTGAACTCGAAGACGCCGGCCGGCGCCTCGTCCGTGTCGGGCAGCAGCGTCTGGTATTCGTGGTCGAGCAGCTTGACCGTGCGCTTCTTCACCGTGCCCGCGAACACGAACTCGCCGTCCTTGCGGACCAGCGGCAGGTCGAAGCGGAAGGTGCTGTTGTCGAGGAAATCCTCCTCCGCTCCCGTGTTGGCGCGCGCGAGGATCCGGTTGCGATGCGGGAAGCGGCCGAAGCGCTTGATGACGGCGATGTGCCGGTGAAAGATCTCGTGGAAGACGTTGAGCGGGTCGTCGGGCGTCAGCTCGGCCATCGTGCGGCCCCACTCCTCCATGCAGAGATGCTGGTCGTCCAGCGCCTCCGAATGGGTGAGCACGAGGCAGAGGAAGACCCGCTCGATCGGCGTGAGGGTCCGGTGCACGCCGACGCGGAGCGCGCGCTTGACCAGGGCCAGGCAGCGCGCGTCGCAGGCATACATCCGTGGCGTGTCGCGGTAGAGATTGCGCGGGAACTGGTCGAGCATGATGACCAGCGCCACCAGCAGCCGCGGGTGCCCGACGTCGAGGGCCCAGTGGTCGTAATGCCCGCCGGACGCCAGCCCGACATCGGCGCCGAAGAGCGTGAGAATCTCCTGGTCGGTAGTCTCGGACTTGCCGAACCACAGGTTCAGGCACTCCGCGAGGCTGGGGCGGAGCATGTAGCGCAGGATGTGCTCCGCCTTCTCGACCTCGACGGCGGCGATCTGGATGCGCTCCAGCTGCAGCAGCATCCGCAGCTCGCGCCGGAGCGACTCCATCTCGTCTCCGGCCAGGCCGTCACGCTCGTCCAGCCCCGCCAGGATGACCTGCAGGCTCTGCTGGATGCGGTTGCCCAGCGCCTCCGGCGCGGGCTCCGCTTTGGCGGCGAGGAGGTCGACGGTCATGGAGCCCCGGGATTAAGCGGAAGATCGCCCGACCGCGCAACCCGTAAGCTCGGATCGCCGTCAGGGCGGTGGCATCCGGTCCGGATCGGCCGCGCAGATCTTCGCCCGCAGGGCCGGGTCGACGTCGGCGAGCTGCTTCTCCGGATCGGGCAAGCCCATGGAGAACGGCCAGTCGGAGCCGAAGAAGATGCGCTCGCGGCCGAACACCTCGGCTGCTAGGTGCAGGGCCGGGGCGGAATGGGTGATGCAGTCCGCGCAGAGACCGCGGAACGAGAGGGTCGGCGGCCGCTGGCCGACATCGGCCCCCGGACGGCGCACCGCGCGGCCGCGCTCGAGCCGGCCGACGACGGCGGGTGCGGTGCCGCCGCCATGGGCGAGGCAGATGCGCATCCGCGTGTGGCGGTCGAGGATGCCGGACATCGCCAGGTGGGCGGCGGCGATCGCCGTCTCGGTCGGGCCGCCCAGCAGGTTGTGCAGGAAGAACGGGTCGAGCCTGCCGTCGCAGCCCTTGCTCGGGTGCAGGAAGAGGAACCCCGCCGCCTCGTCCAGTGCCGCCCACATGGGCGCATGGTACGGGCCGGAGAGGATGCAGCCCGAGTCCGCATGACCGGCCGCCGCGGCGAAGCGGTTGCGGCCCTGGGCGACGTGGCGGCGGATGGTCTCGGTCGCCAGCGCCGGATGGCGGATCGGCAGGTAGAGGAGGGGCGTCAGCCGGTCGGGGAAGCGGGCGGCGTATTCCAGCAGCCCGTCGTTGACGTAGTCGAGCCACGGCCGGCACGCCGCCTCGTCGAGGCCGAGACGATAGAGCGGCGGCGGGATCGAGATCCAGGCCCGCGCGACGCGGCGCTCATCCATCCAGGCGATCAGGCGCTCGGGCCGGAACACCGAGGGCGCGGCCAGCGCCGCGCCGTCGATCTGCAGCGTGTCGGCTTCCGGCTTCCAGACGATGCCGGGGAGACCGGCGATGCGGTCGGGCAGGATCGGCGCCAGATGGGCGTGGACGTCGACGGCGATGGTGTCCAAGGGCCTTGCTCCTGCACATGCTCGACTGAGCCCTCTCCGCCCGCAGGGGGAAGAGGGAGGGGACCCATCGCGAAGCGATGGGGAGGGTGAGGTGGGCTTCGCCGGCCGGGGAACCCCCTCCTCACCCCGACCCTCTCCGCCCCCACGGGGCGGAGAGGGGGAGGTGCGAGATCACTCCCCCGCCGCCGCCCGGGCCGGCTCGCCCCGGGCGAGATCGGCCAGCGCCGCGTGGGCGGCGTTGTGGCCGGCGAGGACGGAGATGAAGTTGCCGGGCCAGGTGCCGTTGCCGCTGAGATAGAGGCCGGCGGTCGGCGTGCGGTAGGCGTGCAGGCCGGGCAGCGGCCGCATCCAGAACTGGTTCCAGGCCGCGAGGTCGCCATGGGTCATGTTCGCTTCGACGAGGCCGAACTCGCGCTCGAAGTCGGTCGGGTCGAGGCAGCGCCAGTCGGTGATCAGGCCGGGCAGGTCGGGCATCCATTCCGCGACGGCGGCGATGGTGCGCCTGGCCAGCACGTCGCGCTCGGTCGCCCAGTCGCCTTCCTTCAGCCGATAGGGCGCGGTGCCGACGTTGAGGCTCATGACGTGCTTGCCGGCGGGCGCCAGCTCGGGCGCGGTCGCCGATGGGATGAGGCCCCAGACGACGGGATTGGCCGACACGCGGCCCTGCTGCATCTCCGCATGGCTCGCCTCCAGGTAGTCGATCGAGGGGGCGATGCGGAACTGGGTGGAGGCGAGCGCCACGGGATCGGCGTCCGCCGGGGCGGCCTTCCAGGCGGGCATGCCGTCCAGCGCCAGCACGACCTTGAAAGCCTTGCCGTTCATCGGCCGCCTGCCCATGCGGTCGCGGAAGCCGGACCAGGATGGGTCGTCGCGCATGAGGTCGACGACGGCGATGCGCGGGTTGACCGCGGCGATGACGACGGGCGCCAGGAGCTCCTCGCCGTCGGCGGCCGCGACCCCGACGACGCGGTCGCCCCTGGTCATGATGCGCTCGACCGGCACGCCGGTGCGCAGCACGACGCCGCGCGCGCGGGCCGATGCCGTGAGGCTGTCGGCGATGGCGCCCATGCCGCCGATCGGCATGCCCGTGGAGCCGCGCAGCGGCATGCGGCGCGGGTCCTCGCCGGCGTCGGCGGCGAGTGAGGCGAGCGACAGCGGCCGCGTCAGCAGGTTGATCGGCGTGCCCGGCGTCGAGGGCGTGAAGTTGCCGCCGACGACCGCCAGCGGCGCGATGATGGTCTGCGTCTGCCAGGCGAGGCCGAACTCGTCGAAGAGGTCCCGCGCGCTGCCGAAGAAGATGCGCCCGAACGCCTCCTGGTCCTCCAGGCTGGTCAGGTTGCGCACCAGTTCCTGCAGGGTCGGCGGTGCCCGGAAGACGGAGATCCCGAGCTTGCGGGCGAAGGCCTCGAGATAGGCGAAGAGCGCGTCGTAGCGGGCGGTCTCGCCGGGCGCGAAGCCGTCGATCTGGCGCTGGGTGCGGGCGCGCTCGCGCCAGCCGACGAAGAGCGAGCCGTCGGCCAGCGGATGCACCAGGGTCGGGTCGATCGGCTGGAAGCGCAAGCCGTGCGCCTCCAGCTCGAGGTCGCGGACGATCTTGGGCTCGAGCGATCCCGGCGAGTTGGCGATCGTCGAGCGATAGCCCGGCATGAACTCGACCGTCGCGGCGGGCCCGCCGAGGCGCGGCCCGCGCTCGACGACGGCGACCTTCAGGCCGGCGCCGGCGAGGTAGCCGGCCGCGACGAGGCCGCTGTGGCCGCCGCCGATGACGATCGCGTCGAAGCGGTTCGCCGGCATCGCCCCCCCAATCCCGATCCGGCAGCCGTCAGGGCAGCACGTCGTTGGTGTAGTAGGCCGACAGGGGCTTGTCGCTCTGGAGCTCGCCCACCGCCTTCAGCGTCTCGGTCAGCGCCTTCCACTGGGCGTCGGTGGTGCGGCCCCAGGCGGGGTCGGTCGGCGCCTGGCTCAGCTTCTGCAGGCCGGTCAGGTAGTCGACGCACTGCGCCAGGGTGCCCGCGACCTGCACCTTCGAGCGGATGAGGGTGCAGGCGCCCTCGGGATCGGCGACCGCGTCGGCCATGCCGCGGCGGGACGCCGTCAGCACCGCCTTCACGGCGGCGGGCTTGGCCTTGAGGAAGGCCTCGTTGGCGGCGAAGCCGAAGCCCAGCAGCGGCACGCCGTAGGATGCGAGCTCCATCACCACCGGCTTCTGCCCGGCGCCGCGGACGATGGCCGCGTAGGCGTGGCTGTCGCCGCTGACCACATCGACCTGGCCCGTCAGGAGGGCGGCGGTCTTGGCGCTGGCGTCGAGCGAGATGATGTTGAGCACGCCGTCGGCGATGCCGTTCGAGCGGCGGAAGATCGACATGCCGAGGCCGTCCGAGCCGCCGGGCGTGCTGCCGATCTTGAGGCCGACCAGCGACTTCGGCCCGTCCAGCTTCACCTTGCCCTCGATGCCGACGAAGGAGGACGACGTGCGGTGCTGGTAGACGGCGACGACCTTCAGCGGCACGCCCTTGGCGATCGCCGCGGTCGCGTTGGTGATGTTGAGATGGCCCATGTCGAAGCCGCCCTGGCCGACCAGGATGGCGGTCGTGTTCGAGCCGCGGCCCTGCTCGACCGTGGCGTCGACCCCGGCCTCGCGGAAGTAGCCCTTCTCCTGTGCCAGGAAGAACGACGAGTGGTAGGGCAGCCAGCCCCAGTCGAGCAGGAGACGCACCTTCTCCTGGGCCTGGGCGCCGACGGGCGCGACGAGGGCGGCGACGACCGCCGCGGCGGCGGTCAGCGGGCGGAGGGATCGGATCGTCATCTCGCGGAGCTCCCCGTTCGTTGCGGTTATTCGATGTCAGGACTCTTCGGTGCTGCGGCCGCGCTGGCTGGCGTGCCAGGGGATGGTCGCCCGCTCGACGAACTCGGCCAGGTACCAGACGGCGATGCCGAGGAAGGAGACCACGGTCACGGCGGCGAAGGCGACCGGCACCTCCAGGCTGCCGACGGACTGGATCAGCATGTGGCCCAGCCCCTTGTTGGAGGCGACGAACTCGCCGATCACCGCACCCAGCGGCGCCAGCGTGATCGAGATCTTGATGCCGGAGATGATGCTGGGCATGGCGGCGGGCAGGCGGATCTTGCGCAGGATGCGCCAGCGGGTGCCGCCCATCGAGCGGGCCAGCAGCAGCAGATCCGGGTCGGCCGAGCGCAGCCCCGCCACCGTGTTCACCAGCATCGGGAAGAAGGTGAAGACGATGACGAAGATGATGCTGCTCTTGAGCCCGAAGCCGATCCACACCAGCAGGAGCGGCGCCACCACCACCTTGGGGATGGCGTGGAAGACGACCAGCCAGACGTAGATCACCCGCTCGACGAAGGAGGAGGCCGCGATCAGCGCCCCCAGCCCTAGCGAGATGACGAGGGCGGCGACGAACCCGACGGTGGCCGCGAACGCGGTGTAGACGAGCTGGTCGGCGAGCAGCCGCCACTTCTGCACCATCACGGTCGCGACTTCGCTGGGTGCGGGCAGCAGGTAGGAGGGGAGCGCAAAGCCGCGCACGGCGGCCTCCCACAGCAGGAGCCCGCCGAGGCCGCTCAGCGTCGGCAGCAGCAGGCTCCAGCCGCGACCCGAGAAGCTGGTGGCTGCGAAGCCGCGGCCGATCGGCGCCTGCTCGCGGGCGCGGACGCGGTCGAGGCGGTCGCCGGTGCTCATGCCGTCAGCACCCCGGTCCGCTCGAACTGCATGCGGATGCGCCGGACGATGGCTGCGAACTCCGGCTCCTCGCGCATGCCGAGCGTGCGCGGCCGCGGCAGCGTCACCTCGATGTCGTCGAGGAAGGTGCCGGGTCGGGGCGACATCACCAGCACGCGCTCCGACAGGAACACGGCTTCGGGGATGCTGTGGGTGATCAGCACGGTCGTGGTGCGCGTCGTCTGCTGCACCTTCTGCAATAGCACGCCCATCTGGTCGCGGGTGAGCGCGTCGAGCGCGCTGAACGGCTCGTCGAGCAGGAGCAGCCACGGGTCGCAGAGCAGCGCGCGGGCGATGGCGACGCGCTGGCGCATGCCGCCCGACAGCTCCCAGGGCGAGCGGTCGGCGAAGTCGCCGACGCCGAGCTCGGCCAAGAGCGCGCGCGCGCGCGCTTCGGCCGGCTTGCGCGGCAGGCCCTTCATCTCGGCCGGCAGCAGCACGTTGTCGAGGATGTTGCGCCAGTCCAGCAGCAGGTCGCGCTGGAAGACGACGCCGACACCGTCCATGCCGTCCGTCGCCGGCTGGCCGCGCACGGTGACGCGGCCGGCGGTCGGGCGGTCGAGCCCGCCCAGGATGCGCAGCAGGGTCGACTTGCCGCAGCCGCTGGGGCCGACGATGGCGGTCGTCTTGCCGGCTTCCAGCACGGCCGAGACGGGGCCCAGCGCATCGACGGTGCGCAGGCCGCTGCGATAGGTGCGCTCGACGCGCTCGACGACGATCTCGCTCATCGCGTCCCTCACGCCCCCCCGCGAATGGAAAGAGTTTCCTCGTCCTGAGCCTGTCGAAGGGCGAGGCTCTCCGGCCTGCGAGCCTCATGCTTCGACAAGCTCAGCATGAGGACCTTGGTGCCGGAAGAAGGCCGCGCCATCGCCATCAGCCGCCGAACACGTCCGCGTACACGCGCAGCCAGTTGCCGTGCGCGATCTTGGCGACCTCGGCGGGTGAGAAGCCGACCTTGGCGAGCCCGCCCTCGATCTTGCCGATGTCGGTCAGCGCCACGAACCAGTCGGGCGGCGGCGCCTTGCCGGGCCGCGACGCCGGCGACGCGCCCAGATCGACGCCGCGCGTCCAGCGACCCATGCGCATCCAGTCGTAGTCGGGCTTGGTGAAGTTGTGGCTGCGGTCGGTGCCGATGCCGACATGGTCGATGCCGGCGATCTCGACCGTGCGCGCCACCATCTCGCACCAGTTCTCGACACTGGCGCAGTAGTGGTCGCCGGTGATGTTGCGGTAGGTGGCGCAGCCGATGACGCCGCCATTGTCCTTGAGCGCGGCGATGACCTCGTCGGTCTTGTTGCGCTTGTGCGGGAACAGGCGGTCGGGGTTGGCGTGGGTGATGGCGACCGGCTTCTGCGAGAAGCGGATGGCATCCAGCGTGGTGCGGTTGCCGACATGCGACAGGTCGACCAGCATGCCCGCCCGGTTCATCTCCTGGATAACTTGCCGGCCGTAGCGGGCGAGGCCGGAATCCTCGTCCTCGTAGCAGCTGCCGCCGAGCGAGTTCTGGTTGTTGTAGGTGAGCTGGACGCAGCGCACGCCGAGCTCGGCGAACATCTCGACCAGGCGGATGCGGCCCTGGAACAGCTCGGCGTTCTGGAAGCCCATCAGCAGTGCGGTGCGGCCCTCCGCCACGATGCGGCGGACGTCGGCCGCGGTCAGCGCCGTCGCCACGATGTCGGCGTTGGCCGCCACCAGGTCGCGCCAGCGCGCCAGCGAATCCAGCGACTCGACCGCATCCTCCCAGAAGCCGCAGGTGACGGTGACGCAGCCGACATCGGCCGCCCTCAGGTCGGCGAACGCCTCACGCGTGAAGTGGCCGCACTGCAACCCGTCGATCAGCATGTTCCGGGACCCTTCGGCCGTCTGTGTAATCGATTTCCTGGAGGCCCGCACTGTGAAGACCGGGCGCCCGCGGTGTCAACCGGCGATGCATCCCGACCCGGGCGTCAGGCGGAGCCGCGGGCGATGATGCTGCGCGGGATGATGGACAGCGAAGGCGCGTCGGCGCCGGCATTCATCAGCGCCGCGACGTGGCGGGCCACCCGGTCGGGGTGGACGCTGACGGTCGTCAGGCCGGGCCGGACATGGGCGCCCCAGCTGATGTTGCCGAAGCCGATGACGGCGATGTCCCCGGGGACGGCGAGGCCGTGGTCGGCGATCGCCGCCATGGCGCCCAGCGCCAGCTCGTCGCTGCCGCACTGGATGGCGCGAGGCCGGAGGCCGGCCGCCAGCGCCCGGCTGGTGCCCTCGTAGCCGGCGGGGAAGCGATACGCGACGTCCCAGACCAGCTCGGGCCGGAGCGGGATGCCGGCGTCGGCCAGGGCTGCGCGGTAACCCTTGTAGCGGTCGCTGCCGACCGCAGATCCGGCGAGGCGGCCGAGATAGGCGACGGGCGTGCGTCCGCCCTCGATCAGGTAGGCGACGGCGCGGCGGGCGGCCGAGCTCTCCTCGTGGACGATCGAGGGGATGCCGGCGCGGTTCATCCGCTGGCCGATCGACAGCACGGTCATGCCGCGCTGCTGGAGCCCGCGCAGCAGCGGCCCGAAGGTCGCGAGCGAGACCACGTCCGTCGTCGCCAGCGCGACGCCGCGCAGGCCCATGGCCGGGGCGGCGTCGAGGATGCTGCGCAGCCGGTCCGGCGAGTGGTCGAGGTTGTAGAGCATGAGGTCGAGGCCGATCTCGGCCAGGGCCGTCTGCAGGTGCTTGGTCAGCGCGGAGTAGACGTTCTGCTCGATGTCGCCGACCGCGAGCGCCACGGTATTGCCGTGACCGCGGCGCAGGCCCTGGGCGAAGCGGTTGGGCTGGAAGTCGAGCTCGCGGACAGCGGCCAGCACGCGCTCGCGCGTGTCCGCACTGACGTTGGCCCGCCCGCTCAGCACCCGCGAAACGGTCGCGGAGGACACGCCGGCGCGGCGTGCGACGTCGACTACGGTGGCCATCGCTCCCCCGGGCAGCCCGGCTCCCGCGACTCGGTCGCAGGACCGGCCGCGTCGTAGCACACTCCCGGGGGTACGGACGTTGCCGCCGTCACAGGGGCGACGATACAGTCCGTCCGCAATCACGAAAGGTGCTGCGGCGGCGCCCGTCGAGCGGATGCCCGCGATCGCATGGCCGACGGAGGATGACCCCTTGGTGGACACGCTCGCCTGGCGCCTGAAGATCGGCGTCGTAACCCCTTCGACCAATACCGTGGTGCAGCCGGAATACGACGACCTCCGGCCGGCCGGCGTCACCAACCACATCGGCCGGATGCACATCCCCGACCAGCCGGTGGAGAGCGACGCGGACTTCGAGCGGATGATGGCCGGCATCGATGCCGCGCTGGAGGACGCGATCGAGCGCGTCATGACCTGCCGGCCGGACCACTTGGTGCTCGGCATCTCGGCCGAGAGCATCTGGGGCGGCGGCCTCGCCCCGGCGCGCCGCATCGCCGAGCGGGTCCGGACGCGCTTCGGCGACATCGGCCTGACCCAGGCGGCGGACGCCCTGCCGGCGGCCCTGAAGGCGCTCGGCATCAAGCGGCGCATCTCGCTCGTCACCCCCTACTTCCCGGTCGCCGCCCCGCATATCCGCGGCTTCGTCGGCGAGATCGGCCTGGAGGCGGTACGCCTCTGCCATCTCTCCTGCCGCAGCCCGGTGCTGATCGCCCACGTGACCGAGGACCAGCTACGCGCGGCGCTGCGCGAGGTCGACGGGCCGGACGTCGAGGCGATCGTCCAGTTCGGCGCCAACCTGCCGATGGCGCGTCTGGCGGCGGAGGCGGAACGCTGGCTCGGCAAGCCGGTTATCGCCGTGAACGTCGCCACCTATTGGCACGCCCTTCGCAGCAACGGCATCGCCGACCGCAAGCACGGGTTCGGCCGCCTCATGTGGGAGCACTGAGCATGACCGGACCCGAGCGCACCTGCCCCCAGCCTACCTGTCCGGGCGCCGACCCGAACCCGCGGCCGCCGCGCGAGCGGCTGCCCGACGGCTCGGTCGACTGCCACAGCCACGTCTTCGGCCCGGCCGACCGCTACCCCTATTCCCAGACCCGCGGCTACACCCCGCCCGACGCGCCGCTCTCCGAGTACCGCCGGATGCTGGCGACGATGGGCTTCACCCGCGCGGTGATCGTGCAGCCGAGCGTGCTCGGCACCGACAACCGCGCCACCATGGACGCCGTCGCCGAGACGAACGGTGCCTTCCGCGCCGTCGTCGTCGTCGACCCCGACATTTCCGAGGCGGAGCTGCGGGCCTTGGACGAGGGCGGGGCGCGCGGCGTGCGCTTCAACCTGAACAACCCCGGCGGCCTCCCGCTGGATGCCGTCGACACGGTCGCGCGCAAGATCGCGCCCCTGGGTTGGCACCTGCAGTTCTTCGCCGACCTCAACGCCCGGCCCGAGCTGGTCGAGATCATGCGCCGCCAGCCGGTGCCGGCGGTGATCGACCACATGGGCCATCTGCGGCCCGAGCGCGGCCTGGCCGATCCCGGCGCCAGGGCGCTGCTGGATTTCCTGGCCGAGGGCCGCGCCTGGGTGAAGATCTCCGGCGCCTACCGCACGTCGTCGGCACCGATCCCCTATGTCGACACGACCGCCATCGCCCGCGCCCTGGTCGAGGCCGCCCCCGACCGCGTCGTCTTCGGCACGGACTGGCCGCACCCGGACTACCACCGGCCGATGCCCAACGACGGCGACCTCGTCGACCTGCTTCTCGACTGGGTCCCGGACCCGGGCATGCGCCGCCGCATCCTCGTCGACAACCCGGAGCGGCTCTACCGGTTCTGAGGGCAGATGGCCTTGAATTAATGAAGTGTTTCCTCACCCTGAGCCTGTCGAAGGGTGAGGTTGCGCCGGCCGGAGAGCCTCGTCCTTCGACGGGCTCAGGACGAGGTCCGTGCCGCGGGCGATGGCCGTCGGCGCCGCGCCGAAGGCGGTCTCATCGCGGCGACCCGGCGGCGGCGGCCAGCGCCGCGCGCGCCCAGGCGAGGACCTCGTGGGGCTCGTAGTCGAGCGGCGGGAAGGCGGCGGACTCGGGCGAACGTCTCCCGGTTGCTCCGGCCTTGGCGTTCGAAGAGCCTCTACAACTTATTAGTGTATTTGATGAAAATTCACACTTATAGATTGATCGAGCGGTCGGTCCGGCCTAGCGTCGCCTCATGCCCAGGCAACGATCACCGGCCGCCACGATCGACGCGATGCGCATCGACACGCGTCTCGTGCGCGGCGGCCTCCGGCGCTCGGCCAACTGCGAGACGTCGGAGCCGATCTACCTCACGTCCGGCTACGTCTTCCCGGACTCCGAGACAGCGGAGACCGCCTTCGCGGGGCCGGAGGTGGGGTGGCTCTACACCCGTTTCGGCAACCCCACGACGGCGATCCTGGAGGACAGGCTGCGCCTCCTGGAGGAGGCGCCGGCGGCCCGCACCATGGCGACCGGCATGGCCGCCATCTTCGCCGCCCTGATGGCGATCGTGAAGGCGGGCGACCGGGTCGTGGCGTCGCGCGCCATGTTCAACTCCTGCCTCTACGTGGTCACGAAGATCCTGCCGCGCTTCGGCGTGCAGCCGCTTCTGGTCGACGGCGGCGACCTCGACCAGTGGCGCGACGCGCTGAGGGATGGTGCAGCGGCGGTGATCTTCGAGACGCCGTCCAACCCGATGCTCGACCTCGTCGACATCCGCGCCGTCGCGGCGCTGGCGCACGAGGCGGGCGCGCGCGTGATCGTCGACAACGTCTTCGCGACGCCGATCGAGCAGCGGCCGCTGACGCTGGGCGCGGACATCGTCGTCTATTCCACGACGAAGCACATCGACGGGCAGGGGCGCTGCCTCGGCGGCGCGGTGCTGGGCGACGAGCGCTTCGTCGTCGACCAGCTCCAGCCCTTCATCCGGCACACCGGCCCGACGCTCAGCCCGTTCAACGCCTGGGTGCTGCTGAAGGGCATCGAGACGCTGGGCCTGCGCATGGAGCGCCACGCCCGCTCGGCCGGCCGGCTCGCCGACTTCCTGGCCGACCATCCGAAGATCGCCCGCGTGCGCTATCCCGGGCGCGCCGACCATCCGCAGCACGCGCTGGCCCGCCGCCAGATGCGCCGCGGCGGCAGCATGCTGGCCGTCGACGTGGCGGGCGGCAAGGCGGCCGCCTACCGCTTCGCGAATGCGCTCAGGCTGGCCGACATCTCCGCCAATCTCGGCGACGCCAAGACGCTGATCGCCCATCCCGCGACCACGACCCATGTCAACGTCGAGGCCGCCGAGCGCGCCCATCTCGGCATCGGCCCCGGCACGCTGCGCATCTCCGTCGGGCTGGAAGACACCGACGACCTGCTGGCGGACATGGAGCAGGCGCTGGCGCGGGTGTGAGGCTGAGGGCACGGAGCAGCCTCACCCTTCGACAAGCTCAGGGTGAGGACCCAACCGTTTGGAATCGAAGAGTGTTACCTCGCCCTGAGCCTGTCGAAGGGCGAGGCTCTCCGGCGTTTGCCCTACGCCCGGCCGCGCATCCGCGCCCGCGGGTCGTCCATCTCGACGGCGGTCTGCTCGGGGATCCAGCCGTCGTGGCCCGGGGCGTAGTTGCGGTTACTCTGGGCGGCGTTGCGGTTGACGAGGGGCCGGGCATAGAGAGGGTGGCGCAGGCTGCGCACCTCGTGCTCGATGACGAAGAGCGGCGCGCCGGTGTCGAGGTCGACGATCTTCTCGAAGCGGTACTGGTGCTGGTTGCTCTCCTCGCTCACGAGGCCGCGCGCGTCGAGGCGGGCGTGCGGGCCCGAGAAGTCCGCGACGTAGACCTGGATGTGGTGGCCGTCGTAGTCGGGGATCGGCGCGTCGGTCTCGCGGAACACCAGCTCCTGCGCCATGCCGGCGGCGACCCGCGCGACACGGCCCGACGCTTCGTCCATGGCCGACGATGGGGTTGCGACGATTTCCGAGTAGAACCGGGCGATGCCGTCGGCGGTGCCGCGCGGCACGTCGAACTCGACATAGGGCATGCCGAGCGTGATGCGGCCGAAGCGCGGGTCGGGCGTGTGGCAGCGGATGCGGTTGCCCCAGGGGCAGGTCGTGTCGATCCAGCCCTCCGCTTCGGAGAAGGCGAAGCGGGTGCCCGACAGCGCCTTCTGCACGGCCGCGAGCCGGCCCAGCAGCGCCTCGCGGTCGGGCACCACCAGCCCGACGCGGCCGCGCAGCACCTGCGGCTTGCCGGTGATGAGGTGGAACTGCGAGCGGCCGACATTCGCCCACATGTTGTCGACGCCGGTCATCAGGAAGGGATCGCGCGTCAGCCCGATGCCGGAGATGTAGAAGACCGTCGCCAGCAACTGGTCCTGCACCTGCACGTTTACATGCTCGAGGGCGATGATGTTGCCGAGGTCCTCGGCCTTGCGGTCGTAGCGGTTGGCCATGTCCCGTTCCTCCAACTCAGCCCTTGGCGGGCGCGTACTTGCCGGTGAGCTGCGGCGTCGGCGTCTCGTGGCCCTGGTTCTGCCGGTCGAGCCGCGTCTCCCGGCCCCAGGTGCGCTTCAGGTCGTCCTTCACGTGGAAGGTGAGGCGGCCGAGGCCCTCCGTCTCCAGCTCGATGCGGTCGCCGTCCTGGAAAGCGGCGAGGCCGCGATGGTTGGTGCCCGTCGCCACCACGTCGCCCGGCTCCAGCGTGTGGATCGAGCTCAGCCACTCGATGATGCGCGGGATCTTGTGCGCCATGTCGCTGGTGCGGAAGTCCTGCTTCACCACGCCGTTGTTCCACAGGCGCACCCGCAGGTCGTGCGGCTCGGCGACCTCGTCGGCGGTCACCAGCCACGGGCCCATCGGCGCGAAGGTGTCGCGCGACTTCATCTGGAAGAACACGTTGCCGGCGGGCGGCAGGCCGCGCGCCGAGCCGTCGATGAAGTTCATGTAGCCGAAGACATGGCCCATGGCGTCGGCGGCGGCGACGCGCGTCGCCCGCTTGCCGATGACGATCGCCATCTCCGCCTCGCCCTCGAAGATCGTCGCCGGCACGTCCGGCAGCACCATCGTGTCGCCGTCGCCGATGACCGCACCCGGCGCCTTCTGGAAGGCGTTGAGCGGCGCCGGCTCCTTGCGCGTCCCGTCCTCCATGTAGTTGACGGCCATGCAGTCGATGTTGCCGGGGCGCGGTACCGGCGGCCGGAGGCGCACGGAGGCGAGCGGTACCGCCTTGCCGGCGGCGGCCGCGGCCTCCAGCTTGCCGCGATACTCGGCGAAGCGGGTGATCAGGCCGATCATGCGGTCGCCCGGACCGATATGCGGGATGTCGGCGACCGCCGCCGACACGTCGACCACGCCGTCGCCTTTCACGACGCCCAGCCTGTAGTCGTCGAAATGAACCAGCTTCATGTGCGTTTCCTCGGGACCCCGCCCGCGCGTCACCGGCGGCGGCGAGGGCGGAGCCTAGGGGAGGGCGCCGTCGCCGACAATGCGGCGCGTTCGTCGTGCCGCAGCCCGTCGCGCCCCGCCGCCACCGCGAGCGCGATGCGCTCGGCATCGAGCACCAGCGGCGAGACGCCGTCGCGCCGGCGCGCCAGGGTCAGGCGCACGAACGGGCGGACGTCGGCCAGCGGCCGGAACACGGTGCCGGGCGGCGCCAGGCGCTCGACGGAACGGGGCACCAGCGCGATGCCGAAGCCGGCCGCCACCAGCGTCAGCACCGAGGCGGTGTCGTTGGCGGCCGCGCCATGGGCGATCGCCACCCCCTGCCGGGCCAGCAGCGTGTCCATCCGCCGCTGGATGCCGGTGCCGCGCGCCGCCGCGTAGCGCACCCAGCGCTGGCCGGCGAGATCGCCGACGGTCAGCGCCGTCCGCGCGGCCAGCGGATGGCCGGCAGGCATGGCACAGGCCATGCCCTCGCGCCGTACGGTGGTGAAGACGAGCCCCGCCGCGGCGGCGGGCGGCCGGAGGAAGCCCAGCTCCAGCGCGCCGTCGCGCAGCATCGCGATCTGCCGGTCGGAG
>JBFWXJ010000032.1:0-24571 GCA_050187535.1 Alphaproteobacteria bacterium | reverse complement strand
AAATTCGGATCAGGGGATCGAAGCCAAGGCTCCTCCAGACGCTTGTGGCGTCTGGAGGAAACTATGGAGTGGAAACTGCGGCGCACGGCGTTCGCAGTTTCGTTCCGAATTGGCTCCCCGGGCCGGACTCGAACCAGCGACCCAGCGGTTAACAGCCGCTTGCTCTACCAACTGAGCTACCGGGGAACAGCGAGGCGCGCCTTCTAGCAGACGATTCCCGGGTCTGCAACGCCGCTCAGCGCGTCGCGCTGACGCGTCCGTCAGCGCGACCGGGTAACGCGCAGGATGCGGTCGTCGCCGTCGCGCGGGCGGCCGCGGCCGTCGCGGTTGTTGGTGACGACATAGAGGGCGCCGTCGGGGCCGGTCACTGCGTCGCGCAGGCGGCCGAGCGGCAGGGTCGAGCGCTCGCCGAACCAGCGCTCGATGCGGGCGGCGCGCCAGCCGTCGCCGGTGCGTTCGAGCGCGATTCGCACCAGGGCCTGGCTGCGTAGCGTCGAGACGAAGAGGTCGCCCCGCCAGAAGGCGATGCCGGACGGCGGCGTCGTCACGTCGGGCCAGGCGACGATCGGATCGATGTAGCCCGCCGTGCCGGGGGCGCCCACCACCAGCGGCCAGCCGTAGTTGCCGCCGCGGCGCACGACGTTCACTTCGTCATAGGCCCCGAAGCCGACCTCGCCCGAGGGGCCATGCTCGCTGGCGAACAGCTCGCCCGTCTCCGGGTGGAAGGCCAGGCCCTGGACGTTGCGGTGGCCGAGCGACCACACGGGCGAGCCGGGGAAGGGGTTGTCGGCCGGCACCTGGCCGTCCGCGGTCACCCGCAGGATCTTGCCGCCGAGGTCGGCCGGATCCTGGGCGCGCCTGGCGTCGAAGATCTCGCCGGTCGCGATATAGAGCATGCCGTCCGGCCCGAAGGCGATGCGGCCGCCATTGTGGAAGCGGGCGCCCGGCACGCCGCCCAGCACCACCCTGTCGAAGGCGAGACGGTCGCCCTCCAGCCGCAGGCGGATCACGCGGTTCGAGGTCTCGCCCCGCTCGCGGTGCGTATGCATGGCGTAGACGAGGGGGCTTCGGGCGAAGTCCGGATGGATGGCCAGCCCCATGAGGCCGCCTTCGCCGCCCTGGGCCGCGTCGATCCGGGCGGCCGGCTCCGCCAGTAGGTGGCCGCCGGAGACGAGGCGGATGCGGCCGGGCCGCTCGCTCACCAGGGCGCGACCGTCCGGCAGGAAGACGAGCGACCACGGCGCCTCCAACCCCTCGATCCAGGTCTCGGTCGTGACCCCGGGCGGCGTGGAGACGATCACGTCGTCGGCCGCCTGCGGCCGGGGCCCGCGCGTCTGGGCGCAGGCGGCCGCGCTGCCGATGGCGAGGGCGGCGGCGAGCACCAGCGCGGCGCGGGCGGGGCTGAGGGTCATCGGAACGGCTCCCCGGAGATCCAGCATGCCAGGCTGTAACGCAGCCCGGCCGTCACCGGTGTCACGCGGTGGAGCTGCCAGGACGGGAAGAGGACCATGGCGCCGCGGGCGCGCCGCGCCTGGCTCACCTTGTCGGACATGCGCAACTCCAGGTCGCCGCCCTCGTACCGGTCGGGGTCGGAGAGCTGTACGACGACGCTGAGCTTGCGCAGGATCGGCGGGCCGTCGCCGATGTCCTGGTGCCAGCCATAGTGGTCGCCGCCGCCGGCATAGCGGGCGAACTGCACCGCCTCGCCCATGCCGATCAGGGAGAAGCCGAAGAACTGCTGGTTGGCGGAGCGCGCAATGCGCTCGATCCGCCGGTAGAGGAAAGCCGTGTCGTCGGCCGGCGGCAGCCAGGTGATGGTCGAGCGGCGGATTTCGGGATGGACGCCGTCGCCGGCCTCGCCGTCCTGCCCGCGCCGCTCCAGGGCGGCCTCGCCCATGGCGATGACGCGGTCGCACTCCTCGGCCGTCAGCGCATCGGCCATGACCGTGTGGCTGCGATAGGCGTGCTCGAGCGCCGCCAGATCGAAGCCCCAGAGCAACGGGCGGGAAAGGCGGCGCTTGGGTGCGGGTGGGGGCATGGGGCGGTCTCGTCTCGGTCTGTCCGGGTCGCGTCGGGGGAGGGGGCGCGGACCGGCAGGCAGGCGAGCGGCCCGTCATGGATGCTGCGGCGCCGGCGGGCGGCGATCTCGTCGCCCGCGGGGGACCGCTTGGAGGCGCGGCCCGGAATCGAACCGGGATAAACGGATTTGCAGTCCGGTGCCTAGCCACTCGGCCACCGCGCCCCCGGGCGGCAACTGGCGGTCGCCGAGGTAGCGCGTGATATAGAGTGGCGTGCGCGTGCCGGTCAAGGAACGGGGCGCCGGCTCGGCCACGCGGGGCGGGACGTTGCCATCTCCGCAGTGCAGCAAGTATATAACCGGCCGGGATTCGAGATGGCACCTTCCGCGGACTCGGACGATCGGCACAGGCTCGCTGGACGGCGATGGAATACGCAGCCGCACGCATGAACATGGTGGAAAGCCAGATCCGGCCGAACAAGGTCACGGATCCGGCGGTCATCGCGGCCTTCCTCGCCGTGCCGCGCGAGCGTTTCGTGCCGGCCGCCCTCAAGAGCGTCGCCTATGTCGACGAGGACGTGCCCCTGGGCGGCGGGCGTTATCTCGTCGAGCCGATGGTGCTGGGCCGCATGCTGCAGTTCGCGGCACCCCGCCCGACCGACCTGGCACTGGAGATCGGCTCGGCCACCGGCTACGGCACCGCGGTCCTGGCGAAGATGGCGGCGACCGTCGTCGGCATCGAGCCCGACGCCCAGCTGGTGCGCGTCGCCAACGAAAACCTGACGGCGCTCGGCGTCGACAACGCCGCCGTGCTGCAGGGCGAGTTCCTGGCGGGCTGCCCGGCACAGGCGCCGTTCGACGTCATCCTGTTCACCGGCGCGGTGGCGGCGGTGCCGCCGGCCGTCGAGGCGCAGCTCGCCGAGGGTGGTCGCCTCGTCGCGGTCGAGATCGTGGATGGGGTGGGTCGTGCGGTCCTGCTGCGCCGGCAGGGCGGCATGGTCTCGCGCCGGGTGATCTTCGACGCGGCGACGCCGCTGTTGCCCGGCACCGGGCGCAAGCCGGCGTTCGTGTTCTGATGTGGTTCAGTGCCGCCCGGTCCCGGGCGGGGAGGGTTGGTTGACGATGGCCGCGATGAGCAGGACACGGGGTGCCTTGGGCGCGGGCTGCCTGATGGCGGCACTGGCCACGGGCATGGCCGTCCCCGCGGGGGCGCAGACGCTGGAAGAGGCGCTCGCCAACACCTACAACACCAATCCGCAGCTTCTGGCCGAGCGCGCGCGGCTGCGCGCCGCCGACGAGCAGGTGCCGCAGGCCTTGTCCGGCTGGCGGCCGACGGTGACGGCCAGCGGCAGCTACGGCTACGCCGCCGAGCGTACCCGCGTCGGCTCGCTGCACCAGACCGAGCATCTGGGCCCGCTCGGGGGCTCGATCATCATCAGCCAGCCGCTCTTCCGCGGCGGCCGCACCGTGGCGAACACCGAACGGGCCGTGTTCTCGATCCAGGCGCAGCGCGCGCAGGTGATCGTGGTCGAGCAGCAGGTGCTGCAGCAGGCGGCCCAGGCGTACATGAACCTCTACCGCAATATGGCGGTGGTGCAGCTCAACGCGAACAACATCGAGGTGCTGAAGCGCCAGCTCGAGGCGGCCCAGGACCGCTTCCGCGTCGGCGAGGTCACGCGCACCGACGTGGCGCAGGCGGAATCGCGCCTGGCGCGCGCCGTCGCCGACAAGCGGGAGGCGGACGGCAACGTCGAAGTGGCCAAGGCGACGTTCGAGCGGGTGATCGGCCTGGCACCGATCAACCTCGTGTTCCCCAAGCGCGTGCCGAAGACGCCGGGGACACGCGACGAGGCGACCAAGCTCGCCTACGACAACAACCCGCAGCTCGTCGGCGCCCGCTTCAACGAGCTTGCGGCACGCAGCAACGTCCGCTCGATCACCGGAGAACTGCTGCCGTCTGTCACGGTCGAGGGCTCGGTGACCCACAATCGCGAGCAGGCGAACGAGAACACCAAGCAGACCGTCGGGCAGGTCATCGGCCGCGTGTCGGTGCCGCTCTACGAGGCCGGGTCGACCTACTCGCGCGTCCGCGAGGCCAAGCAGACCGCCGGGCAGCGGCGCATCGACATCGAGACGAACCGTCGCCAGATCTTCGAGCAGGCGAGCTCGAGCTGGGACACGCTTGTCACGGCCAGGGCCCGCATCCAGGCGCTCTACGAGAACATCCGCGCCGCTTCGATCGCGCTGGACGGCGTCCAGCAGGAGGCGGCGGTCGGCTCGCGCACGGTGCTGGACATCCTCGATGCCGAGCAGGAGCTGTTCAACGCCCGCGTCAATCTCGTCAGCTCGCAGCGCGACGAGATCGTGGGCGTGTTCAACCTGACGGCCGCGACCGGTCGCTTGACCGCCCGCCTGCTCGGCCTCAACGTCGAGCTGTACGACATGGACGCCTACTACGAATCCGTGAAGGACAAGTGGTTCGGTCTCGGCGATCCCCTGGACTGAGGGCATTCCGCAGCACGGAGGCGGAGCGATGACCGACCGGCGATCCCCGCCCGAGCCGTCGATGGAGGAGATTCTGGCGTCGATCCGCCGGATCATCGCCGAGGAGGCGCCGCGGACGATCAGTGCCACCGCTCCGCCCCCGGCGGCCGCTTCCGTGCCGCCGGCAGCGGAACCGTCGCCCGCGCCGCAGCCATCATCGCCGCCGCCGCCGCCGCCGCCACCACCCTCGGCCGAGGCGCCGCGGCGCGCGGGGGGAGAGCGGCGGGCGGAGGCCGCTCGCGGGACGGCGGCGCGCGACGACGTCCTCGAGTTGACCCAGGTGGTGCAAGAGGACGGCGCCGTCGTCAGCATCATCCGGCCGGCCGCGATGCCCGAGGAGGAGCAGCTCTACCGGCCGCGGATCGTCGACGAGCCGCCGCCGGCGCCGCCGCCCGAGGAAGACCCGGCACTGGTATCACCCGGTGCGGCCGCGGAGGCCCTCTCGGCGTTGGCCGCGATCGGCCGTGGCGGCCCCGCCGTCTCGGACGAGATGGGGGCGCTGCGCCTGGGCGGCGGCCGCACGGTCGACGACCTCGTGCGCGAGATGATGCGCCCCCTGCTGAAGGAATGGCTGGACGCGCGTCTGCCCGGGCTCGTCGAGGCGGTGGTCCGCGACGAGATCGAGCGGCTGGTACGCCGCGCCAACCTGCGCTGAACGTCCCCTTCACCGGTCGAGCTGCCGCGGGGGAGCATCCCCGGCGGAACCGAGGAACCGTGCGATGATCGAAAAGACCTACCGGCCGGCCGAGGTCGAGGCGAAGCATTACGAGCGCTGGGAACGGTCCGGCGCCTTCGCGGCCGACCCGTCCTCGGCGAAGGCCCCCTACACCATCATGATACCGCCGCCGAACGTCACCGGCTCGCTGCACATGGGGCACGCGCTGACGTTCACCATCCAGGACATCCTCATCCGCTATCACCGGATGGCCGGGCGCGACGCGTTGTGGCAGCCGGGTACCGACCATGCCGGCATCGCCACCCAGATGGTGGTCGAGCGCCAGCTGGCCGAGCGCGGCATCGTACTGGACCGGCCGGGTGCGGCCGCCGACCGCAACGTGACCACGATCGGCCGCGACGCCTTCATCGAGAAGGTGTGGGAGTGGAAGGCGGAATCCGGCGGCACGATCACCCGCCAGCTCCGCCGCCTCGGCGCCTCGCTCGACTGGCCGCGCGAGCGCTTCACCATGGACGAGGGGCTGAGTGCCGCCGTCCGCAAGGTCTTCGTCGAGCTCCATCGCCAGGGCCTGGCCTATCGCGACAAGCGGCTGGTCAACTGGGACCCCAAGCTGCACACCGCGATCTCCGACCTGGAGGTCGAGCAGCGCGAGGTGAAGGGCCATCTCTGGCACTTCCGCTATCCCGTCGATGGCATGGACGGCACCTTCGTGACGGTGGCGACCACCCGGCCCGAGACGATGCTGGGCGACACCGGAGTCGCCGTGCACCCCGGCGACGAGCGCTTCCGCGATCTCGTCGGCAAGCACGTCGTGCTGCCGCTGGTCGGCCGGCGCATCCCGATCGTGGCCGACGAGTACGCCGACCCGGAGACGGGCACCGGCGCGGTCAAGATGACCCCGGCGCACGACTTCAACGACTTCGAGGTCGGGCGGCGCCACGGGCTGGAGAAGATCAACATCTTCGACGCCGACGCCCGCCTCAACGACGCGGTGCCGGAAGAGTATCGGGGCCTGGACCGCTACGCCGCGCGCGAGAAGGTGGTCGCCGCGATGGAGGCTCTCGGCCTTCTCGACAAGGTCGAGCCGCACACGCACGTGGTGCCGCACGGCGACCGCTCCGGCGTCGCCATCGAGCCGTGGCTGACCGACCAGTGGTACGTCGATGCCGCGACGCTCGCGAAACCCGCGATCGAGGCCGTCGAGACCGGCCGCACGGTCTTCGTGCCGCGCCAGTGGGAAGCGACCTATTTCGAGTGGATGCGCAACATCCAGCCCTGGTGCGTCTCGCGCCAGCTCTGGTGGGGCCACCAGATCCCGGCCTGGTACGGCCCGGATGGCCAGGTCTTCGTCGAAGAGACGGAGGAAGCCGCGATCGCCGCCGCGCGCGCCCATTACGGCCGCGACGAGACACTGCGCCGGGATGGCGACGTGCTCGACACCTGGTTCTCGTCGGCGCTATGGCCGTTCTCGACCTTGGGCTGGCCGGAACGCACGCCGGAGCTGGCGCGCTACTACCCGACCGACGTGCTGGTGACCGGCCTCGACATCATCTTCTTCTGGGTCGCCCGGATGATGATGATGGGCCTGCGCTTCATGGGCGACGTGCCGTTCCGCACGGTCTACATCCATGCGCTCATCCGCGACGCGCGCGGCCAGAAGATGTCGAAGTCGAAGGGCAACGTCATCGACCCGCTCGACCTCATCGACCGCTTCGGCAGCGATGCGCTGCGCTTCACGCTGGCGGCGCTGGCCGCCCCGGGGCGCGACATCAAGCTGGCCGAGAGCCGCGTCGAGGGCTACCGCAATTTCGCGACCAAGCTGTGGAACGCCGCACGCTACGCCCAGATGAACGGGTGCCTGCCGGTCGCGGACTTCGACCCGAAGTCGGCGACGCATACGGTCAACCGCTGGATCGTCGGCGAGGTGGCGAAGCTCGCGCGCCGCGTCGACCAGGAAGTGGCCGCTTACCGCTTCAACGACGTCGCCAATGCGCTCTACCAGTTCGCCTGGGGCACCTTCTGCGACTGGTATCTGGAGTTCACCAAGCCGATCCTCCTGGGCGCCGACGAGGCGGCCAAGGCCGAGACGCGCGCGACCACCGCCTGGGCGCTGGACCAGCTTCTGCACCTGCTCCATCCGGTGATGCCCTTCATCACCGAAGAGCTGTGGGAGCAGCTCGCGGCCGACCGGCCGGGGCCGCTGATCACCGCCGCATGGCCGCGCTTCGACGACGGCTACGGCGACGCCGCCGCTGCCGCGGAGATGGATTGGGTCGTCCGGCTGGTGTCCGACATCCGCACCGTGCGCGCGGAGATGAACGTGCCGGCGGGGACGGAGATCCCGCTGCTGGTCAAGGACGCGGGCGCGGAGACCGAGCGTCGTCTCGCCGTCCACGGCGACGTCATCCGCCGGCTCGCCCGGCTGGCATCGATCGAGCCGATCGCCGGCGATCCGCCGAAGGGGGCTGCCCAGTCGGTCATCGACGAGGCGACGATCGCCATGCCGCTGGCCGGCGTCATCGACCTCGCCAAGGAGCGCACCCGCCTCGGCCGCGAGGTCGCCAAGCTCGGCGACGAGATCGCGCGCATCGAGAAGAAGCTCGGCAACGCCGACTTCATCGCCAAGGCGCCCGAGGAGATCGTCGAGGAGCAGCGCGAGCGCGCCGACGCCGCCGC
Source organism: Alphaproteobacteria bacterium (assembly GCA_050187535.1). Classification (GTDB taxonomy): domain Bacteria; phylum Pseudomonadota; class Alphaproteobacteria; order ATCC43930; family Allostellaceae; genus Allostella. Next base: position 16,658 of record JBFWXJ010000032.1, on the reverse strand, counting down.
CGAGGCGAAGGCCAAGCTGGAGGCAGCACTCGCCCGCATCGCGGCGGCCTGACTCGCGGGGAAGGCTAATTCGCCGGGAAGGCTGATTCGCCGGGCTGGGCTGCCCTGCGCCCTGGCGAGAGCCGGCCGCTCGGTATACGATCCGGTATTCATCGCGACAGGCCGAGGTTTCCCGATGGTCGACCGACGGACGCTAGTTTCCGCTGCCGGCGTGGCGGCATTGCTGGGGCCGATGGTGGCGCCCGTCTCCGCCCAGGCGCCGGCCGCCACGCCGGCCCCGGTCGCTTCCAACCTCAATCAGATCCGCTCGAGCGGGATGCTGCGCCTGGCGGTCATCCCGAACCAGGAGCCGCATTTCCGCAAGGACCTGGCGACTGGGCAGTGGTCGGGAGCCGCGCTCACCATGGCGGGCGACATCGCCCGCATCCTCGGCGTGAAGGTGGTGCCGGTCGAGACGACCTGGACCAACGCCATCCTCGACCTGCAGGCCAACAAGGTCGACCTCGCCTTCGGGCTGAACCCGACGGCCGAGCGGGCGCTCGCGGTCGATTTCAGCGTCCCGCTCTACAAGAACTCCTACGTGCTGATCTGCCGCCGCGGCGCGCCCAAGCCGGCGACCTGGGAGGATCTGAACAAGCCCGACGCCAAGGTCGGCGTCGTCATCGGCACGACCTACGAGACGCTGGCCAAGCGCTACCTGCCGAAGGCCGCGGTCACCGCCTACCGCAGCCGCGACGAGTCGCTGATGTCGGTGGCGACCGGCCATGTCGCCTACGCCGTCGACGGCGCCATCCTCGCGATCCGGTCGATCAAGGCCAACCCGGCGGTGGGTGTCATCGCCGTGCCGCAGCCGGTGATCGGGCTGGCGAGCTGTGCCGCCATGCGCATCGACACCGACAAGCGACTGCGCGACGTCATGGGCATCTGGGCCGACTACAACCGCGCGGTCGGCCAGACGCGCGAATGGCTCGTCCAGGCCTTCGCGGCCGCCGGTGTCCAGCCGGACGAGGTGCCGCGCGAGATCGAGTTCTGAGGGCGCGTCCGGCCGTTCTTCGAGGTTCCCCATGACGAGCTACCGCTTCGCGGCGCGCTGCGCCCGGATGGAGGCCCATTCCCATCCGCCGTCGCCGCCGGGCGCCATAAGGCTGAGCGGCGGCTCGGCCTACGGACCGACCATGCCCCATGTCGTGAAGGAGGCGATGGCGGCGGCCGAGGAGTACCGCAGCGAGACGATGCAGTACGGGCCGCTGATGGGCCTGGCCGACCTGCGCCGGCTGCTGGCCGAGCAGGAGGCGTCGCAGGGCGTCGCGGTGACGCCGGACCACATCCTCGTCACCAACGGCGCCAAGCAGGGCATCGACCTCATCTGCCGCGCCTTCCTCGATCCGGGCGAGCCGGTCATCGTCAGCGCGCCGACCTATGTCACGGCGGTGCCGATCTTCGTCTCGAACGATGCCTCCTTCGTCAGCATCGGCCAGGACGAGGACGGCCTCGACATCGACGAGCTGGAGGCGGTGCTGGAGCGGCGCGGCCGCGACGGCCTGCCGGTGCCCAAGCTCCTCTACGACATCCCGGACTTCCACAACCCGGCCGGCCTCACCCTCTCGCTGTCGCGCCGCCGTCGCCTGCTGGAGCTGGCGGCGCGGTACGGGTTCCTCATCGTCGAAGACCAGACCTATCGCCAGATCCGCTTCGCGGGCGCCGGCCTGCCGTCGCTGCGCGCGCTCGACGACGGGACCCATGTCATTTCCGTCAACACGCTGTCGAAGCTGTTGGCGCCGGGGCTGCGCATCGGCTGGGTGACGGCGCCGCCGCCCCTGCTCGACCGGCTGGCCGCCCTCAAGGCGGACGGCGGGACCAGCCCGTTCCTGCAGCGCGTCGCGGCGCTGGTCCTGGCGCGCGGCGGCATCGCCGAGCATGTGGCGGAGGTGGTGCCCGAGCTGGTGCGCCACCGCGACGCCATGGTGCGCGGATTCCGCACGCTGCTGCCCGACGCGCGCATCGGCGTGCCGGAGGGTGGCTATTTCGTCTGGGCCGAGTTTCCGGACGGTGTCGACGGCGACCGGCTGGCGGCGGTCGCGCTGGACCACGGCGTCGTCGTCTATCCCGGCAGCTCGTGCTTCGCCGAGACGGCCAGGCGCAACACGCTGCGTCTCTCCTACAGCCAGGCCGGGGTAGCGGAGATCGAGGAAGGCATGAAGCGCCTGGCGGGCGCCTATCGCGAGATCGGCGGCGGGCGATGAAGGTCCTCTATTTCGCCCACGGAACGGCCGAGCTCTACGACCTCGTCCGCAGCCACCTGCCGCCCGGCTGCGAGCTCGTGACGCTCGCGACCAACACCGTCGATGAACGGCTGGAGAAGCTGCCCGACGCCGAGGTGATCGTGCTGGCCGGCGCCTATCTCGACCGCCGCTACATCGCGGCCGCGCCGAAGCTGCGCCTCGTCAACTTCCAGGGGGTCGGCTACCACGACGCCGTCGACGTGGCGGCGCTCGCCGAGCGCGGCATCGCGCTCGCCATCGCCCCGGGCGGCACCGGCGAGGGTGTCAGCGAGCACACGATCATGATGATGCTGGCCGTCTACAAGCGGCTCGCCTTCGTCGATGCGGAGATCCGCCGCGGCGTCTGGCATGCCCATGACATGCGCACCGAGAGCCGGCAGCTCTACGGCAAGACGGTCGGCATCCTGGGGCTGGGGCGAATCGGCAAGGAGGTCGCGCGCCGGCTGCGCGCCTTCGGGGTGGAGCTGATCTACAACGACATCGCCAACTTCCCGAGCACCCTCGAGGAGGAGCTGGCGGTGACCCGCGTCACCTTCCCCGAGCTGCTCGAACGCTCCGACATCCTGACGCTGCATGTGCCGCTGACGCCGGACACCAAGCATCTGATGAACGCGGCGACGATCGGCCGGATGAAGCCGGGCTCGGTCCTGATCAACTGCGCCCGCGGCCCGATCGTCGATTCCGCGGCCCTCGCCGCGGCGCTCGCGTCGGGCCATCTCGGCGGCGCCGGCCTGGACGTCATGGAGGTGGAGCCGCCGGTCCATCCGGGGCCATTCGACGGTTTCCGCAACGTCGTGATGACGCCGCACATCGCGCCCGGGACGATCGACGCGATGCACATGAAGATGGCGGACGTCTTCGCGAATGTCCGCCGTCTGATGACCGGCGAGCCGCTCGCCGACCGGATCGTCTGACCGAGGTCGACCTAGCGGCTGCGGCGGGCCTCGCGCTCCCTGCGCCAGGTCTTGAACAGGCGCCGGTGATGGCGGTCCGTCATGCGGCGCTTGAGCGACGAATAGATGCGGCGCAATTGGGTCATCTCCGGAAGCCCCCGGCGAATCACGTTCGATCGGTCGGAACCTATCGGCCGACCATGACCGTGAGGTGTCGGTACGATGGCACGCCGATGCCATATTCCGGTCGGCTCGCCCGAATTCGTTCTTGATCCGCCCGAACGGCCGCGGCCACCATCTGCCGCCGGCCGGGGTCGGGCCGGCGTCGCGGGGGACATGGCATGGCGCGCATCGCGGTCGCAGGATTCCAGCACGAGACGAACACCTTCGCCCCCGCCAAGGCGACGTATCAGGTCTTCCTGGAAGGTGGGGCATGGCCGCCCTTGCTGCGCGGCAACGAGTTGCCGGCGCGCGTCCACGGCATGAACCTGCCGATGGCCGGGGCCATCGAGGTCTTCCAGAAGCGCGGCCATGCCATCGTGCCGATCGCCTGGGCCGCCGCCGTACCGTCCTCCTACGTCACCCAGGACGCCTTCGAGCGGATCATGGCGATGATCGTCGCCGATCTCGCCGCGCAGGCGCCCTATGACGCCGTCTATCTCGACCTGCACGGCGCCATGGCGGTCGAGGAGTTCGAGGACGGCGAGGGCGAGGTGCTGCGGCGCGTGCGCGCCATCGTCGGGCCCGACATCCCGATCGTCGCCAGCCTCGACCTGCATTCCAACACCACGCCCGAGATGATGGCGCTGGCCGACGCGATGATCGCCTACCGGACATATCCCCATGTCGACATGGCGGAGACCGGCGGGCGCGCGGCCGCCCTGCTGGACCGCATCCTGCGCGAGGGGCGGAAACCCGCGAAGGCCTACCGGCAGCTTCCCTTCCTCATCCCGCTCACCTGGCAATGCACCTTCATCGAGCCGGGCAAGTCGCTCTACGATCTCTGCGCGGCGCTGGAGGGCGACGACGTGCCGAGCGTCTCCTTCACCCCCGGCTTCCCGGCCGCCGACATCCATCACTGCGGCCCCGCCGTCTTCGCCTATGGCTGGACCCAGGAGGCCGCCGACGCGGCGGCGGACAGTATGGCGAACGCCGTCGCCGAGGCGGAGGAGGCGTTCGCCGGCAAGCTCTACGACCCGGATTCGGTGGTCCAGGAGGCCGCGAGGCTGGCCCAGGGCGCGTCGAGGCCGGTCGTCATCGCCGACACCCAGGACAATCCCGGTGCCGGCGGCAACTCCGACACGACCGGCCTGCTGGCCGCGATGATCCGCAACGATGCGCGGAACACCGCCCTCGGCCTGCTCTGGGACCCGGCCTCGGCGCGTGCCGCCCACGCGGCGGGCGAGGGGGCGACGATCCGCCTCCGGCTCGGCGCGGTCTCGGGCGTGGCAGGCATCGAGCCGGTCGAGGCCGAGTTCCGCGTCGACAAGGTGGCGAGCGGCAGGTTCACCTGTACCGGCCCGTTCTATGGCGGCGCGCATATGGACCTCGGGCCGATGGCCTGCCTGTCTATCGGCGGCGTGCGGATCGCGGTCTCGTCGAAGAAGGCGCAGGCCGCCGACCAGGAGATGTTCCGCCATGTCGGCATCGAGCCGACCGAAGCGGCCATTCTCGGCCTCAAGAGCTCGGTGCATTTCCGCGCCGACTTCCAGCCGATCGCCGAGACGATCCTCGTCGTCGAGGCGCCGGGCCCGATGATCGTCGACCCCGCTAAGCTGCCCTTCACGCGGCTGCGGGCCGGCGTGCGGATGAACCCGGGCGGGCCCGTCTTCGGCGGCTGACTGCGCGGCGCTGCACATCGTCATGTGCCTGCGGTAGCTTCGGCCGATGGCCGGCAGGACGAACGACGAGGGTGCAGCGCGGCCGCGATTGCGGCTGCGCATCGGCGTGACCGGGCATCGGCGCCTCGCGGCACCCGACCTTGTGGAAGCCGCCGTCGCCCGCATCCTGGACGCGGTGACGGCAGCCGTGGCCGAGCTCGCTGCCCGGGCGGAAGCGATCGCCGCCTATGCGCGGACGCCGTCGGGGACATCGGCGCTGGTGTCGGTCGGCGGGCTCGCGGCGGGCGCCGACGCCATGGTCGCAGACGCCGTCCACCGCCGCGGCGGCGCCGTCCATGCGGTGCTGCCGTTCGCGCGTGAGCAGTTCGAGGAAGATTTCCGCGAGCTGGACGGCGAGGCGGACGGGCCGGCGCTGGCGACCTTCCGTCGCCAGATCGCGGCGGCGGAGGCCTGCTTCGTCCATGACGGCCGCCGCGACGGCGATCCCCGCATCCGCGACCGCGCCTATGAAGCGGTCGGCCGCACCGTGCTCCGGCACAGCGACATCCTCGTCGCCATCTGGGACGGCGAGGAGCCGCGCGGCCGCGGAGGAACCGGGCAGGTGGTCGAGATCGCCGCACGCCAGGCGATTCCGGTCCTGTGGATCGCCGCCGACACCGGGTTGGTGCGCGCGATCGAGGGCGAGGCCGGGATCGACCTGCGACCCGCACCGCTGGACGAGGAGGCACTGCGGAGCGCGATCGCCCGGTGGGTGGAGCGCGCGGTCGCCGTGCCGTGGCGGGCGGACGAGCGGCAGTCACACGGCCATGGCCATGAGGTCGCTCCCGGTCTGCGCCCGGTGACGTGGCTGCTCGAGCGGCTGCTCGGCCGCGCGCCATCGGATGCCGACGAGCTGCGTCGCTTCTACGCCGAGCGCGCGCAGAGGGGCGGCTGGCGGCGCCTGCTGCGGGTCGTGCCGGTACATCGCTTCCTGCGCGACCGGATCACGCCCGCAGCCCTTCTCGCCGCGGAGACCGATGCGGTCGGCCGTCGGATAGCGGGCGCAGTCGGGCCGGACGTCTGGTCCGTGCTGGCGGAGGAGAAGAGGGGCGTGGACGAGCGGCGGCTAAGCGCCGGCCCTGGCGGCGCCTTGTGGCGGGCGATGGTGGTGCCCGATGCCGTCGCGGTCGGCCTGTCGGAGGACAAGCGGTCGGCGACGCTCTGGGTCGGCTGCGCCGCCGCCGTCTCGATCATGTGCGCCGCCACGTCCCTGGTGGTCTATGAGGCCAAGGCGGCGCTCGCCGTCGCCGAGCTCGTCCTGCTGCTCCTCGTCTTCGCGACGGTCCTGGTCGCCAACCGCCGGCGCTGGAAGGAGCGATGGCTCTCCTACCGGCTGCTCGCCGAGCTGTTGCGCGCAGCCGCATCGCTGGCGCCGCTGGGCCGGACCATCCCGGTGCAGCTCGCGATCGGCGAGGGGCATGTGGGCCGTGCCTTCCCGCGCTGGGTCTCATGGCTCTTCGCCGCCACCGCGCGTGACGCCGGGCTGGCGAGCATCGACATGAGCCGCCGCGACGCGCGGCTGGCGGCCCTGACAGGCCCGGCGGCGCATCTCGTGCTGGACCAGATCCTCTATCACCGCGGCAATGCGCTGAGGGTGAGCCGGTTGGCGGCAGCGGCCGAGGTGGTGGGCGAGCTCGCCTTCGTCGCGACGCTGGCGCTGCTCGCCATCAAGCTGACGCTGCTCCATTTCGGCCTCGCCAAGGAGGCGCTGCACTGGATGACGCTGGCGACCGTGTGCCTGCCGACCGCCGCGGCCGCCGCCTATGCCGTGCGCCACGTCGAGGAGTGGGCGCTACTCCAGCTCCGCAGCGAGGTCATGGCCGAGCGGCTCGAACGCTGGCTGGTGGACGATCTGGCGCCGCTCATCCGGGCCGATCTCGACCAGGACGAGGACCATCCGCCGCTCGCCATGGAGGAGGCCGCGCGCGCCCTCCTGTCGGTCTCGCAGGCGATGGTCGAAGAAGTCGGTAGCTGGCTCACCGTCGTCGACACGAAGCGGCTGGAAGCGGGCTGACGCAATCGGCGGAGATGGCAGCTCCGCATTTCGTCCCGGCCGTTCCTCACTCCGCCAGCACGCACCACACCGGCGTGTGGTCGGAGGCGCGCTCGCGCCCGCGCGGGTCGCGGTCGATCCCGGACGCCGTCAGGCGGTCGGCCGCCTGGGGCGACAGCAGCAGGTGGTCGATGCGCAGGCCCTCGTCGCGCTGCCAGCGCCCGGCCATGTAGTCCCAGTACGAATACCGGTGAGCCTCGGGGTTCAGCGCCCGGAAGGCGTCGGTCAGCCCCAGATGCAGCAGGGCGCGAAAGCGCGAGCGGCTATCCGGACGGCAGAGCGCGTCGTCGCGCCAGCCGACCGGGTCGTAGACGTCGTCGTCCGTCGGGGCGACATTGTAGTCCCCGGCCAGCACGAAGGTTTCCTCGCGGGCGAGCAGCCGGCGCGCATGGGGCAGCAGCCGGTCCATCCAGGCGAGCTTGTAGTCGAATTTCGGCCCCGGCGCCGGATTGCCGTTCGGCAGGTAGATCGAGGCGATGCGCACGCCGCGCACCGTGCCTTCTATGTAGCGGGACTGGACGTCCTCGGGATCGCCCGGCAGGCCGCGCTCGACGTCCTCGATGGGGCTCTTCGCGAGGATCGCGACGCCGTTGTAGGTCTTCTGGCCGTGTGTCGCGACGTTGTAGCCCAGATCCTCTATCTCGGAGGCGGGAAACGCCTCGTCGACGCATTTCAGCTCCTGGAGGACCACCACGTCGGGACCCACGTCACGCAGCCACTCCACCAGGTTCGGCAGGCGGGCCTTGACGGAATTGACGTTGAACGTCGCGATCTTCATGGGCGCGCGCCCGAGCGGCGCGTTCGGTCAGACCGAAAACGAGCTGCCGCACCCGCAAGAGGACGCCGCGTTCGGGTTGGAGATGCGGAATGCGGCGCCGACCAGCTCCTCGACATAGTCGACCGCACTGCCCTTCAAGAGGTCGAGCGAAGTGTCGTCGACCACCACGGTGACCCCATGGCCCTCGAAGGCGCGGTCGTCGTCGCCGCGCTGGTCGTCGAACGAGAAGCCGTACTGAAAGCCCGAGCAGCCGCCGCCGGAGACCGCGATGCGCAGGAACATGCCCTTGAACTCGTCCTGGGACTGCAGCTCGCGGATGCGTCGTGCGGCACTCTCGGTGACGGTCACCGTGCGATCATCGATGTGGCTGGTGCCTTCGGGCATGGGTTCCTCGCTCGGACGCACCATATGTAGTCGGTCCGCCACCTCTGTCAAAGGTACGCCTGTCAATGGGCGGCCGATCTGTCCGTTCCGCATGCCCAGCGGTAGGTTCCGCCGATGATGGACGACCCGACGCCCAGCGCGCAGGCCTCTTATGCCTCCCGGCCGGAAGGCTCGCGCGGGCGCCGCCACGCCGAGCCGGAGAGCGCCACGCGCTCGGTCTTCCAGCGCGACCGCGACCGGATCATCCATTCCACGGCGTTCCGCCGGCTCGAATACAAGACCCAGGTCTTCGTCAATCACGAGGGCGACCACTACCGCACGCGGCTGACGCATTCGATCGAGGTCGCCCAGATCGCCCGCTCGCTCGCCCGGGCGTTGCGCCTCAACGAGGACCTGGCGGAGGCGGTGGCGCTCGCCCACGACCTCGGCCACACGCCGTTCGGCCATGCGGGCGAGGACGCTTTGGACGCGGCGATGGCGCCGTTCGGCGGGTTCAGCCACAACGACCAGACGTTCCGAGTGCTGACGCTGCTGGAGCGCCGCTATGCGGCCTTCGACGGCCTCAACCTCACCTGGGAGACGCTGGAAGGCACGGTCAAGCACAATGGCCCGATGGCGCCTGGGCAGGTGCCGGCAACGGTCGCCGCCTGCGACAGGGACTGGCCGCTCGATCTCGGCTGCTGGCCCTCGGCCGAGGCGCAGGTGGCCGCACTCGCCGACGACATCGCCTACAACAACCACGACATCGACGACGGGCTGCGCGCCGGCCTGTTCACGCTGGACGACCTGGCGGACGTGCCGCTGGCCGGTCCCGTCTTCGCCGAGGTAACGGGAATCTATCCCGGGCTCGAGACGCCGCGCGTCATCCACGAGGGCGTACGCCGGATGATCAACCTCATGGTCGACGACCTGCTGGCCGAGACGCGGCGGCGGCTGGCCGACCTCGCGCCGCGCTCGGTCGAGGACGTCCGCGGCGCGGGCACGCCGGTGGTGGCGTTCGGCGACGCCATGCGGACCCACGACAAGGCGCTGAAGGCGTTCCTCTTCCAGCGCATGTACCGCCACTATCGGGTCAACCGCATGTCGAGCAAGGCGCGCCGCGTGGTGCGCGACCTCTTCGGCCTGCTGACGGCCGAGCCCAACTGCCTGCCGCCGGACTGGCAGGCGGCGGCCGATGGCCCGGGGACGGCGGCGACGGCGCGCCTGGTCGCCGACTACGTGGCCGGCATGACCGACCGCTTCGCGCTCGACGAACACCGGCGGCTGTTCGACGTCCATGCGCGAACGTGACGCGAGACGACTCCGCGCGCGGCGGTGCATATGGGGCCGATGAACGTCTTCCACGACTTCCGCGCGCGGGTGGTGGCCGCCGTGGAGGGTCTCCAGGCGGCCGGCAAGCTCCCGGGCGACCTCGACCTGGCGCGCGCCGTGGTCGAGCCGCCGCGCGACGCCGCGCATGGCGACCTGTCGAGCAACGTCGCCATGGTCCTCGCCAAGGCCGCGCGCAGCAACCCGCGCTTCCTGGCGGAGCTGATCGCCGGCTCCCTGGTCGACACGCCCGACATCGAGGCGGTCGAGGTCGCGAACCCCGGCTTCATCAACCTGCGCCTGTCGGCAGCGTTCTGGCGCGAGCGCATCCGCGACGTGCTGCGTGCGGGGCTCGCCTACGGGCAGAGCACGCTCGGCGCCGGCCGGCCGGTCAACGTCGAGTACGTCTCGGCCAACCCGACCGGGCCGATGCATGTCGGCCATGCCCGCGGCGCGGTGGTCGGCGACGCGCTGGCGGCGCTGCTGGAGAAGGCCGGCTGGGCCGTGACGCGCGAGTACTACATCAACGACGCGGGCGCCCAGGTCGACGTGCTGGCGGCTTCCGCCCACCTGCGCTACCGCGAGGCGCTGGGCGAGGAAATCGAGGCGATACCGGAGGGGCTCTATCCGGGCGACTACCTGAGGGCGGTCGGCGAGGCGCTGGCGGCGCGCGACGGCGACCGCTGGCTGGACGTCCCGGAGACGGAGTGGCTGCCCCCGGTGCGCCGGTTCGCCATCGATTCGATGATGGCCGTGATCCGGGACGACCTGGCGGCGCTCGGCGTCGATCATGCGGTCTTCACGTCCGAGCGATCCCTGGTCGAGGCCGGGGCGATCGAGCGGGCGCTGGAGGTGCTGGAGAGCCGCGGGCTGCTCTACACGGGCGTCCTCGAGGCGCCCAAGGGCAAGCTGCCCGAGGATTGGGAGCCGCGGCCGCAACTCCTGTTCCGCGCCACGGCGTCGGGCGACGACGTCGACCGGCCGCTGCGCAAGTCGGATGGGAGCTGGACCTATTTCGCCGCGGACATCGCCTATCACTTCGACAAGTACCGGCGCGGCTTCCCCGAGCAGATAGACGTCTGGGGGGCGGACCACGGCGGCTACGTCAAGCGCATGCAGGCGGCGGTCACCGCGGTCAGCGGCGGGGCGGCCGCCCTCGACGTGAAGATCTGCCAGCTCGTCAACCTGCTCGACGCCGGGGTGCCCGTGCGCATGTCGAAGCGGGCGGGCACCTTCGTGACGCTGCGCGAAGTGGTCGACGCCGTCGGCAAGGACGTCGTCCGCTTCATCATGCTGACGCGCAAGAACACCGAGCCGCTGGACTTCGATCTGGCGAAGGTGACGGAGCAGTCGAAGGACAACCCGGTCTTCTACGTCCAGTACGCCCATGCGCGGGCGCATTCGGTGTTGCGTCACGCCCGCGAGGCGTTCGCCGGCCGGGATATCTCGCCGGCGGCGCTGGCGGAGGTCGATCTCGATGGTCTCGACGATGCGGCCGAGCTGACGCTCGTCAAGCTATTGGCACAATTCCCCCGTACCATCGAAAGTGCCGCGGAGGCGCACGAGCCGCATCGGTTGGCGTTTTTTCTCTATGATCTCGCGAACGCCTACCATATCTTGTGGAACAAGGGCAAAGACGACGCAAGTCTTCGCTTTTTGGTGCGGGACGACGAGTCTCTGACGTTGGCTCGGCTGGCTTTGGTCCAGGCGGTCGCCCTGGTCATCGCCGCGGGACTCCGGGTCTTCGGCGTGGAACCGCTCGAGGAGATGCGCGCATGACGATCGAGCTCAATCACGACACCGCCGACCGCGCGATCGGAAGGGGGTACGGCGTCGAGGAGCGCCGCTCGCGCCCATGGCTGATCGGCGTCGTCGCCCTGGCCGTCATCGGCGCCTTCTGCGGGATCGTCTGGTACGCCTACAGCCAGGGGATGAGCCAGGGCTCGCGCGGCGGCTCCGTGCCCGTCCTGCGCGCCGACCCGACCCCGGTTCGCGAACGTCCGAGCGAGCCCGGCGGCATGAAGGTGCCGCACCAGGATAAGCTGGTCTACGACCAGGTCGGACGGACCCCGGCGCTGGCGCCTTCCGTCGAGCGCATGCTGCCGCCGCCCGAGGCACCGATCGCGCGGCCGGTGGCACCCCCGCCGGCGTCGGCTCCCGTCGCCGTGACGCCGGTCGCGCCGGCGGTGCCGCCCTCGGCCGCCGCTGCGGCCGTCCCTGCCGTTCCGGCACGGCCGACGAACGGCGGCGGGGCGACCGTCGCGGTGCCGCCGGCACCACCGGTGGCCGCCGCTCCGGCGCCCGCGCTGAAGCCGCCCGCTCCGGCATCCGCGGCACCGGCTCCGGCCGCGCCGCCGCAGGTGGCGACCGGCGCGCCGCCGACCAACCTGCGCGTGCCGCAGCAGCAGGCGTCGGTCCCGGCCGCCCCGGCGGCGCAGCCGACCCCTCCGGCCGCGTCCGGCGGCAACGCCTATCGCATCCAGCTCGGCGCGGTGCGTGGCACCGAGGCCGCACAGCAGGAATGGGAGAAGCTGAAGGCGAGCCATGGCGCGGTGCTCGGCAAGCTCGCGTCGCAGATCGTGCGCGTCGATCTGGGCGAGCCCCGGGGCGTCTTCTATCGCATCCAGGCCGGGTCGTTCCCCGATGCGGACGCCGCGCGGCGCACCTGCACGGCCCTCAAGGAGCGGAATGTCAGCTGCCTCGTCGTCCGCCCCTGAGCGGCGGCCGTCGGACACCGAAAGCAAGGCCAGCCGCCTCCCGGCCCGCCAGCCGTCCCGCAGCCGGGCGGTCGCGGGTCCGGCCGACAGGAAGCCTCCCCGCGCAGTCGTCTTCGGCTGCGCGGGGACCGAGCTTTCGGGCGCCGAGCTGGCCTTCTTCCGGGCGGTCGATCCGCTTGGGTTCATCCTCTTCGCGCGAAACATCGATTCGCCCGAGCAGGTCACGCGCCTGACGGCGTCGCTGCGCGGCGCCGTCGGCCGACCGCAGGCGCCCATCCTGATCGACCAGGAGGGTGGCCGGGTGGCACGCCTTCGGCCGCCCCACTGGCCCGAGCTGCCCGCCGCCCGTCGCTTCGGCGAAGCGTGGCTGCGCGACCCGGAGCGCGCCATCGAGGCGGTGCGTGCCAACGGCCAGGTGCTGGCCGGGATGCTGCGGCCGCTCGGCATCACCGTCGACTGCATGCCCGTTCTCGATGTTCCGGCACCGGGCAGCAGCGAGGTCGTCGGCGATCGTGCCTATTCCGCCGACCACAACGCCGTCGCCCATCTCGGCATGGCCGCCGCCCAGAGCCTGCTGGAGGGCGGCGTGCTGCCGGTCGTCAAGCACATGCCGGGGCACGGCCGCGCCCTGGTCGACAGCCATCATGCGATGCCGGTCGTCGACGCGTCGGAGGACGAGCTGCTGGCCAGCGACTTCGCGCCGTTCCGGGCCTTGCGCTACATGCCGATCGCCATGACCGCCCATGTCCGCTACACGGCACTCGACGCGACGCGGCCGGCGACCCTCTCGCCGGTGGTGATCGCCGAATTCATCCGCGACCGCATCGGCTTCGGCGGTTTCCTCTTCACCGACGATCTTTCGATGAATGCGCTCCCCGGCACCCTCGCGGAGCGTGCGGCGGGCGCGATCGAGGCCGGGTGTGACGCCGTCCTCCATTGCAACGGGCGGATGGACGAGATGGTCGAGGTCGCCGACGCCGTGCCGGCGCTGGGGCGGCACGGCATCCAGCGCTGGGGCATCGCGGAGGCGTTGCGCCGCCGCGCCGGCGACCCGATGGAGCTGGACCGCGCGACGGCCTGGCGCGATCTCATGTTGGCAGAGGCCTGATCGGCGGTGGACGTGGGCGACTTCCTCTTCACGCTGTCGGTATGGGCGCTGCCCGTCCTGATCGCGATCACCTTCCACGAGGCCGCGCACGGCTTCGTCGCGCGGATGCGCGGCGACGACACGGCATGGCGGCTCGGCCGCGTCACCTTCAATCCGCTGAAGCACATCGATCCGTTCGGCACGATCATCCTGCCGGCACTGCTGCTGATCGGGTCGGGCGGGCGGTTCCTGTTCGGGTTCGCCAAGCCGGTGCCTGTCGACTTCTCCCGCCTCGACAATCCCCGGATGGACATGGTCTGGGTGGCGCTGGCCGGGCCGGGCGTCAACATCGTGCTCGCCATCGCGGCGGGCGTGCTCGCCCATCTGACCCCGCTGCTGCCCGGCTTCATGGCCGAGTGGACGCTGGTCAACCTCTACAACGCGCTGCGCATCAACGTCGTCCTGGCGGTGTTCAACATGATCCCGCTGCCGCCGCTCGACGGCGGGCGGGTCGCCGTCGGCCTGCTGCCGAACGCGCTCGCGCTGCCGCTCGCCCGGGCCGAGCAGTACGGGCTCTTCATCCTGATCGGCGCGCTCTTCATCCTGCCGCTGGTCGGCCAGCAGATCGGGGTCAACCTCAACGTCGTCGGCTGGCTGATCGGCGGCCCGTCCGACCTGCTGATGGACGCGATCGAGAGCCTCACCGGCTTCGACCCGATCGCCATCCTGTCGCGGATGCGCTAAGGCCGGCGATGGCGGCGACGCCGGCCTTCGAGGAGGATCGACCGGCCGCCGCCCCGCCCGGGGACGCGCTGGTCGTCGATCTCGAAGGCTTCGAGGGGCCGATCGACGTGCTGCTGTCCCTCGCTCGCGACCAGAAGGTCGACCTCACCCGCATCTCCATCCTGGCGCTGGCCGACCAGTATCTGGCCTTCGTGCAGGCGGCGCGCGCGCTGCGCCTCGAGCTCGCCGCCGAATACCTCGTGATGGCCGCCTGGCTCGCCTACCTCAAGTCGCGCCTGCTGCTGCCCGAGCCCGAGGACGAAGACGAGCCGACCGGCCAGGATCTGGCCGAAGCGCTCGCCTTCCAGCTGCAGCGGCTGGAGGCGATGCAGACGGCCGGCGCGGCGCTGATGGCCGGCAACCGCTTGGGCCGTGACGTCTTCGGCAGGGGCGCGCCCGAAGGGGTGCGCAATGTCACCCGCGGCGTCTGGGAGCTCACGCTCTACGAGCTGCTGAAGGCTTATTCCGAGCATCGCGTGCGGGTCGACGCCGCGGTGCTGCAGATCGATCCGGTCGAGCTCTACTCGATGGACGATGCGCTGCGGCGCCTCTCCGCGCTGGTCGGACGCACGCCCGACTGGCAGACGCTGGCCAGCTTCCTGCCCGACGACCTCAAGCCCGGGATCGTGGCGCGCTCGGCGCTGGCCGCCATGTTCGCCGCCAGCCTCGAAATGGCGCGCGACGGACGGATCGTGCTACGGCAGGACGAGATGTTCGGCCCCATCCATCTCCGCGCCCGCATCCCCGACGGCGAGGGAGCGCCGAAGCCGTGATCGACGACGCGCCCGAAGGGGTGTCGCCGGCGCCGACGGACGACGATCCCGAGCTGCGGCTGGCGGAGGCGCTCCTCTTCGCCGCGGCCGAGCCGCTCGACGCCGCCACCCTCGCCAGCCGCTACGCCGACGGCACGGACGTCGCGGCGATCATGGCGCGGCTGGAGGCCGCCTATGCCGGGCGCGGGGTCAACGTGGTCCGCGTCGGCGGCCGCTGGACCATGCGCACCGCGCCCGACCTCGCGCCTGCGCTCCGCCTCGAGAAGGAAGTGTCGCGCAAGCCGTCGCGGGCTTCCGTCGAGACGCTGGCGATCATCGCCTATCACCAGCCCGTCACCCGGGCCGAGGTCGAGGAGATCCGCGGTGTCGCCCTCAGCCGCGGCACGCTGGAGGCGCTGATGGAAGCGGGCTGGATACGGCCCAAGGGCCGCCGCCAGACGCCGGGCCGGCCGGCGACGTGGGTCACGACCGACCAGTTCCTGCTGCATTTCGGGCTGGATTCGCTGGCCGACCTTCCCGGCATCGACGAGCTCAAGGCGGCGGGGCTGCTCGATCCCCGGCCGGTGCTCAACCCGGTTCCGTCGGCAGCGGCCGAGACCGACGCGGCCGGTGGCGATACCGCCGAAGGCGACGGGGCCGACGACGACGGCGAGCCGGCCCGCGGGATGGTCTGAGGCGTGGCTGCCGCCCTGCGAGCTCCGCGCGCCGAGCCTGCCGCACCCGGCCTGGCGCTCGAAGGCATCGGGCACGCCTACGACGGCGTGGTCGCGATCCACGATCTCTCGATCGCCGTCGCCGCGGGGGAGGTGGTCTGCCTGCTGGGGCCTTCGGGCTGCGGCAAGACGACGGCGCTGCGCGTGGCGGCCGGCCTGGAAAGGCTGCAGCGCGGCCGCGTCTCGATCGCCGGCCGTGTCGTCGCCGGGGCGCGCGGCGAGCTGCCGCCGGAGGCGCGCGGCGTCGGCCTCGTCTTCCAGGACTACGCCCTGTTCCCGCATCTCTGCGTGCGTGAGAACGTCGCTTTCGGCCTGCGTGCGCTCGGCGCAGGGGAACGGCGGCGTCGCGCCATGGAGGCGCTGGAGCGGGTCGGAATGGCCGACTTCGCCGAGATGTGGCCGCACACTCTCTCCGGCGGCCAGCAGCAGCGGGTGGCGCTCGCCCGCGCGCTCGCGCCCGAGCCGCCGGTCATGCTTCTCGATGAGCCGTTCTCGGGCCTGGACACGCGCCTGCGCGACCAGGTGCGCGACCAGACGCTGCACATCCTCAAGGAGAGCGGGGCCGCGACGCTGCTGGTCACCCACGACCCCGAGGAGGCGATGTTCATGGCCGATCGCATCGCCGTGATGCGGGCCGGCCGGCTGGAGCAGCTCGGCACCCCGACCGAGCTCTACTTCGCTCCGGCGAACGCGTTCGTCTGTGCCTTCTTCGGCGACGTCAACCGCATCGAGGGAGTGGTCGCGGCGGGCGGCGTCGCCACCCCCTTCGGCACCGTGCCCGCGCCCGGCCTAAGGGACGGCGCGGCGATCGAGGTGCTGATCCGCCCAGAAGCGATCCGTCTTTCCGCGATCGCCGGCGAACGGCCGGCCGCCGTCGCGCGGGTGGCGGCTGCCCGCATGCTCGGCCGCAGTTCCATGATCCAAATCGACATGGGCGATCGCCATGAAGATGGCGACGATGCGCAACGTCGCCATCTGCACTCCCGCATGCCCGGCCGCTTCCTTCC
>JBFWXJ010000031.1:0-25090 GCA_050187535.1 Alphaproteobacteria bacterium | reverse complement strand
CCGCGGTCCGACGCGAAGAGGCGCAGGGCGGCGCCGGCCGACGCGGCATCCGGATAGACGGCGCGCGTCGGCGCGATCCCGAGGACACGGCGCATGGCGTCGGGATCGCGCACCGCGCCGGCGTCGCCCAGCACCAGCGATCGTATCGGTGCCTTCGCGATGCTGCCGAGGCGCATGGCGACGAACCCGCCCATCGACAGGCCGATCAGATCGATGCGTCGCGACCCCGCTACCGCCATGAGGTGGCTGACATCGGCCGCGTAGGTGGCGAAGCGGTAGTCGTCGGCGCTCGCGCACCAGTCGCTGAGGCCGTGGCCGGCGAGGTCGGGGCAGAGGACGAGCCACCCCTCCTCGGCCAGCGCGCGGGCGAGCGGATCGAGCTCGCGCCCGTCCTCCATATGCCCGTGCAGGCAGATGGCAGCCCGGCGTGGGGCGCCCGCGCGCCAGGCGGTGAAGGCGACCCGGCGGAACGTGCCGCTGTGCAGGACATGCACGACGCGCCGGCTCATTTCCACCGGCTGGGAAGGGCTGGTCATCGCCACGGCCGGGCTCAGCGTGGGCGCTTGCGCTTGGTCGCGTGCCGGGCGGCGGACGGCTTGTGGTCGACGCGGCGGACCTGCGGGCGCGCCGGCTTCGGCTTCGGCGTGACGACGGCCCTGGCGGCGGCGGCCGGGCGGCGCGCCGCAGGCGGCGCTGCGGCCGCGGGGGTGGTGATCCGCGGATTGCCGGCGGCATCCAGGTTCGACGGGTCGGCGTCCGGGCGGCACGGGTCGAACACGCCCGATTGCGTCGCGGCACCGCAGGTCGTCGCCGGTCCCAGGCGCTCGCCCGGCATGCCGACAGCGCTCGCCGTCGGCGGCAGCTTGTGGCGGTAGAAGGTGGCCTTGACCTTGCCCACGTCGTTCAGCCGCTCGGTCGCCTCGCTGCATCCCAGCACCAGCAGGCACAGCGCAACGACCGAAACCGGCCCCCGCCGCCTGCCGCCCATGCCATCGACCTCCCGGCTTCCTGCTATCAGGTACGCAGGTAGGGCTCGACGGTTCCACGCAGCTTGATCGTCAGCGGATTGCCGTGCCGGTCCCGCGTCTTGCCGGCCGCGACCCGGATCCAGCCCTCGCTGACGCAGTATTCCTCGACGTTCGTCTTCTCGGCACCGTTGAAGCGGATACCGATGCCGCGCTGCAGCAGCTCGGCGTCGTGGAACGGGCTGCCGGGATCGTTGGAGAGCCGATCGGGCAGGGAGGGGGCGTCGGTAGGGTCGGTCATGGGTCCCTGATAGCACAATCGTCCGCTGCCGGGCATGACAGGGCGGCCCCGCCGGGATAGCCTCGGGCATCCTCCGTGCCGCGCCGCGGCGATCCCGACCAGCGAGCCCCGCCATGCCGACCGATGAATCCGCGCTGCTCCGGGCGCTGCGCGGCGCCGAGCCCGTCGACGCGGTGTGCCGTGCCGCCGGCCTCACCCCGGACGAACTGACGCGCGAGCGCGACGCTTGGCTCGCGGCCCACGCGCGCATCGGCGACCTCGCGACCACCGGCGCCGTCGGCGGCAAAGTCGAGATCCTGCGCGACCGCATGGGCATCCCCCATGTCTGGGCGGCCGCCACGACCGACCTCTATTTCGGCCTGGGCTTCGCCATGGCGCAGGACCGGCTGTGGCAGATGGACCGTCTGCGCCGCCGCGCGCTCGGCCGCCAGGCGGAGATCCTGGGGCCGTCCTTCGTCGCCGCCGACATCGCGCACCGCACGGTCGGCATCGACCTGATCGCCGCCCGCGAGCCGGCCCTGATGGACGGCCGCACCTTCGAGACGGTGGCCGCCTTCGTGGCCGGCATCAACCGCTGGGTCGAGGTGGCGGGCGAAGACCTGCCCGTCGAGTTCCGCCTGCTCGGCTATCGGCCCGAGCCGTTCACCGTCGGCTGCGTCGTCGCGATCGCGCGCGGCCTGTGGTGGTCGCTGAACGGCCGCATCGACCGCATCATGGCGGCCGATGCCGCCCGCTTCCTGCCGGCGGGGCTGCGCGACGCCTATTTGACGCCCGAAGGGTCGGAGCACCTGGTGCTGCCGGCCGGCAGCGACGACGCGACCGGCAGCAACAACTGGGCGGTCGCCGGCCGGATGGTGCCGGGCGGCAAGGCCCTGCTGGCGGGCGATCCGCACCAGCCCTTCTGGGTGCCCTCGAGCTGGTACGAGTACGGCCTGCACGGGCCGGAGGACGATGCCGCCGGCTGCGGCCATCCGGGCTTCCCCGGCCTGTGGTGGGGGTCGAACGGCACCGTCGCGTGGTCGCTCACCAACAACATGGCGACGACGCGCGACCTCTACCGTGAGACGGTCCATCCCGACGACCCCGGCCGCTACCGCGACGGCGACGTCTGGCGCGCCTTCGACGAGCGGCGGGTCGCCATTCCCGTGCGCGGCGAGGCCGACCGGCCGCTCACCATCCGCGCGACGGCGCGCGGGCCGATCGTCAACGCGCTGGTGACGGCGCTGGACGCGGCGGGCGACCCGCCTCTGTCGCTGCGCTGGGTCGGCCACGAGCATCTGGACGACCTGCGCGCCAGCATCGCGCTCTCCCGCGCCCGCGACTGGAAGGGCTTCCGCGCCGCACTCTCCGACTGGTCGGTCGCGGTCTTCAACTTCGTCTACGCCGACTCGGTGGGGAACGTCGGCTACCAGATGGCGGGGCGCATCCCGGTCCGCGGGCGCGCCATGGCCGGGCTGCGCGACGCCGCCGAGCCGGCCGACCGCTGGACCGGCCACATCCCCTTCGACGGCCTGCCGCGCGCCTACAACCCGGCGAAGGGCTACGTCGCCAGCGCCAACCAGCGCATCGTGCCGCCGGACTTCCCGCACCCGATCTACGGCGCCTATTCGCAGGGCCATCGCGGCATCCGCATCGACCAGGCCTTCGCGCACGGCCCCGGCGACGCGGCGGCGACGGTCGCCCTCCAGCTCGACGTGAAGAACGTCCGCGCCGAGCGCCTGGCGCCGCTCGTCGTCCGCGCGCTGGCGGGCGCCGCCGATGCCGATGCGAAGGCGCTGGCGGCGATCCTCGCCGGATGGGACTTCGGCTACGGGCTGGAGACCGCGGCGCCGACGGTGTTCGAGACCTTCATGTTCCATTGGCAGCGCCGGGTGCTGGCGCGCCACCTGCCCGAGCGGCTCCTCGACCTCGCGATGCAGCAGACGGGCCTCGCGGCGACCCTGCTGGAGCAGCCGGAGACGGCCTACTTCGCCGGCGGCACCAGGGCGGAGGCGGCGTCGGTCGCGGCCGAGGCGATGGCGGCCCTGCGCAGGCGCCTCGGGGACGATCCCGCCGGCTGGGCCTGGGGCCGCGTGCATCTCGCCCATTGGCGCCATCCGCTGTCGGGCCCGGCGGCGGCACCGGCCTTCGACATCGGCCCGGCGCCGGTCGCCGGTGGCTCGCACACCGTGTGCAACACCGGCGGCGAGCTGCCGCCGCACAGCGCCTCGTCGGGGGCGGAGTACCGCATCGTCGTCGATTTCGCGGCCCCCGGGTCGTTCCTGGCGGTGCAGAACATCGGCAATTCCGGCGTCCCCGGCAGCCCGCACTACCGCGACCAGTTCGCGGACTGGGCGGCCGGCCGCTACCACGTCGTGCAGCTCCGCCGCGCCGCGGTGGAGGCCGACCTCGAAAGCCGCACGGAGATCATGCCATGACGACGAGCACGGAGGCCCGTCCGCTGGCGGGCAAGGTGGCGCTGGTGACCGGTGCCGGCCGCGGCCTCGGCCGCGCCTTCGCCGAACGGCTGGCGGCGATGGGTGCCGACGTGGCGCTCCACGGCATGCGCGAGCACGGGCCGGCCGAGTTCGGCGAGGGCACGACGCTGACCGACGTCGCGGCCGCGGTCGGGCGCGACCACGGCGTGCGCACGGTGCGGCTCCTGGGCGACCTGACGCAGAGCGACGACATCGCGCGCGTCGTCGACGGCGCGACCGAGGCGCTGGGGCCGATCGACATCCTCGTCCACAATGCCGGCGGCGACATCGCCGCCAAGGGCGGCAAGCCCGACCCCAACGACGTCGTCGGCATCTCGGAGATCGACGTGCGGGCCGTGCTCGACCGCAACCTCTTGTCGACGATCCTCGTCTGCCAGACGGTGGCGCGCGGCATGATGGCGCGCAGGAGCGGACGCATCGTCACGGTCGGCTCGACCGCGGGGTCGCGCGGCCGCACCAAAGGCGCCATCTATGCCGTGTCGAAGGCGGGCGTGGCGCATTTCACCCGCTGCCTCGCCGACCAGCTCCGCCCCTACGACATCGCGGTCAACTGCATCGCCCCCGGCGAGACGCGCACCGGCCGCTTCCTCGCGACGCGCCCGATCGACGAGGCGCGGCTGGCCGAGGAAGGCACGCTCGACCGTATCGCCACGGTCGACGAGGTAGCCCGCCTCGTCGACGTCTTCGCAGGCCCGCTCGGCGCCTTCGTCTCGGGCCAGATCCTGCGCGTCGACGGCGGCGGCCAGGGCTGGCCGGCCTGACGGCGGCGGCGCCGCCGAGCAAGCCCCCCCTCACCCCGGCCCTCTCCGCCCCCGAGGGGCAGAGAGGGAGCTGACCCGTCGCGAAGCGACGGGGAGGGTGAGGTGGCCGCCTACAGCACCGGCTTGTCGCGCAGCAGCGCGATGACCGAGGTGGTGTCGGCGTCGGCGTGGCCGTGGGCGACCATCATCCGGTGGATCTCGGTCGATAGCGACGTCATCGGCATCGGCGTGCGGGTCTCGCGCGCCAGCTCCATGACGATGTCGAGGTCCTTCATCATGGTGCGCAGATGGCCCGACGGCGTGAAGTCGCCGGACGCCATCTTCGGCAGCGACTGGCGCAGCAGTGAGGAGTCGGCGCGGCCGCCGGCGAAGGCCTCGGGCAGCCGGTGCACGTCGAGCCCGGCGTTCATGGCGAGCTGGATCGCCTCGGCGATCACCGACTTGCAGCCGCCGACGATGACCTGGTTGACCATCTTCGTCGTCTGCCCGGCGCCGGACGGCCCCATCAGCGTGAAGGCGCCGGCGAGATGGCGCACGACCGGCTGCACGCGGGCGAAGTCGGCGGCGTCGCCGCCGGCCATCACCGCCATGGTGCCGGCCGCCGCACCCGGCGGGCCGCCCGACACCGGCGCGTCGATCCAGCCCATGCCCGTCTCGCGCCGCAGGCGCTCCGCCATGGCACGGCTGCGCCCGGGATGGATGGTCGACATGTCGACCAGCACCTTGCCCGGTCCCGCGCCCTCGGCCAGCCCGCCCGGCGCGAACACCACGGCCTCGACCGCGGCCGTGTCGGAGACGCAGGTGATGACGATGTCGCTCGCGCGCGCCACCGCCGCCGCGTCCGGGGCGAGCGTGGCGCCGGCCGCGACGACGTCGGCGACCTTTTCCGGGCTGCGCGCCCATATGGCGAGCGGGAAGCCCGCCGCCAGCAGCCGCATCGCCATGGGGCGCCCCATCAGGCCGATGCCGATGTATCCGATCCGGTCCGTCATTTCCGCGCGTCCTCCCTCGCTCGCGCGATGATAGCCGAGCCGGCGCGTGCTAGGCTCGCGGCCTGGGACGAGGAATCCGAGGACCGACGCCATGGCCGCGAGAGCGAGGAAGCAGCTGCGCATCGAATCGATGCACAACCGGGTCACGCCGGAGGAGTGGGACGCGCGGGTCGACCTCGCCGCCTGCTACCGGCTCATGGACCTCTACGGCATGACCGACATGTCGGCGAACCACATCTCGGTCCGGGTGCCGGGGGAAGACGGCGCCTTCCTCATCAACCCCTACGGCATGCTCTACGACGAGGTGACGGCGTCGTCGCTGATCAAGATCGACTACGACGGCAACATCCTCGCCAAGCCCAGCTACGGCGACTTCGACTTCGGCGTGAACCGCGCCGGCTTCGTCATCCACAGCGCCATCCACAAGGTGCGCCACGACGTCGACTGCGTCATCCACACCCACACCTGGGCCGGGATGGCGGTGTCGGCCATGCAATGCGGCCTGCTGCCGATGACCCAGACGTCCATGCGCTTCGCCCATGTCGCCTATCACGACTACATGGGCGTCGTGCTCGACCTGTCGATGCAGGACCAGCTCGTGCGGGACCTGGGTCCGCACAGCGCGATGGTGCTCCGCAACCACGGCCTGCTGACCGCCTGCTCGACCATCGCCGAGGCGTTCAACGCCATGCACCGGCTGGAGCTGTCATGCCGCACGCAGGTGGCGGTGACGTCGGGCGGCCAGGCCATCTACCCGGTGCCGGCCGACGTGGTCGAGGCGACCTACATGAACTACCAGCCGCAGACCCGCCGGCCGATGGGCGTGATGGAGTGGCCGGCCCTGCTGCGCAAGCTCGATCGGGAGAACCCCGGCTACGACGCGTGAACGCCGGGCACGCCGGCTAGACCCGTCCCAGCACCGCCTGCCGGAAGCGGTCCTTCAGGTAGGCGCCGTCCTTGGGCGGCAGCACGAAGGGCAGCTTCTCGGCCAGGATCTTGGCGACCGCGAAGACCGGCCCCGGGGTCCGGCGGGCGAGCTCGACCACCTTCGGCACGTCGGCTTCCACGCGGGCCGTGAAGGTGGCGGGCCAGCCGGCCGCCGCCGCCATGCCGGCCAGGTCGACGCCGGCGCGGGTCGGCGTCGGCTGCATGCCGGTCTCGCCGAAATGCTCGTTGTCGAGGACGACGACGGCGAGGTTGGCCGGGCGCCTGGCGGCGATGGTGGCGAGGCTGCCTACCGCCATCAGCATCTCGCCGTCGCCGGCCAGCACCAGCACGCGCTTGTCCGGCTGGGCCAGCGCCAGGCCCAGGCCCATCATCGTGGCGCCGCCCATGGCACCCCAGAGGAAGAACGTGCGCGGGTCGTCGCCCGCGGCGGCGGCGTCGTAGGTCGGCGTGCCGAGGCCGGTCACCACCAGCAGGCCGTCGTCGCGGCCCTTCAGGATCTCGGCGACCAGGGGGCGGCGGTGCAGCGAAGGGGCGGACATCTCGGGCCTCACTCGTTGACGAAGGCCTTGGCGCCGATCAGCCGCTGCGCCAGCAGCACGGCGACCGGCCGGTTGCCCTCGAAGGCGTAGCGCAGCGCGTTCTCGACCACGAGGCCGACCTCGTCCGGCCGCTCGCAGCGATAGCAGGCGACCTGCATGGCGGTCAGGACGTCCTCGGTGGCGCGGCCCATGGCGTTCTGCCACGGGTTGAACTCGCCGAACTCGCCGCGCATCGTCACCAGCATCACGAGCGGCATGCGGCAGGTGGTCGGCAGCGACAGCATGTTGATGCAGTTGCCGACGCCGCTCGACTGGACCAGCAGCACGCCGCGCTGGCCGCCGAGATGGGCGCCGCACAGCATGGCCACCCCTTCCTCCTCGGTGGTCAGCGTCACGACCTGCATGGCGTTGTCGGAATTGCAGCTCTCGATCAGCCGCGCATGGCCCGCGTCGGGGACATGGGCGACCTGGCGGATGCCCGCCGCCTTGAGGGCACGGAAGATGTCGTCGGGCCAGATCGGCCCGGTTCGCGTCGGCTCGGTCATCGTCGGGATCGGCCTGCCTCGGATGGGGAGGCCGACGCTAGCGGCCGGGGGAGGGGCGCGCAACCCGTCTTCCCTTGGCGCCGCCCGCGCGGCATAGGAGGCCGATGATCCTCCCCCCCTGGCACCCTGACCGCTTCGGCGCGCGGATGCCGTTCCTGGAACGCCGCGCGCGCATAGTGCGCGCGGTGCGCGCCTTCTTCGACGAGGCGGGCTTCCTCGAGGTCGAGACCCCGGCGCTCCAGGTCTCGCCCGGGCTCGAGCCGCATCTCATGTCCTTCGCGACCGAGCTGGAGGACGAGGGCGGCCGGATGCGCCGGCGGATGCACCTGCACACCTCGCCCGAATTCGCGATGAAGAAGCTGCTGGTCGGCGGGGCGCCCCGCATCTACCAGCTCGCCCGCGTCTTCCGGAACCGCGAGGGCAGCCGGCTGCACAGCCCGGAATTCACCCTGCTCGAATGGTATCGCGCCGGCGCCACCTATCGCGACCTGATGGCCGATTGCCGGCTGCTGCTGCGGGCGGCACTCGCCGCCGCCGGCAATCCCGTCTTCCGCATGGGCGACCGCACGGCGGACCCGTTCGGGGACTGGCAGGAGGTGACGGTGGCGGACGCCTTCGGCCGCTGGGCCGGCATCGACCTCGTCGCCACCATGCCCGACCCGGCCGCGCCCGCGGCGCCGCTGCTGGCCGCGGCGGCGGCGGCGGCCGGCATCCGCGTCGATGCCGGCGACGACTGGGAGACGATCTTCTTCCGCGTCTTCCTGGAGCGCATCGAGCCCCGTCTCGGCCAGGGGGCGCCGACGATCCTCTGCGACTACCCCATTTCCATGGCGGCCCTGTCGCGACCGAAGGCGGACGACCCGCGCTTCGCCGAGCGCTTCGAGCTCTATGTCTGCGGCGTCGAGCTGGCGAATGCCTTCGGCGAGCTGACGGATGCCGCCGTCCAGCGCGACCGCTTCGCGGCCGACATGGTCCGCAAGGAGCGGCTCTACGGCGTGCGCTACCCGATCGACGAGGATTTCCTGGCCGCACTGGCGCACGGCATGCCGGAGAGTGCGGGGATCGCGCTCGGCATCGACCGGCTGGCGATGGTGGCGACGGGTGCCGCCGACATCGCCGACGTGCTGTGGCTGCCGGTCGACGCCGGGCCGGAGCGGCGTTGACACCTGCGCCCGCCCGCTACTGAATGCCCCCGCCGGGGGATTCGGCTGGAAGCGCGAGGGGGTCGGGATGCGGGGTCTTCTGCTCGGTTTGGCGCTGGCGCTCGGCGCCGCGACGGGGGCGGCGGCGCAGGAGCGCACGGTCAACGTCTACAACTGGAGCGACTACATCGAGCCCAAGGTCCTGCCCGAGTTCACGGCTGCGACCGGCATCAAGGTCAACTACGACGTCTACGATTCGAACGAGATCCTCGAGGCGAAGCTGCTGACCGGCCGGTCCGGCTACGACGTCGTCGTGCCGACCAACTCGCCCTTCTTCGTCCGCCAGCTCGCCGCCGGCGTCTACCAGTCCCTCGACCGCACGAAGCTGAAGAACTGGGGCAACCTCGATCCGGCGATCCTGGAGCTGCTGGCCAAGTACGACGCGCAGAACGCCTTCAGCGTGCCGTGGATGTGGGGCACGTCGGGGATCGGCTACAACGTCGCCAAGATCCGCGAGGCGATGCCCGACGCGCCGCTCGACAGCCTCGCCATGATCTTCGACCCGGCGGTGGCCCAGCGCTTCGCCAAGTGCGGGATCATGATGCTGGACTCGCCGACCGACGTGATCCCGGCGGCGCTCAAGTTCCTGAAGCGCGATCCCGACAGCAAGTCGAAGGAGGACCTGGACGCCGCGGCCCAGCACCTGATCCAGGTGCGCAAGCACGTCCGCAAGTTCCACTCGTCGGAATACATCAACGCGCTCGCCAACGGCGACATCTGCCTGGCCTTCGGCTATTCGGGCGACGTCATCCAGGCGCGCAACCGCGCGCGCGAGGCCAAGCGCGGCGTCGAGGTCAGCTACTCGATCCCGAAGGAGGGCGCCCTCTTCGCGGTCGACGTGCTGGCGATCCCGTCTTCGGCGCGCAACGTCGACGAGGCGCACGCCTTCATCGACTTCCTGCTGCGCCCCGACGTGGCGGCGCGCAGCGTCGACCTCGTGGGCTACGCCAGCGGCAACAAGGCGGCCCTGCCGCTGATCGGCGCCGCGGTGCGCGAGGACCCCAGGGTCTATCCGCCCAAGGAGGTGTTCGACCGCCTCTACACGCTGACCCCGGCCGATTCCGCCTACGAGCGGCTGCGCACCCGCGCCTGGACGCGCATCAAGACCGGGCGCTGAGCCGCGCCATGGCGGAGCCGCGGGCGCCGGGGGCGCGCCGGCCGGGTTTAGGCGCCGGTCGGGGTGATCCCGCCGCGGCGCCGATCCTGCGCATCGCCGGGGTCGCCAAGGCCTTCGGCCAGGTCAGGGCGGTCGACGATGTATCGCTCGACATCGGGCGCGGCGAGTTCTTCTCGCTGCTGGGCGGCTCGGGCTGCGGCAAGTCGACCCTGCTGCGCATCCTGGCTGGCTTCGAGCAGCCCGATGCCGGCCGCGTCGAGATCGACGGCGCCGACGTGACGGCGACCCCGCCCTACGCGCGTCCCGTCAACATGATGTTCCAGTCCTATGCGCTGTTCCCGCACATGACCGTGGAAGGGAACGTCGCCTTCGGGCTGAAGCAGGAGGGGACGCCAAGGGCGGAGATCGCCGATCGCGTGGCCGCGGTGCTCGACCTGGTCCAGCTTCGCGCCCAGGCGGGGCGGCGGCCGCACCAGCTCTCGGGCGGCCAGCGCCAGCGCGTGGCGCTCGCCCGCGCCCTGGTGAAGCGGCCGAAGATCCTGCTGCTCGACGAGCCGCTGGCGGCGCTCGACAAGAAGCTGCGCGCCGAGACGCAGTTCGAGCTGGTCGCGATCCAGGAGCGCATCGGTATCACCTTCATCGTGGTCACCCACGACCAGGAGGAGGCGATGACCATGTCGTCGCGCATCGGCGTGATGGACGCGGGCCGCATCGTCCAGGTCGGCACGCCCATCGACATCTACGAGCACCCGCGCTCGCGGTTCGTCGCCGGCTTCATCGGCGACGTGAACCTGCTGGAGGGCAGGGTCGAGGGGATGGCCGACGGCGTGGTGACGGTGCGGACCGACGCGCTGGCGGCGCCGCTCGCCGTCGCCGACGAGGGGGACTGGACGGCCGGGCAGGCGGTCGCGGTCGCCATCCGGCCGGAGAAGATCGCGATTTCCCGCACGGCGCCCGACGCCACGGTGAACATCGCGGAAGGGGTGGTGCGCGACATCGCCTATCTCGGCGACATCTCGATCTACCATGTGGAGACGTCGGGCGGCCGGCGCCTCGTCGCGACCCGCCCCAACCTGCGCGTCGCCGACGAGCCGCCCTTCACCTGGGACGATCAGGTGCATCTCTCCTGGGCGGCCGGGAACGCGGTGCTGGTCGCGTGAGCAAGGGCCGCCACGTCGATCGCTTCCAGCAGGTGGCGCTGGCGCTGCCCTATGCGTGGCTGGCGCTCTTCCTGCTGCTGCCCTTCCTCATCGTCATCTTCGTCAGCCTGTCGACCAAGGACATCGGCACGCCGCCCTTCGCGCCTGCGGTCTCGTTCCCGGGCGGGACGCCGCGCGTGGCACCCGACATCGGCAACTACGCCTACATCTTCGACGACTCGCTCTACCTGCTGGCCTACATCAGCTCGCTGCGCGTGGCGGCGATCTCCACGGTCGTCTGCCTGCTGGTCGGATATCCGGCGGCGCTCGGCATCGTGCGCGCGCCCGCGCGCTGGCGGCCCCTGCTGCTGACGCTGGTGATCCTGCCCTTCTGGACGAGCTTCCTGATCCGCGTCTACGCCTGGATCGGCATCCTCGCGCCCAACGGGCTGCTCAACAACCTGCTGACCGCGGTCGGCGTCATCGGCGAGCCCCTGGTGCTGCTCAACACCGAGCCCGCGGTCATCCTCGGCATCGTCTACTCCTACCTGCCCTTCATGATCCTGCCGCTCTACGCGACGCTGGAGCGCCTCGACCCGACCTTGCTGGAGGCCGCCGCCGACCTCGGCTGCCGGCCGCTCAAGGCCTTCCTCTCGGTCACCCTGCCGCTCTCGGCCCCGGGCGTGCTCGCCGGCAGCATGCTCGTCTTCATCCCGGCGATGGGCGAGTTCGTGATCCCCGACCTCCTGGGCGGCACCGACACGCTGATGGTCGGCAAGGTCCTGTGGGACGAGTTCTTCGGCAACACCGACTGGCCGGTCGCCTCGGCGGTGGCGATGGCGCTGCTGGCGATGCTGATCGTGCCCGTGCTGTGGCTGCAGTGGTTCCAGGGGAAGCAGCGATGAGCGGCCACCCGCCGACAGGCAGGTTGTCGCGCTTCCTGCTGACGATGCTCGTCTTCGGCTATGCCTTCCTCTACACGCCGATCGCGCTGCTCATCGTCTACTCGTTCAACGAATCCCGTCTCGTCACGGTGTGGAGCGGCTTCTCGGTCAAGTGGTACGCAGCACTCCTGGAGAACGAGGCGCTGCTGGAGGCGGCCTGGGTCAGCCTGCGCGTCGCCGTGCTGGCGGCATCCGGGGCCACCGTGCTCGGCACGCTTGCCGGCTTCGCGCTCGCGCGCCGCCGGCGCTTCTTCGGCCGCACCCTCTTCGGCGCGATGCTGGCGACACCGCTCGTCATGCCCGAGGTGATCCTGGGCCTGGCCCTGCTGCTGCTCTTCGTCGCCTCCGAGGCCTTGACCGGCTGGCCCGCCGCACGCGGTGTCGGCACCATCGCGGTCGCCCATGTCACCCTGGGCATGGCCTATGTCGCCGTCG
Organism: Alphaproteobacteria bacterium; assembly: GCA_050187535.1. GTDB lineage: Bacteria > Pseudomonadota > Alphaproteobacteria > ATCC43930 > Allostellaceae > Allostella. The sequence goes on along the minus strand of JBFWXJ010000031.1, from coordinate 12,725 downwards.
TGGTGCAGTCGCGGCTGGCCGGCCTCGACCCGGCGATCGAGGAGGCGGCGATGGACCTGGGCGCGCGGCCGGCCGCGGTTTTCTTCCGCATCACGCTGCCGATGATCGCCCCCGGGGTCGTCGCCGGCTGGCTGCTCGCCTTCACCCTCTCGCTCGACGATCTGGTGCTGGCGAGCTTCGTGTCCGGCCCCGGCGCCACCACTCTGCCGATGGCGATCTTCTCCAGCGTCCGCATGGGCGTCAGCCCGCAGATCAACGCCCTGGCGACGGTCATCGTAGTGGTGGTGGCGGCGGGCGTGCTGACCGCCGGCCGGTTTGCCGCGGCACGGCCGCGGGGGCGGCGGTAGCGGGTCAGCCCCCGGCCGCGCGCAGGGCGCGGTCGGCGCGGTCGAAGGCCTGCGCGGCGTCGCGGACCGTCGCCTTCCAGCCCAGAGCGTGCGCCAGGGCCGCGCCGGCCTCGCCGATGCGCCGCGCCAGGTCGTCGTCGCGGTCGAGGCGCTCGATCACCGCCGTGAGGTCGCCCAGGTCCACGGCGACGGGCGCCACGTTCGTCCACGGCCGGAGCCGGTCGTAGAACCACTGGCGGTAGCCGCCCGGGGACGCGACCTTGAGGACCGGGCTTCCGGAGAGCAGCCGCTGGAAGAAGCCGCTCCAGGCGTTGGTGTGGCCGTCGACGTCGATCTGCCAGCGCCAGCGGCGATAGTCCTCGGGCGCGACCTGGGGACGGATGAAGGCCTTCATGTCGGCGCGCGTCGCGGCGTCGTACTGGAACGCCTGCGGCAACCGGTGCAGCCCGGCGTCGATCCGCCCCGCGGGGTCGTCGGCCGCGAGACGGCACAGCCGGATGCGCTGCATCGCCCGCCAGTCGCCGCCCGGGGGGATCATGCCGTTCGCCGCGCCGCGCCAGAGGGCGGCTCGCCGGCGGGTCTCCCACGGCACGGGCGTGGCTGCGATCTGCGCGCGCAGATCGGAATAGCCGCCCGCCCGCGCATAGTCGGGATCGGGCACGAGGAACACGTGGTCCCCGTTGCCGCAGAACGCCAGCCGCGGCAGCGCCGGCATGGGGTCGTTGCCGTCGTTCAGGTCGAGGAGGACGGTGACGGGGCGGTCGAGGGCGGCCAGGACGTCGCGCAGCATCGGCCAGTAGCCGAGCAGCCGCAGCGCCGTGATCTCCGCGCGCTTGTCCGTGACGCCACCCGCTTCGGGTCCGAACCATATGTTGAGCCGACCGTCCGCGGCGGCGATCCGCACGACCGAGGCCGGCAGTTGCGGCCCGCGGCCGACCCCGATCCGCCAGCCCGTCCCTTCGCCGACCGTCCGGCGCCAGCCTTGCGCGAGGAGGGCCGGATCGTCGGTCGCCAGCGCGAGCATGACGGCGCTGCTGCCGGCCGCCCAGCGGGCCGCCGGCCAATGCGGCGCGAGCGTCGCCAGCTCGCCATGGACGGCCGCGGCGGCGGCCAGGTCGTCCACCTGCCGAAGGGCATAGCCCAGGCGCAGCCGGTGCTCGGGATTGTAGGGAAAGCGACGGACCAGCTCTCGCAGGCGGCCGATGGCGTCGTCCGCCGCGTCCTCCCGAGCCTCCATCGCGGCCGGGGCCCTAGCTGTCGTAGGCGATGAGCGATGTGGTCGGCACGTCGAGGCGCGAGCGGCCGTCGAGGAAGGTCAGCTCGATGATGACCGCCAGCGCCGGCACCACGGCGCCGACCTTGCGCAGCAGCTGCACCGCGGCGTTGGCGGTCCCGCCGGTCGCCAGCAGGTCGTCCAGCACCACGACGCGCTGGCCGGGCCGGACGGCGTCGGCCTGGATCTCGATCGTGTCGCTGCCGTATTCGAGGTCGTAGCGCCAGGGGATGGTCGGGCCCGGCAGCTTGCCCTTCTTGCGCACCATCAGGAAGCCGCAGCCGAGCGCCAGCGCGAGTGGCGCCGCCGTCAGGAAGCCGCGCGACTCGATCCCCGCCAGCACGTCCGGCCGGTGCGGCCTGACCGCGGCGGCCAGCTGGTCCATCGCGGCCTTCCAGGCGGCGGGATGCGCCAGCAGGGTCGAGATGTCGTAGAAGAGGATGCCCGGCTTGGGGAAATCCGGGATCGTCCGGATGTGCTGCCTGATGTCCATGCGGGGAATCCGGTCGTCGTGGCGGGCGCGCGGGATGCTAACCCCGGGGGCGTCCGCCCGCCAATGGCGCGCAGCCGGTTGCACGCGGCGGCTGCACTGGCCAAGCTCCACCCACGAATCCAGCGATGCGGTTCCCGAAGCCACCTTCCGCCACGCGACCCTCGAGCGACCTCGCGGCGCTGGTCTCGGCCGCGCGCGAGATCGAGGCGTGCGGCCGCATGATGACGCGCGAAGGCGGCACCATGGCCGAGCGTCTGGCGGGGCCGGGCCGGGCGATCGCGGCCTGGCAGCACTATCCCGACGGCGGCGACATCTACGATCCCGCCTCGCACGCCCAGTACTACTTCCACGCCCACGACGACGGTGGCCCCGAGATCGGCCATTTCCACACCTTCCTGCGGCCGGCCGGGATGCCGCCCGGGGTGGTGCCGGCGGCCGCGGAGGCGCGGGCGGTGTCGGGCCCGAGCCATCTGGTGGCGATCGCGGTCGATGCCGGCGGCAATCCGGTCCGCCTGTTCACCACCAACCGCTGGGTCACCGACGAGACCTGGTATCCGGCCGACGACGTCGTGCGGATGCTGGATCGCTTCGCGATCGACCGCCGGCAGCCGTCCTGGGCGCTCAACCGGTGGCTCACCTGCCTCTTCGTGCTGTTCCGGCCTGAGATGGCGGCGCTCGCCGACGCGCGTGACGAGGCGGTGCGCCGCTGGGCGCTCGCCCATCCGGACGCCGATCCGCTCGAGGACCGCGACCTGGAGACCCTGTCGACCATCCGCGTCGACCTCGCCCGGCGGATCGCCGCCATCGACGACGCGGCCGGTGATTGAGTCCACGGCCGCTCAGGTGTCGAAGCGCAGGCGGATCGCCATGCCGTCCTGATCGCGGGCGTAGGTCACGCGGTCGGCGAAATGGCGCATCAGCACCATCGGCAGCTCCTGCAGCCGCTGCTCGGTCTCGTCGCCCGCGCCGCGCCCGGCGACGGCTCCCGAGAACGCCCCGCCATCGGGGATGCGCGCCGTGGCGTCGATGTGGAACTCGTCGTAGCTCAGCGTCACGCGGAACTGTGCGCCCGGCGCCGCCCGCGCGCGGGTCACCTCCGCCGCCTCGATGAGGGCGAAGAACAGGCGCTGCATGATCTCGCGCTCCGCGCCCCAGGCGGCTCCGCTCTCCTCGGTGAACTCCTCGAGCTGCTGGCCGAGCGCGTCGTCGATCGGTGCCGAGAGGTGGCGCACGCGGGTCACGCCGACGCGGAAGACCGCGTTGAGGGCAAAGGCGGTGACGAGCGCCAGGACCAGCGACGAGCTGGCCACCGTGCCCAGCCATGACGGCAGCGTTTTGTAGAAACTGAAGAAGACGTCGTGGCTGACGCCCAGGATGAGGGCCAGCCCGATGGTGATGATGCGCCGTGAATCGAGCAGCCGCGCGACGATGATCTGCAGGCCGTTGGCGACGATGAAGGTGGCGGAGAACAGCAGCACCGCTCCGGTGATCGGCTCGGGGATCGCGGCGGCGACGGCGACGACCCGGGGAAAGAAGGCGAGCGCGATGAAGAGGCCGCCTACGGCGTAGCCGACCCGGCGGGCCATCACCCCCGTCGCCTGCGCCAGGCCGATCGAGCCCGAGAAGGTGTTGAGCCCGACCGAGCCCAGCAGGCCCGAGACGATGCTGGAGAGCCCGTCGGCGCGCAGCCCGCGGCCGATCGACCCGAATTCCGGGCGCGTCCAGTTGCGGTCGGCGATGCGCTGGCAGGTGGTGATGTCGCCCATGGCGCGCAGCGAGGCGGCGAGCGCGCCGATCACGAACTGCGGCGCCAGCGACAGGTCGAAGGTCGGCACGATCCCCGGCAGGGCGGGCAGGCCCATGAACGGGTCCTGCGCCGCGTCGGCGACCATGCCGGTGTCGACGAGGCCGGCCAGGAGGGCGACGGCGTAGCCGGCCGCGACGCCGATCAGGACCGCGAAGATGCGCAGGGCGCCGCGGCACCAGACGTTGAGGACGATGATGAGGGCGAGGGAGCCCGCGGCGAGTGCTGCGTCGTCCAGGTCGATGGCGGCGAAGGCGCCGGTCCCCGGGGCGTCGATCCCGAGCGCGAGCCGGAAGCCCAGGAGGCCCAGCGTGAAGCCGATCATCAGCACCGCCAGCCCGGCGAGCTCGCTCGGCAGCAGCGGGCGCAGGCGGCGCAGCACGTAGGAGAAGCCGATCTCGCAGAAGCCGGCGAACACCGTCATGCCGGCGACCAGCGGCAGGCCGCCCGCCGCGGCGGCGGCGAGGCTGGCGGGCAGATAGGCGGCCGTGAATACCGAGGGTGCGAGGAAGCCGGTGCCGAGGAAGCGCGTCCGCGCGCAGAGGAGGATGCTGCCGATCCCCAAGGCCAGCAGCGAGGCGGAGACGAGCGCCTGGGTGCCGTCGGGCGTGGCGCCCATGGCACGGGCGATCAGTCCCGGAAAGACCAGCCCGATGGGGGCGACGATGGCGATGTGCTGGAACGCGGCCAGGATCAGCGTCGCCGGCGGCACCGCGTCGTCCACACCATAGGCGAGCGTGGGGTTCGTGTTCGTCATCGGGTGGGGCGCGGACGCTTCGCCTCGTTGTGCCGTCGCAGGATGCGGCGGGGTGCGCTTCCTGCCGCATCCCCGCCCGACCGGATTGGAGCTAACATAGGCGGCCGCGTCGCGTCGACGGGACGCCCGGCGCCCGACCTGCGCCTGCGATGTCCTTCATCCTCTATCGCATCCTCGGCAACGACCTGCCGCCGCGGCACATGCCGCGGCAGACGCTGGCCAACCTGCGGTTCGTGCTGGAGCACGAGCCGCCGCTGCCGGGATGCGAGAAGCGCTGGGTGCTGAACCGCATCGCCGATCCCGCGATCGAAGGGGCGGCGCGCGCCATGATCGCCGCGGCCGGGCACCGCCTCCTGCACATCGCGTTCTCGCTGGACGAGTACGCCGGCGCCGCGATCGACCACGGCGGGCCGCAGGACGAGCATCTGCACGCGCCCGCCTTCCACGCGCTGCCGCCCGAGCGCCGGGCGATCATCCTCGAATGGTGCCTGCGCCGCCGCACGCACTACCTGACCAACGTCAACGCCGCCCGCAACCGCGCCCTGGCCGAGGGCCGCGGCGTTGCGCGCTGGACCCTGCCCTGGGACGGCTCGACCCTGCTGACGCGGGCGGCGTGGGACGAGATCCGCGCGGCTGCCGACGGCGCCGGCGACGCCCGCTACCTGGCGGTGCCGCTGCTGCGCACCGGGCCGGGCGGCGAGCCGCTGCCGGCCGCCGGCATCGGCGAGCCGCAGCTCGCGTTCCGCGACGACGCCGTGGAGAGCTTCGACACGGACCTGCGCTACGGCTACTCCGACAAGGCGGCGTTGCTGGCCAGGCTCGGCGTCGATGGCCCCTGGTCGCCGGGAGAGCAGGCACGGATCATGGCGACGAAGGCCGGGCCGTCCCCGGATGCCGGCCGGTGGCGCTGGGCCGGCGCCGTGCTGCGGCTCACCTCGGGAAACGACGCCGCCGACGAAGATCCCCGCCGACGCGTCGCCGACCGCGTTCGCGGCCTGATCGCCTTCACCCGAGCCATGGACGAGCGGGTCATCGCGCGGAACTGGAGTGCCGGGCAGCCGCTCTTCTATCGCCGGCTGCCGCAGCCCGGCTCGCGGGACATGGCCTCGCTCCTGCGCGAGGCCGCCGCCGGCGGCTGGCGGGGCGTCGTCGCGGCCGCTCTCGCGGCCGCCGGGCAGGGCGCTTCGGACGGAGCCGCCGCCCGCCGCCTGGTCGCCGCGGCGCATGGGCTGCTGACCGGCCGCGGCGGCGGCGTGGTGAGCGCGTTCGCGATCGATGCGGTCGCGGCCGTCGCCCGCGCCGTGCGCGCCGACGGGGCGGCGATCGCCGGCCTGCGCGCGGCCGCGGACCGGCTGCTGACCGCGCCCGCCGACGCCGAGGGCGCGCGGGCCGCGTTCCTGTCGCGCGGGGTGGCGGGCACCGGATACGAGCTGCTGGCGCTCTCGCTGTCCGCCTTCCTCGGCGATGTCGGGCGGCTGCGCCAGGTCCTGGAGCGGCTGCCGATGCGCGTCGCCCAGCAATTCCGCCCGGACGGCAGCCAGCCCGATTGCCGCGGAGCGGCCGCGGTCGCCAACCTCGAATGCTGGGGCTGCATCGCGGCCATGGCCCGGCCTCTCGGCTTCGACGCGGCGGCGGTCCGCGGCGACGACGGGCCGCTGCTGCAGGCGGGCCTGACGCGCGCCGCCCGGGCGCCGGGCGCCCCGCTACCGCGCCTCCGGGCCGCCGCTTATCTGGTGGTCGGCAAGCGGCCGGCGACGATGGCCGTCGGGGAAGGCGTGCCGTCGCTGCCGCCCTTCTGGACCGCGGCGCTCGACTGACGGCGATGGGTGTTCACGGCGCCCGGGCGTTGGATTAGCCTTGCCGGACATGGCCCGGGGGAACGAGGCTGGAGCGGGTGACGACGACGATCGAGCTGCCGCCGGCGGAGCATCTGGAGTGGATCGGCAGCACCGGCCCCGAGCAGTTCGTGCGGGTCGGCCGGCGCTACCGCGACTTCCTCGTGGAGGATTGCGGGCTCGCCCCCGACCACCTGGTGCTCGACATCGGGTGCGGCACCGGGCGCATCGCCATCGCTCTGGCCGACCTGATTCGCCCGCCCGGGGGCTATGTCGGCTTCGACGTGTGGCGCGACGGCATCGAATGGTGCCGCCGGTCGATCACCGCGCGCCTGCCCTGGTTCCGGTTCGAGCACGCCGACCTCGCCGAATCCCACCTCAATCCCGGCGGCCGCGCCGCGGTGGAGGAGTGGCGGTTCCCGGCGGCGGACGGGTCGGTCGACCGTGCGCTGTCGCTGTCGGTCTTCACCCATCTCGACCGGCCGACCGCGCGCCACTATCTGCGCGAGCTGGCGCGCGTGCTGAAGCCGGACGGCATGGCGCTGGTGACGGTCTTCCTGGTCGACGAGGCGGGCGAGCGCCACCTCGCCGGATGGCCGGGCGGCCCCGAGCTGCTGCGCGGCGACCGCGCGCCCCTGCTGATCCGCTTCGGCAAGGACCTGTTCGCGGCCTGGGACGCGGCCGCGCTCGACGACGTCCTGGCCGATGCCGGCCTGGTGGCCGTCCGGCGCGAGACGGGCGACTGGTGCGGCCGGCCCGCCGTCCGCCCGGACCGCCCCCACCACCAGGACCATCTCTACCTCATGCGCCGGCCGCGCTGACGAGGCGGCGGACGATCACGCGGCAGATGGCGATGGGATCGGCCGTCGCCGTGTCGGGCGACGTCCCGAACCGGGCCGCGTGCAGGGCGGCCGCATCCGCGGCGACCGCTGTCGGGCGCGGCTCCATGCCGGTCCACACGGGGGCACCCGTCGGATCGTCGCCCCAGAGCAGCAGGCAGACGCCCTCGGTCGGTTCGGCCGGCCGCCACCCCAGCGCCGCCAGCAGCGCGCGATCGGCCGCGGGGTCGGGCCCCGTCGCGGCATCGAGGCGGGCGGCGAGGCGGCGCAAACGGTCCGCGTCCATGGCGGCCAGCCTGCCATTGCGGACGTTCGTCCGCCACTCCCGGGCTTCCGCCCCGGCGGACCCTCTTGTAGAAGTGCCATTCCCCGACCGGCGGGGGGCCGGAAGTGCGGGCCCCGGAATCGCCGTCCGGGGCGAGGGGGAGGGCCGATTGTTGAGAGACACGCGATGACCGCCGCGTCGGCGTGGCGCGAACGCCTGCTGTCGCGCGACGTGCTGGCGGGGTTGGGGTTCCTGGCGCTCGGCCTGATCGGCCTGTGGCTCAACGAGTACCGCATCGGCCGTGCCGCCCGCATGGGGCCGGGCTACATGCCCATGCTGGTCTTCGGCGGCCTCGCCATCATGGGCGCGCTGGTCGCCCTCAAGGGCCTGGTCCAGCCGGGACCGGCGGTCGAGCGCTTCCATCTCGGGCCGCTCTTCTGGGTCCTGGTCGCGGGAATCGTCTTCGCACTGCTGATCGAGCGCCTGGGCCTCGTGGTCGCGACGATCGGCCTGGTGCTGGTGGCGAGCCGCGCCGGCCATCTCGGCCAGCCCCTGCGCGTCCTGGCGCTGGCGGTCGGCCTGGCATTGTTCTCCGTCGCGGTCTTCGTCTGGGGGCTCGGCGTCACCATGAAGGTCTGGCCATGGACCTCCTGAGCGGTCTCTGGATCGGCCTCGGCGTCGCGCTGCAGCCGATCAACGTCGGCTTCTGCTTCGTCGGCGCGCTGCTCGGCACGCTCATCGGCGTGCTGCCGGGGGTGGGGCCGGTCGCGACGATCGCGCTGCTGCTGCCCATCACCTTCGGCCTGCCGGCGACCTCGGCCATCATCATGCTGGCGGGGATCTTCTACGGCGCGCAGTACGGCGGGTCGACGACCGCCATCCTGATCAAGCTGCCGGGCGAGACCTCGTCGGTCGTGACCGTCCTCGACGGCTATTCCATGGCCCAGCAGGGCCGCGCCGGCGCGGCCCTGGCGACGGCGGCGCTGGGCTCGTTCTTCGCCGGCACCGTCGCCACGGTCTTCGTCGGCGCGGCCGGGCCGCTGCTGACCCAGGTGGCGCTCAGCTTCAGCTCGGCCGAGTACTTCTCGCTGATGGTGCTGGGGCTGATCGCCTCGGTGGTGCTGGCGCACGGCTCGGTCGCCAAGGCGATCGCCATGATCTTCCTCGGCCTCGGCCTCGGGCTGGTCGGCACCGACGTCAACTCGGGCGAGCTGCGCTTCGCCTTCGACATCCAGGAGCTGTCGGACGGCATCGGCTTCGTGCCGATCGTGCTCGGCCTGTTCGGCGTCGCCGAGGTCATCCGCAACCTCGAGGCGCCGGACTGGCGCACCAGCCGCATCGCGCCGGTGTCGCGCCTGTGGCTGACCGGCGCGGAGTTCCGCCAGGCCGCCCCGGCCGCGCTGCGCGGCACGCTGCTCGGCTCCTTCCTCGGGGTGCTGCCGGGCGGCGGCGCCTCGCTCGCCGCCTTCGCCGCCTATGGCCTGGAGAAGAAGATCGCCCGCGATCCCGGCCGCTTCGGGAAAGGGGCGATCGAAGGCGTGGCGGCGCCCGAATCGGCGAACAACGCCGCCGCGCAGACGTCGTTCATCCCGCTGCTGACGCTGGGCCTGCCGACCAACGCGGTGATGGCGCTGATGGTCGGCGCCCTCATCATCCAGGGCATCCAGCCGGGCCCCCTGATGATGGAGCGCCAGCCCGATCTCTTCTGGGGCCTCGTCGCCAGCATGTGGATCGGCAACGCCATGCTGCTGGTCATCAACCTGCCGCTGGTCGGCATCTGGGTCCGGCTGCTGAAGGTGCCCTACGACCTGCTCTACCCGGCGATCCTCGTGTTCTCGGCGATCGGCGTGTACAGCCTCAACAACAACGTCTTCGACGTCTACGTGGCGGCGATCTTCGGGCTCGTCGGATACATCTTCGTCAAGCTCGACTGCGAGCCGGTGCCGCTCATCCTGGGGTTCGTGCTGGGCCCGCTGATGGAGGAGCATCTGCGCCGCGCGCTGCTGCTGTCGCGCGGCGACCCCATGGTCTTCGTCGACCGGCCGATCAGCCTCGGGCTCATCGTCGTCGCCGCGCTGCTGCTGCTGGCGATCGTGCTGCCCGCCTTCCGCAAGCGCCGGGAGGTCATGTTCCAGGAGTAGAAACCCGTCTTCGGGAAGACCGGGGCCCGCCCGGCACCCACACCGACATAGGGAGAAGCCCATGAAGCGCATCCTCGCCCTGGCCGCCGCGGCCACGGCCGTCGCGGCGGCAACGCCGGCCGCCGCCACGTTCCCCGAGAAGCCGATCCGGCTCGTCGTCGGCTTCACGCCGGCCGGCGCCACCGACATCCTGGCCCGCGTCGTCGCCGCCAAGGTGGGCGAGATGGCGAAGTGGGAGATCGTCGTCGACAACAAGCCGGGAGCCGCCGGCAACGTCGGCGCGGAGATCGTCGCCAAGGCGCCGGCGGACGGCCACACCTGGCTGCTGACCCAGGTGGCGACGCACGGCATCGTCTCCAGCCTCTACAAGAAGCTGCCCTTCGACGCGGTGAAGGATTTCGCCGGCATCACCCAGATCGTCGGCGTGCCGAACGTGATCAGCGCCTGCAAGGGCTTCGCGCCCAACTCCATCGCCGAGGTGGTGAAGCTGGCCAAGGAGAAGCCGGGGACCGTCTCCTATGCGTCCTCGGGCAACGGCACCTCGCTGCACATGTCCGGCCACCTGCTCAAGGTGCTGGCCGGCATCGACATCATCCACGTGCCCTATCGCGGCGCCGGCCCGGCGCTGAACGACTGCCTCGCCGGCAACGTCAACATCATCGTCAACAACTTCCCGGAGACGGTGGCGCACGTCCAGGCGGGCACGCTGCGGCCGCTGGCGGTGACGACGAAGACCCGCGCCCCGCAATACCCCAACGTGCCGACCATGCAGGAGGCGGGCATCGCCGGCTACGAGGTCTCGGCCTGGTTCGGCATCGTCGTGCCGGCGAAGACGCCGCGCGACGTGATCGGGACGATCCACGCCCAGGTCCTGAAGGCGCTGGCCGAGCCCGACGTCAAGGCCAAGCTGATGGAGCTGGGCGGTGTCGTCGTCGCCTCCAGGCCCGAGGAGTTCGAGGCCTTCTACAAGTCCGAGATCGAGCGCTGGCGCCCCGTCGTCGAGACCTCGGGCGCGAAGATCGAGTAGCGGCGCGAACGCCGGCGGCGCCGAAGCGCCGGAGAATCCCCACCTCACCCCGACCCTCTCCGCCCCCGATGGGCGGAGAGGGAGAGCCGGCCGGACATGCGAGGCACGCCCTCTCCGCCCGTCGGGGGGAGAGGGAGGGGACCCATCGCGTGAGCGATGGGGTGGGTGAGGTGGGCTGCCCGGGCCGATGAGACGCCGTGGGTCATCCTCGCGGAGCGTTGGTATGAGGCTGCTGCGGCTCCCGTAGCCCGTCGTCGCCGGGGCGGTCGGCGCGGACGACGGTCGCGATCAGGCGCCAGAGGGCCGGGAAATCGACCGGCTTCACCGCGACCGCGTCCATGCCGGCGGCGAGGCACTCCGCGCGCTGTTCCTGCGTCACGTCGGCGGTGAGGCCGATGATCGGCACGGCCGACGCCGGCGCCGGCAGCCGGCGGATGAGGCGCGTCGCCTCGACGCCGCTGGTCCCCGGCATCCAGACGTCCATCAGCACGAGGTCGTGCGCGCCGTCGGCCGCCCTGCGCGCCGCCTCCGCGCCGTCGCCGGCGATGACGACGCGATGGCCTTTGGACTCCAGGACGGCGCGCATCACCTGCTGGTTCACCGGCGAATCGTCGGCGACGAGCACCGCCAGCGGGCGGATCGCCGGGCCCTGGTCCTCCGAGCGCGGCCGGCCGCGGGCGGCGACGGCGAGCGGCAGGCGCACGCGGAAGAGGCTGCCTTCGCCTTCACGGCTCTCGACGGTGATGTCGCCCCCCATCATGCGGGCGAGGCGACGCGAGATGGCGAGGCCGAGGCCGGTGCCGCCGAAGCGCCGCGCGGTCGATGCGTCGCTCTGCTCGAACGGGGCGAACAGCCGCTCCTGGCGGTCGGCCGGGATCCCGACCCCGGTGTCGCGCACCTCCAGCAGGAGGTCGACGGGCACGCCCGGCTGCCGGGTGCCGCCGACCAGCCGGGCGGCGCACCCGACCGCGCCGGCATCGGTGAACTTCACCGCGTTGCTCAAGAGGTTGCCCAGGATCTGCCGGATGCGGTTCGGATCGCCCTCGACCCAGGGCAGGTCGCCTGCCGGCGTCTCGACCGCGAAGCCGATCCCCTTGTCGCGCGCCGCCACGCGGTAGAGCGAGGCGCAGTCCTCGACCAGCGCCATGGGGTCGAAGGCGATCTTCTCCAGCGGCAGCGAGCCCGCCTCGATCTTCGACATGTCGAGGATGTCGTTCAGCAGGGCCAGCAGGCTCTCGCCGGCGGTCTGGATGACGGCGGTGTGCTGCCGCAGCTCGGCCGGCAGGCTGTCCGCGTCGCGCAGCAGCCGGTTCATCCCCAGGATGGCGTTCATCGGCGTGCGGATCTCGTGGCTGATCGTGGCGATGAAGTCCGACTTCACATGGCTGGCGGCCTCGGCCTCGGCCAGCGCCGCGCTCTCGCGCCGGACCTGGCGGAGCGCGAAGAGCGCCATCGCCAGCAGCGCCAGCGTCGCCGGCAGGCCGACGGCGAGCGTGGTGGCGAGGTCGGCCGCCCAATCGCCCCGTATCCGGGGGATCGGCAGGCCTATCATCACGTAGATCGGGTATTCGGGGATGCGCCGGAACACGACCATCCGCTCGACGCCGTCGAGCGCCGACACCGTCGTGTAGGAGCCGGCCATCGGCGCCGCCGCCGCCCGGGCGCGGAAGTTCCCCATGGGCGGCATCTCGTAGAGTGGTCGCCCGGTCGCGGGATGGCGGGCCAGGATCTCGCCCTCGGGGCGCGCGAGGACGACCGAGAATGCGCCGTCGGCCACCACGCTGGCGTAGTACTCCTCGAAATACTGCGGCAGCATCGAGACGCCGATGACGCCCGCGAACGCCTCGCCGGCACGCCGCGTGCTCACCTGGAAGAAGGTGATGTCGAGCGCGCGGCCGAGCAGGACGGGGCTGACGAAGCTGCCGCGGCCCGGGTCGTCGCGAT
>JBFWXJ010000030.1:19589-25246 GCA_050187535.1 Alphaproteobacteria bacterium | reverse complement strand
CGTAGGCGGCGAGGAAGGCCAGCACGGCGGCCGCCAATGCCGCCACGAGCGCCAGCCGTGCACTCAGGAAGAAGGCGTTGAGGAAGCCCGGGTAGTTGAAGGCCTCGCGGTACCAGCGCAGCGACAAGGTGTCGGTCGGCAGGCGGAACATCTCCGCCGGGGTGAAGGACATCCACAGGATGAGCACCAGCGGCGCCAGCATGAAGACGGCCATCAGCAGGTTGACGATCCGCAGCCAGATCATCGCGCACCCTCGAACATGACCCGCCGCCTACCCGAGGCGACGAACCGCTGCGACAGCACGACGAGGGCCAGCGTCGCGATCAGCAGCACCATCGACATGGCGGCCCCGAGCGGCCAGTTGAGGTCGACCAAGTTGACCTCGTAGGCGAGGAAGGAGACGACCTGGACGCGGCTGCCGCCGAGCAGCGCCGGCGTCGCGAAGGCCGCCATGTTCATGGTGAAGTTGATGATGATGCCCGCCATCAGCGCCGGCAGGCTGAGCGGCAGCGTCACCCGCCGGAAGATCTCCCACGGCCGGGCGCCGAGATTGCCGGCCGCCCAGCGCAGGTTCGGGTCGATGCCGGCCAGTGCCGCCCAGAGCGGCAGCAGCACGAAGATGAAATGCCCATGGACGAGACCGATGACGACGCCGGTCTCGTTGAACAGCATGGGGATCGGCGCGTCGGTGATTCCCAGCGACCGCAGCACCGTGTTCACCGTGCCGCGCGGCCCCAGCAGGAGCGTCCAGCCGAACGCCTTGACGACGACGTTGACGAGCCAGGGCGACATGTAGACGAGCAGCAGGAAGGCCTGCGCCCGGCCCTTCAACTGCGCGATGTAGAGCGCGACCGGATAGGCCATCACCGCCGTGATGGCCGAGATGACGAGGCTGATGCGCAGCGTCCGCCCGAAGACGCCGGCGTAGAACGGGTCGAACAGCTTCGTATAGGCCGCGAGCGTCCAGACCGAGCGGTCGATGCCCTGCGGCGAGAAACCGTGGAAGCTGTTCTCGACGCTCTGCACCAGCGGGAAGAGGAAGCCGAAGCACAGCACCGCCGTCAGCGGCAGCAGCAGCAGATAGGGCAGCCAGGGCCGCTGGCGGGCTTTCTTGGTGCGCGTCCCCGACCGCCCTATCCGCCTTTCTGGGGGGTGTGGGTGGGTACCCTTTGCACGGGCATTGGGGTGGGTGTGGTGGGTTTCCGCGGGCGGATGCCCCCCCTCACCCCGACCCTCTCCGCCCCCAAGGGGCAGAGAGGGAGATGAGTGCGACCCCTCACGCCGGCACCAGGACGGCGTCGGCGGTGCGCCAGCCCAGCGTGATGCGGTCGCCGGGGGCGGGCAGCGGGGCGTCGCCGGCGGGCAGGTCGACCAGGAGGCGGTCGGCGTCGGCGGTGGCGGCCAGCCGCACGCTGCCGCCGAGATAGGTGACGGTGTCGACCACCGCGTCGATGCGCTGGTCGGCCTCGGCGGGCGGGTCGATCCGCACCCGCTCGGGGCGGACCATGACGGAGGCCCGCGTGCCGGGCCGGCCGTCCGCCGCGAGCGCCATGACCTTGCGGCCCGATGCGGTCGCCAGGCGCACGGTCGCGCCGTCCGCCGCCTCGACGACCCCGTCGAAGGCGTTCATCTGGCCGGAGAAGTTGGCGACGAAGCGCGTGCGCGGCGCCCGGTAGATCTCGCTGGGCGTGCCGATCTGCTCGACCCGGCCCTTGTCCAGGACCGCGATGCGGTCGGACATGGCGAAGGCCTCGTGGATGTCGTGCGTCACCAGGATGGTGGTGATGCCGACGCGGCGCTGGATCTGGCGCAGCTCGTCGCGCATCTCGTCGCGCAGGCGGGCGTCGAGGTTGCTGAGCGGCTCGTCCAGCAGCAGCACCGAGGGGCGGACGACGAGCGCGCGCGCCAGCGCCACGCGCTGCTGCTGCCCGCCCGATATCTGCGCGGGGTAGCGCTGGCCGAGGCCGGCGAGGCGCACCAGCGCCAGCGCCTCCTCGACCCGCGCGCGGATCTCCGCCTTGGCGACGCGGCGCATGACGAGGCCGAAGGCGACGTTGTCGAACACCGTCAGGTGCGGGAAGAGCGCGTAGTTCTGGAAGACCAGCGTCACGTCGCGGGCGTGCAGCGGCCGGCGGGTGATGTCGGTGCCGCCCAGCACGACCGTGCCGGAATCCGGGGTCACGATCCCGGCGATCGAGCGCAGGATCGTCGTCTTGCCGCAGCCGGACGGGCCCAGCAGCGAGAAGAACTCGCCGTCCTCGATGCGGATATCGACGCCGTCGATCGCCGCGACGTCGCCGAACCGCTTGCGCAGGTCGCGCAGCTCCAGTGCCATTCCCGTTCCCGCCCGAGGAGAAAAGGGGCCGCGCCGCGCGGACGCGGCCCCGCCTGTCAGAGGTCCCTCAGCGGATCGTCGCGATCTCGCGGTTGAAGCGGTCGTTCCACTCCGCCCGCTTGGCCAGGACCACGTCGTAGTCGACGTTGGCCAGCGTCTTGAGCTGGTCGCCGGTCAGCACGCGCTCGGCGTTTTCGCCGGTCACCTTGACCTCGCGGTTCATCGGCGTGTTGCCGAAGCGCTCGCCGCGATAGGCCAGAACCGGCTCGCTGATCAGCCAGTTGACGAGGGCGGCCGCACCCGCGGGGTCGGGGGCGTCCTTCATCTGCCCCGCGACGGTCGGGCTCATGTAGGCCGGCGTCGGCACCAGCGGCATGACAGGGGCGCCGCGCTTGCGAATCTCCCAGCCCGACGTGTAGCCGAAGACCGCGACCGAGGCCGCCTCGCCTTGCATGAGCGTGCCGATCTTGGCGAAGGTGGTCGACCAGTCGACGACGCCCGGCGCCAGCTTCTTCAAGGCCTCGAAGCCCGGGTCCATGTTCTTCTCGCTGCCGCCGTTCATGCGCGCGAGCTCGATCAGGAGATAGACGCCGTAGGTGTTGTTGACCGGCGGGATCAGGAGCTGGCCCTTGAACTCCGGCCGCATCAGGTCGGCCCAGGACTTGGGCGGCGCCCAGCCCTTACGCTTGAAGACGTCCTCCTGGTAGAACATGCCGACGACGTCGACATAGGTCATGACGCCCTTGCCGTCCTTCACGTGGGCAAGGTCGACCATCTTCGCGAGGTTCGGCACCTTCGCCTTGTCGAGCGTGCCGAAGATGCCCTGCTCGACGCCCTGCAGGTAGGCGACCATGTCGCAGAGCACGACATCGACCTGCGGCTTGTCCTTCTGGGCGATGGCGGTGGCGATGATCTCGCTCGACGTCGCCTTCGGCACCAGGGTCAGCGTGTACCCCGTCTCCTTCTTGAAGCGGTCGGCCCAGCCCTCCTTCTCCAGCATGGTCTGGATGGTGCCGCCCCAGCTGAGGAGGTGGACCTCCTTGCTCTGGGCGACGGCGGCGGCCGGGGCCAGCGCGATCAGCGCGGCGGCGGCGAGCGACGATAGGATCCGGTCCTTGCGCAACGCTGGTCCCTCCTTCGTGCAGGAGCCGGGCCGCCCCGTGCGGCCGACAGGCCCGCTCAAATATTCATCAACGAACGGCGATGGCTGCCGAAAGAATAATCGTGTGAAGTTGCAAGGGAAGCCGTCGCATATCTAGTTGTCGTCAGACGGCATCATAACAACCCATCGTATGTTCGGGGGTCTCCGGCGCAAATCAGTTATTCGGGGCCGCTGGCTCGGATTTTCCGATCGGAGCGTCATCGACGGCGGGTAGCGGACGGGGTTCGGCGTTCCCGACGCGTGGCTTCGATATTTCCATTTCTCGCGCGGGACCGGGCCCGCCTACCCTCGATCAGCCGATCAACCGGGAGAGGATGGCCATGGGCGCTTCCGCCAATCCAGTCGGGACCGCCGCCGGGCAACCGGCACGCGCGCCGATCGAGGGCCCCTTCGCCTGGAACGGGCGCGAGCTGGAGAAGACGGACAGTTGGGTGCGCCGCTTCACGCCCGCCGAGGTCGACGAGGTCGAGGCGGCGCTGGCCGCCGTCCGGAGCCGCGGCCTCGCCATGGCCGACATCGGCCCGGCCGACTTCCCCCTGCCGACGCTCGCCGGCCGGCTGGCCGCGATCTGCGAGGAGCTGGAGCGCGGCACCGGCATCGTCGTGCTGCGCGGCCTGCCGGCAGAGCGGTGGAGCGAGGAGGACCAGCGCCTCATCCTCTGGGGCATCGGGACCCATCTGGGCGACCCCGTGTCGCAGAGCAAGGCCGGCGGCGAGCTGATGGGCGAGGTGCGCGATATCGGCGTGCGGCTCGGCCAGGCGACCTCGCGCGGCTACCGCTCGAACGAGCACCTGCGCTTCCACACCGACCGGTCGGACTTCGTCGCCCTCTATTGCGTGCGCACCGCCAAGGAGGGCGGGCTCAGCCGCGTCGTCAGCTCGGTCGCGATCCACAACGAGATCCTGCGCCGACGGCCGGACCTGCTGGAGCTGCTGTACGCCGACTACCACCACAGCCGCCAGGGCGAGGAGGCGCCGGGCGAAGGCCCGTGGTTCGCGCGCCCCGTCTTCTGCGTGCGCGACGGCTGGTTCACCAGCCAGTACTCGCGCTCCTTCGTCGAATCCGCCCAGCGCTTCCCAGAGGTGCCGCGGCTGACGGCCGCCCAGAACGAGGCGCTCGACCTGCTGGCCGAGGTCGCCGAGGAGCAGTGCCTGCGCATGGAGCTGCAGCCGGGCGACATCCAGCTCCTCAACAACCACGTCACCTATCACTCGCGCACCGGCTACGTGGACCACGACGACCCGGCCCGCCAGCGCCTGCTCTACCGCCTGTGGCTCTCCTATCCCGGCGGACGGCCGCTGCCGGAGGGCTATCGCGACATCTGGGGCGCCATCGAGACGGGCGAGATCCGCGGCGGCGTGCGCGCGGCCGCCGGCTACCGAACGGTCGGCGAGTACCGCCGCATCAAGGCGGCCGGCCGACCCACCGGGGAGGAGAGCGACCCATGCCGAAGGTCCTGAGCGAGGCCGCCGTCCGCCAGTTCCGCGAGGACGGCTTCCATCATCCCGTGCGCATCCTCGACGACGACCAGGTGCGCCGCTTCCGCACGGCGCTGGAGGGCTTCGAGGCGCGCCACCCGACCGAGACCCGGAAGCTCAAGACCAAGGCGCACCTGCTCTGCCCCTGGGTCGACGAGATGATCCGCATCCCGCGGCTGCTCGACGTATTCGAGGACCTGATCGGCCCGGACATCCTGTGCTGGAGCACCGCCTTCCGGGTGAAGGAGGCCGACGGCACGACCTTCGCCGGCTGGCACCAGGACACGGTCTACTCGCCGCTCAAGCCCAACCTCACCTTCGCCGCCCTGGCGCTGTCGGAGTGCCGGGCGCCGCAGGGTTGCCTCAGCGTCATCCCCGGGACCCACCTCGGGCCGATCCTGCCGCACGCGGAATCGGCCGACCCGACCAGCATCCTCGCGCGCGGCCAGTACATCACGGACGCGATCGACACCTCGAAGGCGGTCGACCTGGAGATCGGTGCGGGCGAGATCGCGCTCTTCGACTACGGCATCATCCACGGCTCGCGCCCGAACGTGGCCGGCGACCGGCGGATCATGATCCTGATCGAGATGATGCCGACCTCGGCATACCTCGTGCGTGGCCAGGAATCGGCGACGCTGGTGCGCGGGACCGACAGCTTCCGCAACTTCGCCGACGAGCG
>JBFWXJ010000030.1:0-19489 GCA_050187535.1 Alphaproteobacteria bacterium | reverse complement strand
GGCACTGGCCGCGATGCTGGCGACCGGCGGCGCCGGCGCCGTCGAGATCAACCTGATGACCTGGGGCGGGCACTACCTCGATACCTACAACCCGCTGGTGCGCGACTTCGAGAAGGAGACGGGCATCAAGGTCAACATCGTCGTCCAGGCCGGGGCCAAGGACGGGCTGACCAAGATCACCGCGCAGCGCAACGACCCACAGGTCGACGTCTGGGGCTCGATCCAGAGCACCGCCGAGGCCGCCGCCGAGGCCGGGCTGCTGGCGCCGATCGACCCCGCGAAGCTGCCCAATCTCAAGGACGTGCCGAAGGAGTTCCTGAAGCCGTCATACGTCACGGTCGTCAACTCGGCGCGCGGCATCATCTACCGCAAGGACCTCGTTCCCTTCGAGATCAAAGACTGGCAGGACCTGTGGGACCCGCGCCTGAAGCGCCGGGTCGGCCTCAGCTATGTCATCGACACCGGCTCGACGCTGGTCATGGCGGCCCTCGTCGGCGGCGGCAGCGAGAAGAACATCGAGCCCGGGTTCGCCCGGATGCGCGAGATGAAGCCGAACATCGCCGGCTTCTTCAACACCGACCCGGAGTCGGTGAAGTTCCTGGAGAACGGCGAGTTCGCGGTGATCGGCTACGCCATCCTCGCCAACTTCTACCTGAAGCTCGGCCCCAACTCGAACCTGCGCTTCGTCATGCCGGAGAAGCCGAAGTTCCTGGCCGGCATCCCCTTCGCGATCGTGAAGGGCCGTGGCGCCGAGCGCGAGGCGGCCTCGCATCGCTTCATCGACTATCTGCTGTCGCCTTCGGTGCAGGAGTTCGTCACCGGCCGCTTCGGCCAGATCCCGGTGAACAGCAAGGCCAAGCTGCCGGAGAACCTGCGCGGCGCCATCCCCGATCCGCCGCTGACCAACATCTACGACGTCGACTGGGGCGTGGTGAACGCCAACTACGGCAAGTGGAAGGAGCGCTGGGACAAGGAGATCCAGAGCCGCTGAGCCGCCCCAACTCCACCCGATGCGCGCGGGCCACCGCAGCCGCCTCGCCCTCGCCACGCTGATCGGTCCGGGAACGCTGCTTCTGGCGGCGTTCCTAGGCTGCCTCGGCGTGCTGCTCGTGCAGAGCTTCCTGCCCTCGGCCGGCATGGCCCGGGTGGGCGAAGGCTTCACGCTGGCGAGCTATGCCCAGTTCCTGGGGGATTCCTTCTATCTGGGCTACCTCGTCCGCTCGATCGTGATCGCGGCCTACACCACGGCGATCGTGCTCGTGCTGGGTTACGTCGTCGCCTACCACATGACGCTGTGCGGGCGGCGCCTCCGGCTCTTCATCAGCATCGTGCTGCTGGTGCAATTCTTCACGTCCTTCGTCATCCGCACCTATGCGGTGATGCTGGTCCTGGGCCGCTACGGCATCGTCAACGAGACGCTGCAGTCGGCCGGCGTGACCGACGAGCCCCTGCGCCTGCTCTTCAACGAGTTCGCGGTGGCGACGGGCATCGTGCTGACCGCCGTTCCCTACATGGTCTTCCCGGTCTACGGCAGCCTGATGGCGATCGAGCCCAACCTGCGCGCCGCCGCCCAGTCGCTGGGCGCCAACCGCCTGCGCATCTTCTGGGAGGTGGTCTTCCCCCTGAGTCTGCCCGGCGTCGCCGCCGCGACGGTCATCGTCTTCCTCTTCGCGCTCACGTCCTACATCGCGCCGGGACTGCTGGGCGGCGGCTATTTCGACATGATCGCCAACCTCATCTACGACAAGGCGGTGAACGCGCAGGACTACCCCTTCGCGGCCGCCGCCGCGGTCGTCTCGGTCACCACCACGCTCGCCCTCGTCTACCTCATGCAGAAGGGCTTCCGGGCGGCGATCCGGGGCACCGAGCGATGACCGGGCCGGACCGGCGGCATATCGGTGTCGCGGCGGCCAGCCTCGCCGTCGTGGCGCTGCTCTGCTTCCCGCTGGTCGTGCTGGTCGGCGTCTCGCTCAACGCCGGCCCGCGCCAGGTCTTCCCGCCCGAGGGCCTGTCGCTGCGCTGGTACTGGAACGTGTTCGACCGCGACGGCTTCGGCAGGGCGCTGCAGGTCAGCCTCGTGCTGGCGGCGGCCGCGACGGTGACCTCGCTCGTGGTCGGCGTGCTCGCCGGCATCGCCATCGTGCGCCGCCGCTTCGTCGGCCGCGACGTGCTGCTGACCATGCTCATGTCGCCGCTCGTGGTGCCCCAGGTCGTCGTCGGCATGGCCTTCCTGATGGCGCTGTCGGCCCTGCGCATCCACAGCTCGCTCGTCGGCCTCTTCGTCATGCACACGATCCTGGTGTTGCCCTACACCGTGCGCCTCGTGGTCTCCGCGCTCACGCGCTTCCGCATCTCGCTGGAGGAGGCCGCCCGCTCGCTCGGCGCCTCGCCGGTGCGCGCCTTCCGGCTGGTGACGCTGCCGATCATCCGGCCGGGCATGTTCGCGGCCGCCGTCTTCGCCTTCGTCAGCTCGTTCGAGAACTTCACCGCGACCCAGTTCCTGGTGTGGCAGCGCACCACGCTGCCGATCGAGATCTACGGCTACGTACAGACGGAGAACGACCCGACGGCCGCCGCCATCTCGACCATGGTCATCATCGTGACGGCGACGCTCACGCTCGCCCTCAACCGCTACATCGGCGTCGACGCCTTCGCCAGGCGCTAGGAGACCGGCCCTTGCACCGCATCGACTTCCGCGACGTCGCCGTCGCCTACGGCGCCAACACGGTGCTGCACGGCCTGTCGCTGGCGATCCAACCATCCGAGTTCCTGGCGCTGCTCGGCCCGTCCGGCTGCGGCAAGACGACGATGCTGCGCGTGCTGGCGGGCTTCGTGCCCTACACCGGCAGCGTGCTGCTCGACGGCAAGCCGATCGACGACGTGCCGACCCACCGCCGCGGCATCGGCATCGTCTTCCAGGACTACGCCCTCTTTCCGCACCGCACGGTGCGCGAGAACGTCGCCTTCGGCCTGCGGATGCGCCGCACCGGCGCCGCGGCGACCGCAGCCCGCGTCGACCAGATGCTGGAGCTGCTGCGCCTCGACGGCCTGGGCGACCGCTATCCGGGCCAGCTCTCCGGCGGCCAGCAGCAACGCGTGGCGCTGGCCCGCGCCATCGCCATCGACCCGCCCGTCCTGCTGCTCGACGAGCCCTTGAGCTCGCTCGACAAGAAGCTGCGCGAGGAGATGCAGATCGAGCTGCGCCAGCTCCAGAAGCGGGTCGGCATCACGACCGTGTTCGTGACGCACGACCAGGAGGAGGCCCTGGCGATGGCCGACCGGGTGGCGGTCATGAGCGGCGGGCGCATCCAGCAGATGGATTCGCCGCGCGCGATCTACGCCCGCCCCGCCAACCGCTTCGTGGCGGACTTCATCGGCCGCTCGTCGATCCATCCGGTCGAGGTCGTCGCGCGCGACGCCGACATCTGGCGCTGCCGGCTGGCCGACGGCACGGAGCTGCGCGCGGCAGCACCCGCGACGGCGGGGGACGCGCGCTTCCTGTGCGTGCGGCCCGAGAGCATCGCGCTGGTGCCGGCCGACCATGCGGACCCTGCATGCAACGTGCTGGACGCCGTCGTCGAGGACGTCGTCTTCCAGGGCGGCGCCTCGCATGTCCGGCTGCGGGCGGGCGACACCCTCTTCGCCTGCGAGGAGCGGGGGCCGGGCGGCGGTCGCACGCCCGGCGAGCGGGTGCGCATTGCCTGGGCACCCGCGGACGGGGTGCTCCTCGGGGAGTGATCCCGCCTGAGCTAGTTCTTGCGGCACTCCACCACGATGGGCAGCGGCGTGTGGTTGGCGTCGGGCCGGACCGAGACGTAGACCGTGTAGGACGTCGTCTGCCCTGCCGGCACCGAGGCGCCCGCACATTCCGCCCGCGTCTCGGGGATGGCGAATTGCCGGGCGGCGACCGCCCCGGTCGCGGCCGTCGCCATGCACTTCGGCTGGTACACCGTCAGGTTGCTGAACTGGTGCCAGAGGCCGCCGACCTCGACGCCGACGCCGTTCGCATAACTCGTGCTCGGCATGACGACGCAGAGGTCGTAGGCGGACGCGTCACCGACGGCGGCGACGCACGCGAAGGCGGCCGCGACGCCCCCATGGGCAGGCTTCATGCTCGGATTTTCTCCCGCTGATCGAAAGAAGCTATGCGGGCTTCAGGATCCGCGCAATCGGCGAGACGGACCCCGCCGTCGTAGATGCGGTCAGCCCCGCGTGCAGGACTGCACGTAGTACGGCGACTGCACATTCTCCCGGATATACACGATGTAGACCTGGACCACGATCTTGCCGGTGTTTCCGGCAGGAACCACGGTGTCGCTGCAATCCGTGAAGCTGGAGTACTGGCCCGCGCTGGCCCTGGCCGAGACTTGCCCCGTAACGGTGCCGGGGACGCCGCCGAGGACACACTCCTCGGAGTTCCCGGTCTTATAGTTGATGCTGAACGTGGTGGTGCCGACCTTGAGGGTGCCGCTGAAGGTCTGGAGTGACTGGGGAAGGGTATGGACCTTGGCGCAGAGCTCGTAGGCGCCGGCCATGGAGGACGCCGCCATCGCCATCATCGCCGTTGCGGCAAAAAGTCCGATACGCATGGGTAGATTCCCCCTCTGATCGTTGGGCGCCGCCATCGCTCGCCCGCGCGGCGCAATGCCGATGACGAACCTATAGCGCCCGGCGTGATTTCTCCAGCGCGGCCGGCAACCCTGTCGCGCCCGCGACGTGCACGCTACAAGGCACGGGGGGAAGCCTTGCAGGACGATGGCCATGATCCGTATCCGCGAGATCGACCACCTGGTGCTGCGCATCGTCGACCTGGACCGCATGCTGGCGTTCTACTGCGGCGTGCTGGGATGCACGGTCGAGCGCCGGCAGGAGGCGATCGGCCTGGTCCAGCTCCGTGCCGGATCGTCGCTCATCGACCTCGTGCCGGTCACGGGCGTGCTCGGCAGCCGCGGCGGTGCCGCGCCGGGACCCGAGGCCCGCAACCTCGACCATTTCTGCCTGCGCGTCGATCCCTGGGACGAGGCTGACCTGCGCGCCCACCTGGCGGGCCACGGCGTCGCCATCGGTGAGGTTGGCATGCGCTACGGCGCCGAGGGCGACGGCCCCTCGATCTACATCGCCGATCCGGAAGGCAACACGGTCGAGCTCAAAGGCCCGCCGACCGCGGCCTCGGCCTGAGTCCTCCCCCCGCCTACCGCTCGTGGACGGCTGCGGCGGCGGCGAGACGGGTGCGGCGCATGGGCTGCCTCCCCTCGAGAAAGCGGCGAAGGCGACGCGCGGGATCACCCGTTGCGGCAGGCCTTGAGCCAGACGTCGTAGACCGGGTGCTCCAGCGCGGAGACGGCAGGGCTGGAGGCGAACATCCAGCCGGCGAAGACGCGGCGCTTCTCCTCGCCCGGGCGCTGGTCGTCGATCTCGAGATAGACGGTCGATTCGGGCGGCTCTTCCGGCGGCCGTTCGCGGCACGCCCGCACGACGATCTCCAGCGTCCCGAAGCGGGTGACCTCCCCCGCCCTCGCCTCGAAGGTGGAGGTTCGGCCGAGGATCTTGTCGAGGGCCTGGAGGACGGCGATCTCGGCTGCCGCCGCCACGGACGAGACCGTCGAGACCGCGGCCAGGACCGCCACGGCGACCGCGCGACGGAGCGGGGTCATTGCAGCTTGCCGTCCCCCGCCTCGCCCTTCTTCTCGCCGCTCTTGTCGCCGCCGCTGCTGAACATGTACTGGCCGATCAGCTGCTCGATGCTGACGGAGGCCTGGGTATGGGCGATCGCCGCACCGGGGCTCAGCATCTTCTCCTCGCCCCCGGGGACGAGGTCGAGGAACTTGTCGCCGAGCAGGCCGGTGCTGGAGATGGAAGCGACGGTATCCGTCGGCAGCTTGACGGTCGGCGCGACCGAGAACCGCACCTCGGCCAGGAACGTCTTGGGGTCGAGCGCCATCGCCGTGATGCTGCCGACGCGAATGCCGCTCACGCGCACGTCGGAACCGACCCCGACCCCGTCGATCCGCGAGAAGCGGGCGACGAGTTCGTAGCCGGCAACGGCGCGCACGCCAGTGGCCGTGTAGGCGAAGACGACGAAGGCCGCGGCCACCGCCAGCACGACGGCGCCGATCACCGCCTCGACGATGTTGTGCTTCATGCCGGCGCCGCTCCGCCGCTCAGCTCGGGCGCCACGGCTCGTAGTCGCCGGTGGCCCGCGAGCGCACGCCGCCCTGCAGGACGTGGCCGGGCGGCCGGTAGGCGTCCTCCGTCCCGGTCTGGTTCGCCTGGTGCTCCTTCTGCCACGCACGGTGCGGCCGGCCGGCATCCGCCGGCACGGCGTCGATCGTGTAGTGGAGCCACGCGTGCCACTCCGGAGGCACGCGGGTCGCCTCCGCCTCGCCCGCATACATGACCCAGCGCCGGGGCTTGCCGTCACGCGGCGTCCGCCGCTCGGTGTAATAGCGGTTGCCGAGATGGTCGGTGCCGACCTCCCGTCCGTTCATCCAGGTGAACAAGCGCGTGCCCAGCGTCATCGGGGTTCCGCGAATCCTGCGCTAGAGGGCTGATTTCGGGCCGGGACTATGGCATCGCGACCCGACCCCGTAAAGTGCGGCACCCCGCCGCCCGCAACGACGCCCGGATGTCCCAAGCGCCTCTGCCCGCTCCCCATGACGGCCGATTTCCGATCTCGGTAAAGGCCGTGCTGCTGCATGGCGACCGCGTCGTCCTGCTGCGCAACGAACGGGCGGAATGGGAGCTGCCGGGTGGCCGGCTGGAGCCGGGCGAGACGCCCGAGGAATGCGTGCTGCGCGAGATCCGCGAGGAGCTCGCAGTGGATGCGACCCTGGGCCCCATACTCGATTGCTGGGTCTACCCGGTGCTGCCCGGGCGGCACGTCGTCATCGTCACCTACGGCGCCACCCTCGCGTCGCTCGACGGCCTGGCCAGATCGGCCGAGCACGACGCGGTGACCGTCGTCCCCGCCGCCGCGCTGGAGGGCCTGCCCATGCCCGCCGGCTATCGCGCGTCGATCGACCGCTGGCGCCGAATGAACCAGCCGGCCGCACCGACGTTCCGCGGAGCGTGAGCTTCGTCGAATCCCCGGAGTCGCGGCGCGGCCGCGGTCTCGCCCTGATGCTGGCCGCCTGTGGCGGCTTCGGGCTCGCCCCATCGTTCGCCCGGCTCGCCTACATGGACGGCAGCGACCCGACGACGGCGGTGCTGCTGCGCTTCACCATCGCGGCGATGACGGTGACGCTGCTGCTGCGCCGGCGTGGCCGGCCCCTCGCCCTGCCCCCGCGGGAGCGGATGCACGCGATCGGCATCGGCGTGCTGTCGGCGACGATGGCCTGGGGCTATCTCGCCGCCGTCGCCCATGTGGCGGTCAGCGTCGCGGCCCTCGTGTTTCTGACCTATCCGGCGATGACGGCGATCGCGGCACATCTCGCGGGCGTCGAGCGGCTGACCCGCCTGCGCGTCGCCGCGCTCGCGGCGGCCTTCGGCGGCATCGCGCTCGTCGTCGGTTTCGACGCCGGCGCCCGGCACGAGCCGATCGGGATCGTGTTGGCCCTGCTCGCGGCCGTCGCCTGCGCCGGCGCGATCCTGGCGACCGCCCGCGTCCTGCGCCGCGCCGATGCGCTGGCGGTCAACGGTCATGCGATGCTGACGGGGATGGCGATCTTCCTCGTGGTGGCCGCGCTTGCCGGCGGGCCCGCATGGCCGGCGGGGACGCTCGGCTGGGTCGCCCTCGTCGCCGCATCGGTGGCCTATACCGGCGGCATCGTCGCCGTTTTCGTCGCGATCGGGCTGCTCGGGCCGTTCCGTGCCGCCGCGCTCGGCAATGTCGAGCCGATCTTCGCGGTCGGCGGCGCCATGATCCTGCTGGGCGAGCGCATCGGCACGCTACAGCTCGCCGGCATGATGCTCGTGGTCGGAGCCCTCGTCATGCTTCAGCTCCGCGACCCGGACTGACGCAATCTTGCAACATATGGCGGGCGTCTGCTTCAGGTGCCGCTAAATATGGTTGCGCAGACTCTCCCCCGAGCGCATCGTTCTCGACCGGCGCCGCTGTTGCGGCACCTCCAACCAATTCCCGATCGTCGCCGACCCATTGAGAAATCAATGGGTTGGTCGGACTTGTTCCAATTCGAACGGAAGAACCTTCGTCACGGCACGGTAATTTCCGGTCTTTTCGCTCTGACACGGTTGCGGTCGGCGGAGGGAGCGTTCTACATTTTGTGTCGGCGGGTCGCCGGTGCCCCGATACCTCGGGGCTGCCTGCGAGGGGGCCGCCGGTCGACGACGCGAAACTTGGGGGGCAAGATGCGCATCGCGCGACGTTTCACCATCGACGGGCGCGATCCGTACGATGCGATCGGGTTCCGCCGGACGACGAGCGAAATCCGCAATCCGGACGGGTCGGTCGTCTTCCAGCAGACGGACATCGAAGTCCCGGCCGACTGGTCGCAGGTCGCCTGCGACATCCTGGCCCAGAAGTATTTCCGCAAGGCGGGGGTGCCGGCGGCGCTGAAGGCGTTCGAGGAGCACGACGTGCCGTCCTGGCTGTGGCGGCGCGTGCCCGACGAGGCGGCGCTGGCGCGCCTGCCGAAGGGCGAACGCTCCGGCGGCGAGACCAGCGCGCGGCAGGTGTTCGATCGGCTGGCCGGCACCTGGACCTACTGGGGCTGGAAGGGCGGCCACTTCGACCAGGAAGCCGATGCGCGCGCCTTCTACGACGAGATGCGCTGGATGCTGGCCCGGCAGATGGCGGCACCCAACTCGCCGCAGTGGTTCAACACCGGCCTGCACTGGGCCTACGGCATCGACGGCCCGGCGCAGGGCCACTGGTACGTCGACCACAGAACGGGCGAGGCGAAGCCGTCGGCCAGCGCCTACGAGCGGCCGCAGCCGCATGCCTGCTTCATCCAGAGCGTGGCCGACGACCTCGTCAACGAGGGCGGCATCATGGACCTCTGGGTCCGCGAGGCGCGCCTCTTCAAGTACGGCTCGGGCACCGGGTCCAACTTCTCGAAGCTCCGCGGCGAGGGCGAGCGGCTGTCGGGTGGCGGGCGGTCGTCCGGCCTGATGAGCTTCCTCAAGATCGGCGACCGCGCGGCGGGCGCCATCAAGTCCGGCGGCACGACGCGGCGTGCGGCCAAGATGGTCACGGTCGACGTCGACCATCCCGACATCGAGGCCTATATCGACTGGAAGGTCATCGAGGAGCAGAAGGTCGCCTCGCTGGTCGCCGGCTCGAAGCTGGCCGACCGTCACTTGAACGCCGTCATGCGGGCCTGCGCCGGCACCGGCGAGGACCGCTTCGACCCGGCGAAGAACCCGGCGCTCAAGGCCGAGATGCGCGCGGCCCGGCGCGCCATGATCCCCGAATCCTACATCCAGCGCGTCGTGCAGTTCGCCCGCCAGGGCTACACGTCGATGCGCTTCCCGACCTACGACACGGACTGGGATTCCGACGCCTACCTGACCGTGTCGGGCCAGAACTCCAACAACTCCGTGCGCCTGTCGAACGCCTTCATCGAGAAGGTGCTGTCGGACGGCGAGTGGAGCCTGGTGCGCCGCACCGACGGCAAGGTCTCCAAGACGCTGAAGGCGGGCGATCTGTGGGAGCGGATCGCGCATGCCGCCTGGGCGTCGGCCGATCCCGGCCTGCAGTTCGACACCACCATCAACGAGTGGCACACCTGCCCCGAGAGCGGGCGCATCAACGCGTCCAATCCGTGCTCGGAGTACATGTTCCTCGACGACACGGCGTGCAACCTCGCCTCCGTGAACCTGATGGCGTTCCACACCGCCGACGGGTCGTTCGACACCGAGGGCTTCGCGCACGCCTGCCGGCTGTGGACGGTGGTGCTGGAGATCGCGGTGCTGATGGCGCAGTTCCCGTCGCGCCGCATCGCCGAGCTCAGCTACGAGTACCGCACGCTCGGTCTGGGCTACGCCAATATCGGCGGCCTGCTGATGGCGATGGGGCTGCCCTACGACAGCGACGAGGGCCGCGCACTCTGCGCCGCCATCACCGCGCTGATGACGGGCCAGGCCTATGCGACCTCGGCGGAGATGGCGGGCGAGCTGGGGCCCTTCCCCGGCTATGCCCGCAACCGGGCGGCCATGCTGCGCGTCGTCCACAACCATCGCCGCGCGGCGATGGGCGACACGGCTGGCTATGACCGGCTGTCGGTCCTGCCGGTGCCGCTCGACGCCGAGCGCTGCCCGGACGTGGCCCTGGTCGCGGCGGCCCGGCGCGCATGGGACGCCGCGGTCGAGCTCGGCGAGAAGCACGGCTTCCGCAACGCCCAGACGACGGTGATCGCGCCGACCGGCACGATCGGCCTCGTCATGGACTGCGACACGACCGGCATCGAGCCCGACTTCGCGCTGGTCAAGTTCAAGAAGCTGGCGGGCGGCGGCTACTTCAAGATCATCAACCGGATGGTTCCCCAGGCGCTGCGGGCGCTGGGCTACCCCGAGTGGCAGATCGAGGAGATGGTGCGCTGGGCGGTTGGCCACGGCTCGCTCGAGGCGGCCCCCGGCATCGACCACGAGGCCCTGCGCGCCCGTGGCTTCAACGACGCCGCGCTGGAGCGGCTGGAAGCGGCACTCGGCAGCGCCTTCGACATCAAGTTCGCCTTCAACAAGTGGACGCTGGGCGAGGAGTTCTGCACCGAGACGCTGGGGCTCGCCCGCGCGGCCTTGGACGAGGTCGGCTTCGACATGCTGGCCGCCCTCGGCTTCTCGCGGGACGCGATCGAGGCGGCCAACACCCATTGCTGCGGGGCGATGACGCTGGAAGGCGCGCCCTACCTCAAGGCCGAGCACCTGGCCGTTTTCGACTGCGCCAACCCGTGCGGGCGCACCGGCAAGCGCTACCTCTCGGTGGAGAGCCACATCCGCATGATGGCGGCCGCCCAGTCCTTCATCACGGGCGCCATCTCCAAGACCATCAACATGCCGAACTCGGCGACGGTCGAGGACTGCAAGGAGGCCTACCTGCTCTCCTGGCGCCTCGGCATCAAGGCGAACGCCCTCTACCGCGACGGCTCCAAGCTGTCACAGCCCTTGTCGGCAGCGGTCGGCGACGACGCCGCGGAGGAGATCGCCGACGAGGTCGCGGCCGCCGCACCCGCCGTCAAGGCGCCGCTGGTCGCCGAGCGGATCGTCGAGCGCATCGTCGAGCGGGTGATCGAGCGCGAGCGCTCGACCGAGCGCACCCGCCTGCCGCAGCGGCGCAAGGGCTACACCCAGAAGGCCATCGTCGGCGGCCACAAGGTCTATCTGCGCACCGGCGAATACGAGGACGGCAAGGTCGGCGAGATCTTCATCGACATGCACAAGGAGGGGGCCGCCTTCCGCTCCCTCATGAACAACTTCGCGATCGCCATCTCCATCGGCCTGCAGTACGGCGTGCCGCTGGAGGAGTTCGTGGAGGCCTTCACCTTCACCCGATTCGAGCCCTCGGGGATCGTGGAGGGCAACGACACGATCAAGATGGCGACCTCGATCCTCGACTACATCTTCCGCGAGCTCGCGATCTCCTATCTCGGCCGCACCGACCTCGCCCATGCCCAGCCGGCGGACGTGCTGCCGGACGCCATGGGAACTGGGGACGGCGAGGGTGACCTGCCGCCGTCGATGGCCGCCGTGCAGAAGGTCACCAGCAACGGCTATGTCCGCAACCGGCTCTACGTGGTGCCGGGCGGCAATGCGGCGGCGGGAGCCGCGATGCCGGCGCGCAGCATGGCCCCGACCGCCGAGGCGGCATTGCCCGTCGTCGCGGTTGGCGGTGCGGCGACGCTGATGCAGACCTTCGAGATGACGGCGACCTCGGTCGCCGTCGATACCCGCGCCGAGAAGGTGCGGCAGGCGCGGCTCAAAGGCTACGAGGGGGACTCCTGCACCGAGTGCGGCAACTTCACGCTCGTGCGCAACGGGACCTGCCTCAAATGCGACACCTGCGGCTCGACCAGCGGCTGCAGCTGATGCCCACACTCCCCCAAAGCTGGTCAGCTCCCCAAGCATGACTCCGGGGGACGGGAAACCGTCCCCCGATTTATTTCGGTGCGCGAGACGGTTGCGAACGTCAGCGGATGAAGCAGCGTACTGTCAGCACGACGGTCCCCCACTCTCACGAGTGATGCGGGACGGAACGAAGCAGCCGCGGCGAGCCTCGATTGTGGAGGCCGCGCACTGGTCTCAGATGTCGATCGGTCGGTCGCCATGACATTGGACCGCGAGCATCCCCACCTTCGTTCCGCATCGGCGGCACCGGCGGGGACGGATCTGATCGATGGCCCGCCCATCCGGGTCGCCATCCACGACAACTGGCGCGACGTGCCGGAAGCCCTCGACTACCTGACGCCGCGCGGCAGCGGCAGCTGGGGGCGGGTCACCTTCGGGTCGGCCGCGGACATCGCCGATCCCGATTTCATCCTCGTCTTCAATTCGCCGCCCTCGGACGTCGTCGTCGAATGCCCTCCCGAGCGGCTGTGGTTCGCCTGCGGCGAGCCGCCGACCCGCTACCACGCCCCCATGCATGTGGGGCAGGGCGAGGGCACCGTGGTGCTGACCTGCGACGAGCGCTTCGCCCGGCATCCGGAGCTGTCGCGGCAGCGCACCTACATGACGACGCTGCCGATGCTGCGGACATGGTCGGTCCGCCGCCGCGTCGGCGTCCTCGACCGCATGGCCGACGTGCCGAAATCCCGCGACCTC
Organism: Alphaproteobacteria bacterium; assembly: GCA_050187535.1. Classification (GTDB taxonomy): domain Bacteria; phylum Pseudomonadota; class Alphaproteobacteria; order ATCC43930; family Allostellaceae; genus Allostella. The sequence continues at coordinate 6,775 of JBFWXJ010000030.1, read as the reverse complement.
TCGTGGGTGACCAGCAACCTGCTGCTGGTGCCGGGACACCACGACCGCATGCGCTTCCTCGAGGCGCTGCGGCGCGAAGTGCCGTTCGACCTGTTCGGCCGCGGCTTCGCGCCGATCGACGACAAGTGGGACGGCGTCGCCCCCTACCGCTACTCGATCGCCTTCGAGAACTGTATCCACCCCTTCTACTTCTCGGAGAAGATCATGGACTGCTTCGCGTGCCTGACGATGCCGATCTATGTCGGCTCGCCGGCGATCGGACAGTTCTTTCCGCCGGAGTCCTTCGTCGCGATCGATCCGGCGGATCCGGGCGTGTTCGAGCGCATCCGCGAGGTCGTCGCGTCGGACCGGCGCGAGCGGTCGCTCGACCACCTCCGCAATGCGCGCCGGCTCGTGCTCGCGCGCTACAACCTGTTCCTCCAGATCGCCCGCCTGATGGCCCGCCGCCTCGCCCCGCCATCGCCCGCGCGACGCTTCGCGCTGAAGCGCGTGCGGTTGGGTCTGCGCCACCGCACCGCCTGAGCCGGCGCGTGCGCCGTCCCGATCAGCTCCAGTGCGGCTTTCCCCAGACCTCGGACCAGAAGGTCTCGTAGGCGAAGTTGGTGCGGTGGGCGGCGAGTTGGACGACGGAGCGCGGGGTCACGTGGCCCAGATGCACGTCCTTGCCGAGCAGGCGGATATAGGTGAGCTGGTCGTCGCCCGAGAGCGCCTCCCAGACCAGCCGGTCGGCGGGGGCGCCCTCGACGATCCGGCGGACCTGGTCGCGCTTGATCGGGCCGACCACGTCGGACGGCGTCTCGCCGCGCGCCATGGCCTGCAGCACGATATGGGCGTACTCCGCGCCGGCGGCGAGATCGTTGCCGATCCGCTCGATGCGGCGCGCCAGCGGCTCGACCTCGACGACCGGCTTGCGGATCACCTCCTGGACGACCGTGTTGACCTTGAAGCCGGCATCGACGGCGCGGCGGATCGTATCGGCGCGCAGCTGGTCCGGCATCTCGATGACGCCGTCGCAGACCTCGATGCCGGTGAAGCCCGCGCGCTTCGCCCAGGCGAGGAAGGCCGGGTACTGGCCGTTGCGCAGCGCCATCTCGACGAGCGTGCCGCCCGGATAGGCGACGATCTCCGCGTCGCGCAACTGCCCCAGGATGCGGACCAGCGCGTCCCAGGGCGTCAGCAGGCTCGACCCGTAGCCGAGCTTGGCGCGGTCGATATGCGCGGCACCGGTCTCCAGCAGGTTGGCGACCTCGCCCGGTCCCTCGCCGAAGAGGGCGATCCAGGTCTGGCCGCGGCGGCTGCCCTTGCGCGGCAGCGACTTCCCGAAGAGCGCCAGGAGTTCGTCGGTGGGCGTCGTCATGAGCCGGTTGCTCCCCTTCCTGATCAGATGATCGTGAAACCGTTTTCTGATGCCGCCGCGCCGGCCGGGCGGCCGGCAGCCGGGCGCTACCCCTCGCCTTCGGTGGATTCGCGCAGCACCAGCGAGGTCTGCAGCACCACCCGCTCGCCGGGCCCGGTGCGCCGGCCGTTGGCGATGCGGCGCGACAGGAGGCGCACCGTCTCGCGGCCGAGCTCGGCCGTCGGCTGCGCGACGACGCTGATTCCGGGCTTAATGACGTCCGTCCAGATGGTGTCGTCGAGGCCGATGAAGGCGAGGTCGCGCGGCACCGCCACCCCGTCGCGCAGGAGGGCGCGCATCGCGCCGAAGGCCATGAGGTTGTTGGCGGCGATCAGCGCGTCCGGCCGGGCGCCGCCGGCGCGGTCGGCGGCATCCAGCATCGCCCGGGTCTGCCGCTCGCCCGTGGCGAAGCCGTAGTCGCCGGGAAGCACCAGGTCCGGCGCGAAGTCGAGGCCGGCCATGCGCAGCCCTTCGCGATAGCCGGCGCGCTTCTCGGCCGCGGTCCAGAGATGCTGCGGGCCGGCGATGAAGGCGATGCGGCGCCGGCCCTGGGCAGCCAGGTGAAGGACCGCCTCGCGCGTGCCCTGGCGCGTATTGATCGTCACCTGGTCGATGCCCGGCTCCTCGATCCGCCGGTCCATGGCGACGACCGGCACGCCGGCACGGATCGCCTCGCGCAGGGCCGGCGTCGCCGCCGCCTCGCAGGAGACGATCGCGATGCCCTCGACATGGCGCGCCAGCAGGCTCCGGATCGCCGCCTCCTCGCGCTCGCGGGCGTTGTCGGTGTTGAGGATGAGCGTGGTGAAGCCCTTGGTCTCGGCCGCGTCCTGGATCGACCGGACGATGTCGGTGAAATGCTCGTTGGAGATGTTCGGCACGATGACGCCGAACGAGCCGGACTGCCGCGTGCGCAGGCTGCGCGCCACGATGTTGGGACGGTAGGCGAGCCTGGCGATCGTCGCCTGCACCCGCTCGCGCATCTCGGGCGAGACCGACGGGTGGCCGTTGACGACCCGCGACACGGTGGCGATCGAGACGGCGGCGGCGGCGGCGATCGCCCGTATCCCGACTTCGTCCCCGCCCGTCCGTCTGCCCTTCCCGTCCCGCATTCCGTCCCGATCCACGCGCGCATCGCCGGCCGGCCGCGCGCGCGACGATGGCGCTTGACAGCTTTGGCCCAAGCGCCACTATTCACGCTTGTAACCGTTTTCTCAAGCACCGCATGGAGGGACTGAGTGATGGGCATTCGCATGGCCGGAATGACCGCGGCCCTCGGCGCGTCGCTGCTCGCCGCGGCCCCGGACGCGTCGGCGCAGGACAAGTTCGTGTTCGGCGGCCTGCTGCCGCTGACCGGTGCGGCCGCCGCCTTCGGGCCCGGCATGTCGGCCGCGCTCGAGCTGGCGGTGCGCGACATCAATGCCGCCGGCGGGGTGCTCGGCGCCCGTGCCGAGGTGGTCTTCGCCGACGACGCCTGCGACGCCAACGTGGCGGCGCCCGCCCTCGATCGGCTGGTCGGCCAGAGCGCCAAGGCGATCATGGGCACCGGCTGCTCCGGCGTGACCCTGGCGCTCCTCGACAAGATCCAGAGCGCCAAGGTCGCCATGTGCGCCGGCGCCAACACCGCCCCCAACCTCTCGACCGCGCCGGACGGCGGCTACTTCTTCCGCACCTCCTACTCCCAGGCGATGGTCGGGCCGGTCATGGCGCAGCTCGTGCTGGCCGACGGCCATACCAGCGTCGCGGTGCTCGGCCGCGGCGACAGCTTCGGCGAAGGGCTGGCGACGGGCGTGAAGAACGCGCTGGAGGCGCGCGGCGCCAAGGTGACGAAGTTCATCATCTACGACCCGGCGCAGACCGCCTTCGAGGCCGAGATCGCGTCCGTCGTCGCGACGAAGCCCGAGGCCATCGTCATGGTCGGACGCGACGAGCGCGCGCAGATCTTCCGCCTGCTGATCGAGCGCGGCATGGGGCCGGCCAAGATCGGCTGGTATACGCCGGGCGGCATGGCGGCCGATTTCTACAAGAACGTGGATCCCGGCAACCCCGCCGTACTGAAGGGCCTGCGCCAGACGGCGCCCGCGAAGGCCGAGGACTTCGTCAAGCGGGTGGCCGAGGTCAACCCGCAGGTCAAGGAGTTCCTCTTCGCCGCCGAGCAGTACGACTGCGCCGTCCTGATGGCGCTGGCGGCGACGGCGGCCAGGTCCTCGACCCCGGCCACCTTCAAGGACCACCTCGTCGGGCTGACGCGCGGCGACACGCGCTGCACCACCTACGCGGAGTGCCTGAAGGCGCTGGGCGACGGCAGGAAGATCGCCTATGTCGGCCCGACCGGCCCGACCTACATGAGCGATATCGGCGAGCCGACCATCGTGCGCGTGCAGCTCATGGAGGTCGACGACAAGGGCGTCGCCCGCCCGACCCGCATGGTCGAGATCGGCCGCTGACGTCACGCCGGAGGCGGCCGGCCGCATCATGATCGCGCTCGGCCGCGTCCTCCTGGCGCTCGCCCTTGTGATCGCGGCAGCACTGCCGGGCGCCGCGCAGGGTGCGGCGGAGGCGATCGGCGGGACCGTGCGAGCGCCCGACCCCGATGGCGGTACCACGCCGGTCGCGGGCGTGCGGATCGCGGTCGGGGTCGCCGGCGGCGCGCCGGTCGGCGAGGCGCGCACCGACGAGCGCGGCCGCTGGTCGGTCGATCTTCCCGGCCCCGGGCGCTACACGGCGACGATCGACCGGACGACGATTCCGGCCGGATTGGCGCTCCGCGAAGGGGCTTCGGCGGCGCTTACCATCGAGATCGTGCGCAACGATCGCGGCATCGTCGTGTTCCCGCTCGCCGCCGCGGCCGCGGTGCCGGCCGTAGAGGATGCCGGCCCGGGCGTGCCGGCGCGGCTGCTGCAGCTCGCCGTCGACGGCTTGGTCTTCGGGCTGGCGCTCGGGCTGGCCGCCGTCGGCCTCTCCCTCATCTTCGGCGTCGTGCGCATCGTCAACTTCGGCCATGGCGACGTCATCAGCGCCGGCGCGCTGGTCGCGGTGCTGCTGAATGCCGTCGACGGCGGCCCGCAGATGCATCTCGTCGCCGCCGGCATCGCCGCCGTGCTGGCGGCGGGGCTGCTGGGCCTCGTGTTCGAGGGCCTCTTCCGGCGCATCGACGCGCGGGCGACCGACCATTTCACCGTCCTCGTCTTCTCGATCGGGGTATCCTTCGTCCTGCGCCACGCCCTGCTCTTCGCCTTCGGGCCGGCCAACCTGCCCTACCGCCAGTACCTGCTGCAGGACCTGATCCGCATCGGCCCGGTGCTGATCGCGCCGCGCGACCTCGCGGTCGCCGCGATCTCGGCCCTGCTGCTGGTGGCGGTCGGCCTGCTGCTGCTGCGCACGCGCGTCGGCCGCGCGATGCGGGCGACCGCCACCAATCGCGCGCTCGCGGCCCAGAGCGGGATCGACGTCCGCCGCATCGCGCGCCTGACCTGGGTGATCGGCACGATGCTGGCGGCGGCCGGCGGCGTGCTGCTGGCGATCGGCCAGCAGGCCCGCTGGGACATGGGCTACCAGATGCTGATGTTCATCTTCGCCGCGGTCATCCTCGGCGGCATCGGCACGGCGTTCGGCGCGATGGCGGGCGGCCTGCTGATCGGGCTGGTGGCGCAGCTCGGCACCTTCGTGATCCCGCCCGAGCTGAAGCCGGCCGTGGTCATGGCCGTGCTGGTCGCCGTCCTCCTCTACCGGCCGCTCGGCCTCTTCAACCGCGCGCGTCGCATCGGCTAAGGCGCATCGGCCGGTGCTGATCGACATCGCCTACGACGCGCTGCGCACCGCGGTCAGCACGGAGACCGCCATCTTCGCGCTGCTCGCGATCAGCCTGAACCTGCAATACGGCTACACGGGCCTGCTGAACTTCGGGCAGGTCGGCTACCTCATGGTCGGCGGCTACGCCGTCGCCATCACCGTCACCATCGCCGGCGGCGACTTCTGGACCGGCACCGCCGTGGCGGTGGTCATGTCGGTCGTCCTGTCGCTGCTGATCGGCGTGCCGACGCTGCGCCTCAGGGCCGACTACTTCGCCATCACCTCGCTCGCCATCGCCGAGACGATGCGCCTCGTCGTGCGCTCGCGCTGGCTGGAGCCGGTGACGGGCGGCGTCGACGGCCTGACGCGCTTCGCCGACGGCTTCTATGCCGTGAACCCGATCGCGGCCGGCGTGCACGCCTTCGGCCCCTGGCGTTTCACCGCCGACCAGCTCTTCGCCTTCCTCGTCGCCTGGGCGCTGGCGGGGCTGGCGGCGCTGCTGGTGTGGCGCCTCATCGCCAGCCCCTGGGGGCGGGTGATCCGCGCCATCCGCGAGGACGAGGACGTCGCCCGCTCGGTCGGCAAGCCGGTCTTCGCCTTCAAGCTCCAGAGCCTGGCGATCGGCGGCGTGATCGGCGCGCTGGCGGGGGTCGTCCTGGCCGCCCACCAGCAGACGGTCAATCCCGAGGGCTACACGCCGGTGGTCACGTTCTACGCCTACACCGCGCTGATCCTGGGCGGGGCCGGACGCACGCTCGGCCCCGTCGCGGGATCGCTCATCTTCTGGCTGATCCTGGGGGCGACCGATTCCGCGGTCGCCCGCGGCACCGGCGGGCTGGTCGCCGGCCTGCTGACACCGCAGCAGATCGGCACGGTGCGCTTCGTCATGGTCGGCGTGGCGCTGATGCTGCTGCTGCTCTACCGCGCGGACGGCCTGTTCGCCCGCAAGGCCGCGCGATGACCCCGCCCGTCCTCGTCGCCGAGGCGATCGTCCGCCGCTTCGGCGCCATGGCCGCGGTCGACGTCGACCGGCTGGAGATCCCGGCCGGCAGGGTGACGGCGCTGATCGGGCCGAACGGTGCCGGCAAGACGACGCTCTTCAACGTGCTCTCGGGCTTCGACCAGCCGCAGTCCGGCAGATGGAGCCTCGCCGGCCGGCCGCTCGCCGGCCGCGGCGGCGCCGCGGTCGCGCGCGCCGGGATGGTCCGCACCTTCCAGCACAGCCGTGCCCTGGCGCGGATGAGCGTCGTCGAGAACGTGATGATCGCCGCGCCGGCCCAGCCCGGCGAGCGCTTCTGGTCGGCCTTCCTGCCCGCCCTCTGGCGCGGCCGGGAACGGGCGGTCGAGGCGCGGGCGCGGCTGCTGGTCGCCCGCTTCGGCCTCGCCCATGCGGCCGAGCTGAAGGCGGGGGCGCTGTCGGGCGGACAGCGCAAGCTGCTGGACCTCGCCCGTGCGGTCATGGCCGAGCCGGCGCTGCTGGCGCTCGACGAGCCGCTGGCCGGCGTCAACCCGGTCCTGCGCGAGGAGATACAGGAGCACGTCGCCGCGCTACGGGCCGAGGGCACGACGGTCCTCCTCATCGAGCACGAC
>JBFWXJ010000029.1:0-25411 GCA_050187535.1 Alphaproteobacteria bacterium | reverse complement strand
GTTCGCCGCGATGGCCGCGATCGCGCTGGCCACCGGCCAGACCCGGGCCGACGGGGCCCGGCAGATTCCGCCACCCACCGCCGACGAGAGCCCGGCCCCCGGCGCGACCGAGGCGGTGGCGGTGCTGGCCGGCGGCTGCTTCTGGGGTGTGCAGGGCGTCTTCCAGCACACGACCGGCGTGCTGAATGCGGTCTCCGGCTATGCCGGCGGCACCCGGGAGACGGCGCACTACGAGCGCGTCGGCACCGGGCGCACCGGCCACGCGGAAGCCGTGCGCGTCACCTACGACCCGCGCAGAATCACCTACGGCAAGCTGCTGCAAATCTTCTTCTCGGTCACGCACGATCCGACGCAGCTCGACCGCCAGGGACCGGATCTGGGCCAGCAGTACCGCTCGGCCATCTTCCCCGAAAATGCCGAACAGGCGCGGATTGCCAAGGCCTATATCGCGCAGCTCGACGGTGCCCGCGCCTTCCCGAGGCCGATCGTCACCCGGATCGAGCCGGACCGGCAGTTCTTCGAGGCCGAGCCGTACCACCAGGACTTCATGGTGCGGCACCCCTCGCACCCCTACATCGTCTATAACGACAAGCCGAAGGTGGCGGATCTGGCGCGCCTCTTCACGGACCTCTACCGCGACAAGCCGGCGACGGTCGCGGCCGGGGCGCGCGCCACCGTCCACTGACCGGCCGGCCGGGAGCGCCCGCATTGGCAAGACGCCGCGCGCACCCTAGCTTCGTGACACACAGCCCCGTCATCGGCGGAGGGTAGGATCATGGCCCGAATCACGCTCGGCACCGCGCTCGCCGCCGTCATGGCGTTGCTCTGGTCCTACGGACCGTTCGCGGCATATGGGCGCATCCAGACCAGCGGGAGGACCGGCATGACCGCGCACGCATTCTCCTTCGTCGGCATCGACGGCCAGCCGATCGATCTCGCGGCCTGGAAGGGCCATCCCATCCTCGTCGTCAACACCGCGTCCCAGTGCGGCTTCACGCCGCAGTACGAGGACCTGGAGGCGCTGCACAAGCGCTACGAGAAGCAGGGCCTCGTCGTGCTGGGCGTGCCGTCGAACGACTTCGGCGGCCAGGAGCCCGGCTCCAACTCGCAGATCAAGGCCTTCTGCGAATCGACCTTCGGCATCGACTTCCCGATGACGGAAAAGCAGGCGGTGACGGGCGCCGGCGCCCATCCGCTGTTCCGCTGGATCGCCGCCGAGGCCGGCGAGGCCGCAGCGCCGCGCTGGAACTTCCACAAGTACCTGATCGACGGCGAAGGCCATCTCATCGGCGCGTGGCCGTCGCGGGTGAAGCCCGGCGGCACCGAGATCACGGGCGAGATCGAGAAGCTGCTGGCGCGCTGACCGCGGGTTGATCCGGGGTGGGTTCGGCTCACCCCTCTTGCAAAAACTGCCCGATCCCTTAAATCGGCCCGGGTCGGGGGGCGTCACGGGTTCGGGAGGGGTCCGTGCCGTATCCCCATGCCGTGGCGTCCGCCTGGCAGCTATCCATCGAATGGACATTGGGACGGGTGATGGGCGAGACGACTGCTGCGGGCTCGGGGGAGCCTGCGGCCGCGGAGGCGATGATCGCCATCCGCGGCCTGACGAAGCATTTCGGTCCGATCGTCGCGGTGGACCAGGTCAGCTTCCAGGTGGCACGCGGCGAGGTGCTGGGCTTCCTCGGCCCCAACGGCGCCGGCAAGTCGACCACCATGAAGATGGCGACCGGCTTCATCGCGCCGACCGCGGGCACCGCCACGATCTGCGGCTTCGAGATCCAGGATGATCCGATCGCCGCCAAGCGGCATATCGGCTACCTGCCCGAGGGCGCGCCCGCCTATCCCGATATGACGCCCCAGGGCTTCCTCGAATTCTGCGCCGGCGTGCGCGGCATGTCGGCGGCCGACCGGCGGCGGCGCATCGCCGAGGTCGTCGACCGGATCGAGCTGGGCGAGGTGCTGCACCAGCCGATCGACACGCTGTCCAAGGGCTTCAAGCGCCGCGTCGGCCTGGCCCAGGCGCTGCTGCACGATCCCGACGTGCTGATCCTGGACGAGCCGACCGACGGCCTCGACCCCAACCAGAAGCACGAGGTGCGCGGCCTCATCCGCGAGCTGGCGGCGCGCAAGGCGATCATCATCTCGACCCATATCCTGGAAGAGGTGCACGCGGTCTGCACCCGCGCGATGGTCATCGCCCGCGGCCGCATCGTCGCCGACGGCACGCCGCACGAGCTGGAGGCGCGTTCGCGCCACTACAACGCGGTGTCGGTCACCATCCCCGTGCCGATGCACGAGGCGGCGCGCGCCGAGCTGCTGCTGAACCGCAAGGTCGCGGCGGTGGAGGTCGGCCCCGTCGTGGACGGTGCGGCGACCCTGCTGGTCCTGCCGCGCGACGGCGCCAACATCGTGGGCGAGGTCGGCGGCATCCTGCGCGCGCGGCAATGGCCGTTCGACCAGATCCGGGTGGAGCAGGGGCGTCTCGACGACGTCTTCCGCGCCCTCACCCTGCCCGAGACCGTGACGGCGCACTGAGGAGACGGCCGACATGCGCACGACCTGGGTCGTCTTCCGCCGGGAGCTCGCGAGCTACTTCGCGACCCCCGTCGCCTACGTCTTCATCGTCATCTTCCTGGCGCTCGCCGGGGCTCTGACGTTCTTCCTCGGCAACTTCTTCGACCGCGGGCAGGCCGACCTGCAGCCCTTCTTCATGTTCCATCCCTGGCTCTACCTCTTCCTCATCCCCGCGATCGCCATGCGGATGTGGGCGGAGGAGCGCAAGACCGGCACGATCGAGCTGTTCCTGACGCTGCCGATCTCGGTGCCGGCCGCCGTGCTCGGCAAGTTCCTGGCGGCCTGGGCCTTCACCGGCATCGCGCTGGTGCTGACCTTCCCGGTCTGGCTGACCGTGCGCTGGCTCGGCGACCCGGACGACGGCGTCATCCTGGCGAGCTACATCGGCAGCTTCCTGATGGCGGGTGCCTTCCTGTCGATCGGCGCCTGCATGTCGGCCCTGACGCGCAACCAGGTCATCGCCTTCGTGCTGGGGGCGGTCGTCTGCTTCCTCTTCACGGTGTCGGGCTCGCCCATCGTCATCAGCTTCTTCTCGGGCTGGGCGCCGCAGACGGTGATCGACACGGTCGCCTCCTTCAGCTTCCTCACCCATTTCAGCGCCATCGTCCGCGGCGTCATCGACGTCCGCGACGTGGTCTTCTTCGGCTCGGCGATCGCGCTCTTCCTCTTCGCGAACGTCGTGCTCGTCGATCTGGCGAAGAGCCGGTAGGTGCCCGCCATGAATGCTCCCCTCCGCTCCAACCGGACGCTGTGGTCGCTGGTGGCGCTCGTCGCCGCGACCGTCCTCTTCGTCGCCGTCAACATCCTGGCCCAGAGCTGGACGCAGCGGCTCGACCTGACCGAGCAGCGGCTCTACACGCTGTCGCCGGGCTCCAAGTCGGTGCTGCGCAACATCGGTGAGCCGATCACCGTCCGCTACTACTACTCCGACCGGCTCGGCCGCGAGGTGCCGGCCTATGCCACCTACGCGACCCGGGTGCGCGAGCTGCTCGACGAGTATGTGGCGCTGTCGGGCGGCAAGATCCGCCTCGAGCAGCTGAACCCGCTGCCCTTCTCCGACGAGGAGGACCGCGCGGTCGCCTTCGGCCTGCAGGGCGTGCCGATCACCCAGGGCGGCGAGCAGGTCTATTTCGGCCTGGCCGCCACCAACTCGACCGACGACGAGCAGGTCATCGCCTTCCTCCAGCCGGAGCGCGAGCGCTTCCTCGAATACGACCTGACGAAGCTCGTCTACAACCTCGCCAACCCGAAGAAGAAGGTGGTCGCCCTCATCACCGACCTGCCGCTGGAAGGCGACGCCATGCAGATGCGCATGACGGGCCGGCCGCCGCAGCCCTGGGCGATCATGGAGCAGCTCCGCGGCTTCTTCGAGATGCGCCAGATGGGCGGCGACATCGCCGAGATCGGCGACGACGTCGCCGTCGCCATGGTCGTCCATCCCAAGAACCTGTCGAAGCAGACGCAGTACGCGCTCGACCAGTTCGTGCTGAAGGGCGGTCGCGCGCTCGTCTTCACCGACCCCAACTCGGAAGCGGAGCGCTCGCGCCCCAACCCGATGCGCGGGCCGGTCGAGGACGCCTCTTCCTACCTCGACGACATCTACAAGGCCTGGGGCGTCGAGATGGTGAAGGGCAAGGTGCTGGGCGACCGCTTCGCCGCGCGCCGCGTCAACGCCGGCGGGTCGAGCCGCATCCAGGCCGTCGACTATGTCGGCTGGCTGACGCTGCGACAGGCCAATCTCGACACCTCCGACCCGGTCACCGCCGAGCTCAACCAGCTCAACCTCGCGACCACCGGCATCCTGCGCAAGGCGGACGGCGGCACGACCACGATCACGCCGCTCATCCAGTCGAGCTCGGCCTCGATGGAGATCGACGCGACCGAGTTCATGGCCCCGGTGCCGGACGTGCTGGGCCTGCTCAACCGCTTCAAGCCGCAGAACAAGCGCGAGATCATCGCCGCCCGCGTCCAGGGCCCGGCCAAGACCGCCTTCCCCGACGGCCCGCCGAAGAAGGACCCGCCCAAGGCCGCCTCCGACAGCGAGGAGGACAAGAAGAAGGCGGCCGACGAGGCGAAGAAGATCGAGGAGGACCACGCCAAGGCGATGGAGAAGCACGTCGCCGAGGCCAAGCAGCCGATCAACGTCATCGTCGTCGCCGACACCGACATCCTCGACGACCGCTTCTGGGTCAACACCCAGGACTTCTTCGGCCAGCGGCTGCAGGTGCCGATCGCCAACAACGCCGACTTCGTGGCCAACGCGATCGAGAGCCTGACCGGGTCCAACGACCTGATCGGCCTGCGTTCGCGCGGCACCTCCAACCGGCCCTTCGAGATCGTCCAGGAGCTCCAGCGCGAAGCGGAATCGCGATTCCGCAACAAGGAGAAGGAGCTGCAGGACAAGCTGAAGGACGTCGAGAAGAAGCTGGCGGACATCCGCAACCAGGGCCAGGGCCAGGGCGCCCAGGTGATCCTGACCGCCGACCAGCAGCGCTCGATCGACCAGTTCCGCACGGAGATGGTGGCCACCCGCAAGGAGCTGCGCGACGTCCAGCTCGCCCTGCGCAAGGACATCGACCGGCTGCAGGGCTGGGTGCAGTTCCTCAACATCGGGGCGATCCCGATCGTGGTGGCGCTGTTCGCGATCCTGCTCGGCCTGTGGCGGCGCGCGCGGCGCAAGCGCGGCCGCTCGCAGACCGCCGCGGCCCGGACCTGAGGAGGCGACCCATGCGCAAGATCACCTTCCTGGTGCTCGTCGGTGCGGCCGTCGCCGCGGCGGCGGGCGCGGTCGCCGTCTCGATGAACCGCGGCGTCACCGCACCCACGGCGCACGCGGGCGAGCTCTTCCTGCCGGAACTCCAGCGCCGGGCCAACGAGGTGCGCGAGGTCGTCCTCGTGCGCAACAACGGCACGGCCACCCTCAAGCAGGAGGGCGACCGCTGGGTCCTGGTCGAGAAGGCGAACCACCCCGCCAACGGCGAGCAGGTCAGGCGCGTCATCGTCGAGCTGGCCGAGCTGCGCCTCGTCGAGGGCAAGACCAGCAAGCCCGACCTCTACTCGCGCCTCCAGGTCGAGGACCCGACGGCCAAGGACGCGCGCTCGACCCTGATGACGCTGAAGGACGGCAGCGGCAAGCCGATCGCCGAAGTGGTGGTCGGCCGCCGGCGCATCGACCGTCTCGGCGGCGGCCGCGATTCGCTCTACGTCCGCCGCAAGGGCGAGGCGCAGGCGTGGCTGGCCGCCGGCAACGTCGACATCGCGGGCGAGTTCCAGCGCTTCCTCGTCCGCTCGCTGATGGACATCAAGGCCGAGCGCATCGCCGAGGTGACGACGATCCAGCCCGACGGGACCCGCCTCGTCATCCGCCGCGACAAGCCCGAGGACAAGATGGCGGTCGTCGACCTGCCCGAGGGCAAGACCGTCAAGGAAGAGGACAAGGTGACGAAGGCCGCCGCGGCACTCGCCGGGCTCGACATCGACGACGCGAAGAAGCGCGGCGAGGCGAACATCCCCGACGATTCGGTGAAGGCGGAGGTCCGCACCTTCGACGGCCTCGTGGTCAAGGTCGCGACGCACGAGACCGACTACCGCGCCTGGTCCCGCTTCACCGTCGAGACGACCGCCGAGGCGAGCGATGCGGTCAAGAAGGAGGCCGAAGCCCTGAAGGCCCGGGTCGAGCCCTGGGACTTCGAGATGCTGGGCTACAAGACGGCCCCCCTCACCACCAAGCTCGCCGACCTGACAGGCGAGAAGAGCTCCTGACGCCGGGACGCGCGCGGTCGCAGGGGCGGCCGCGCGCGTGTATAGGAAGGGCCTCGCCACGAGCTGGGACGGCCCCCGCCATGCTGCGCCTCGCCCTCGCCATCCTGCTGATCGCTGTCGCCCCGGCCGCGCACGCGGCCGACCGGCAGATCGTGGCCTCGGCCCACCCGCTGGCGTCGGCCGCGGGGAAGGCGATACTGGATGCCGGCGGCAACGCGGTCGACGCGGCCGTCGCCGTGCAGATGGTGCTCTCCGTCGTCGAGCCGCATGCGTCGGGCATCGGCGGCGGCGCGCTGCTGCTGCTCTGGGAGCCGGAGCCGAAGGCGCTCCGCTTCTTCGACGGGCTCGCGCGCCAGCCGGCGCGCGCCACGCCCGGCCTCACCACCGATGTCGACGGCAGCCGGCTGCCGATCGACCAGGTTCGCTTCTCCGGCCGTGCGGCGATCGTGCCGGGCGCCGTCGCGATGCTGGCGGACGTCCACGGCCGGCACGGCCGGCTGCCCTGGGCCGCCCTGTTCGCGCCGGCGATCGCGGCCGCCGAGGGCGGCTTCCCGATGCCCCCCTACCTCCACCACGCACTGGAGACGCAGGGCAAGCGGGTGCGGGACGCCGCCTTGCGGGCGGAATGGTTCGCCGAGGACGGGACCCCGCGCCCCGTCGGGACGCCGGTGCGGAACCTCACGCAGGGGGCGCTGCTGCGCCGGATCGCGGCCGAGGGCCCGGACGCGCTCTACAAGGGTGAGACCGCGCGCGCCATCGCGGCCGCCGTCGCCGAGGATCCCGTGCCGGGCTTCGTCACCGAGGCCGACCTCGCCGCCTACCGGCCGAAGGAGCGCGACCCCGTCTGCGCGCCGGTGCTGATGCGCCGGCTCTGCTCGGCGCCGCCGCCCTCCTATGGCGGCATCGTGACGATCCAGATCCTGACGCTGGCCACGGCCGCCGGCATCCTGGAGCACCCGCCGGCCAGCCCCGCCGCCGCGCACCTGTTCCTGGAGGCGAGCCGGCTCGCCTTCGCCGACCGCCTCGTCCATGTCGGCGACCCCGACCACGAGACGATCCCGACCGCTGGGCTGATCGATCCGGCCTACCTCGCCCGCCGCGGCGAGCTGATCCGGCGGGACGCCGCCATGGGCCGTGCCGCGCCGGGCGAGCCGCCCGGCAAGCGCGCCGACGCCGCGCCATCGCTGCCCTGGGACGAGACCGGCACCAGCCATATCGCCATCGCCGACCGCGACGGCCGCGTGCTGTCGATGACCACCACCATCGGCAACTACTTCGGCTCCGGCGTCGCGGTCTCCGGTTTCTTCCTCAATGGGGCGGCGACCAACTTCGCCACCCTGCCCGAGCGTGACGGCAAGCCCGCGCTCAACCGCATGGCCCCCGACAAGCGCCCCTACACCTCCATGGCGCCCTCGATCGTCTTCGAGCCGGACGGCAAGCCGTCGGCCGCGCTCGGCGCCGCCGGCGCCGCGCGCATCCCGAGCTACGTCGCCGGCGCCACGATCGCGCTGTTCGGCTGGGGCGACGACCCGGCAGCCGCGCTGGCGCGCCCGCACTGGCACACCGCCAACGAGGCCCCGGTCGAGCTGGAGGCCGATACCCCGGCCGCGACCCTGGCCGAGCCGCTGCGCGCGATGGGTCACCAGGTGAGGGTCGTGCCGATGAAGAGCGGCCTCACGGCGATCCGGCACGACGCCGCCGGATGGACCGGCGCCGGCGACCCGCGGCGCGACGGCGCGGCGTTGGGCGACTGAGGCCGATGCGCGCCTGGGATATCCCCTCGCCCTGCGTCGGCATCTGCCGGCTCGATCCCGACGACGGCCTCTGCCAGGGCTGCTGGCGGTCGACGGCGGAGATCGCCGCCTGGCCCGCCATGGACGCCGCGGGACGGCTGGCGCTGCTCGACGAGCTGGCGCGTCGCCGCGACGCCGACGGGCTGGCACCCGCCGGCCCCGGCGCGTGCTAACGTCCCGACTCACCCACCCCTGCCCGTCCCCGAGGCCGCCATGCGCCGCATCCCCCTCGCCCTCTGCCTCATCGCCGGGACACTCGCCGGCTGCTCCAGCCAGACATGGAACAAGCCCGGCGCCGACGACGCCGCGATGCGCGCCGACTACCGCGAATGCGTGCAGATCGCGCAGCCCGCGGTCGAGCGCGACGCCCGGATCGAATCCGACATCATGTCGACGCGCGGCGACGACTACCGCCGCTCGGGCACCATGATGACCCGCCGCCAGGTCTCCGAGGCGCGCACCGGCGGCCGCCAGGACGACATCGTCGACGCCTGCATGCATTCCAAGGGTTATATCCGCGGCGACGAGGCAGCGGCCACGAAGTGAGCGAGCCCGTCGACCCGACCGACCCCGCGACCTTCCGCCTGTGGCGCCGCGAGGTGCTGCGCTACGGCGACACCGACAGCAACGGCCACGTCAACAACGTCGCCATCGCCCAGATGTGCGAGGGAGGCCGCGTCGCCTTCGAGCTGGAGGGCGACCTCAAGCGGGAGAACGCCGATTTCGGCCTGACGCTGGCCAAGGTCACGATCGAGTTCCGCGCGGAGGCCCATTTCCCGGGCGAGGTGCAGGTGGGCACCCGCCTCGTCGCCTTCGGCCGCACCTCCTGCCGCCTCGTGCAGGGCCTCTTCCAGGACGGGCGCTGCTTCGCCGTCGCCGAGGCCGTCTCCATCTGCTTCGACACGCGCGCCCGCAGGCCCGTGCCCTTCGACGCCGCCTTCCGGGAGCGCGCGACGGCGCTGGCGGGCTGAGCCCCGGTTCGGGCGCTCCTCACGCGATCGTCGCGACGCTTGCGGGCGCATCGCGCATCTCTATGCTGCGCCGCCATGCACGACGACCCAAAGGCGCGGCCGCGCATCGGTCTGCTGCCCGGCCGCGACCGTCGCGTGCGGCACGGCCATCCCTGGATCTACTCCAACGAGATCGCGATGGACCCGGCGGCCAAGGCGCTGCCGGCGGGGACGCTGGTCACGGTCGTGGCCGACGACGGAGCACAGGTCGCCGCCGCAACCTTCAACCCGCATACGCTGATCGCCGCCCGCGTGCTGACGCGCGAGGCGGGCAGCCATATCCACGGGGACTTCGTCCGCCGCCGCCTGCGCCAGGCGCTGGCGATCCGCGAGCGGCTCTATCCCCAGCCGTTCTATCGCCTCGTCCATGCCGAGGCGGACGGGCTGCCGGGCCTCGTCGTCGACCGCTACGGCGACGTGCTGGCCGCCCAGGTCAACACCGCGGGCATGGCGCTGCTGTGGCCGCTGGTGGCCGAGGGGCTGGACGGCCTGCTGGCGCCGCGCGCGATCGTGTTGCGTGGCGACAGCCCGGCGCGAACCCAGGAGGGGCTGGCGGTCGGCGTCGAACTCGCTTCTGGCACCCTCGACGGCCCGGTCGAGATCGTCGAGAACGGCGGCCGCTTCCCCGTCGATGTCCTCGGCGGCCAGAAGACCGGCTGGTTCTTCGACCAGCGCGACAACCGCGCCTGGACGGCCGGCTTGGCGCGCGACGCGCGCGTGCTCGACCTCTACGCCTATGGCGGCGGCTTCGCGGTGGCGGCCGCCCTCGGCGGCGCCGCGGCCGTGACGGCGGTCGACCGCTCGGAGTCGGCATTGGCATTGGCGGCATCGGCGGCCGCACTGAGCGGGGTGGCCGACCGCTGCACCTTCCGCCGGGCCGAGGTCTTCGCCGACCTGGAGGCGCGCGCGGCCGCCCGCGAGCGCTGGGACGTGGTCATCGCCGACCCGCCGGCCTTCGTGAAGTCGAAGAAGGATCTGGCGTCGGGCAGCCGCGGCTATCGCAAGCTGGCGCGGCTGGCCGCCACCGTGACCGCTCCGGGCGGCTACCTCTTCATCGCGTCCTGCTCGCACAACGTCGAGCCGGCGGTGTTCGCCGAACAGGTGGCACGCGGCCTTCTGGACGCCGGGCGAAACGGCCGCATCCTGCGCAGCGCCGGCGCGGCCGCCGATCACCCGGTCCATCCGATGCTGCCGGAGAGCGCCTACCTCAAGAGCCTGACGCTGGCACTGGACTGAAGACGCGAAGAGCCCGGCCGAGGGGGGATGGCCGGGCTCCACGCGACAGGTTCGGGATCGGGCGGGGGAAGGGGGATCGCCCGTCCTCACCCACTCCGTCGCGCGGCCTCGGCGGAAGGTTCATCCGGTCATGCGGAAAAATCGCGCGCGCCTGCGCGCGTCGCCGCCTTCGCGCGCGATCCGCGCGGACACGATCCATCCCGCGGCCACCATCCCGAGCCCGAGCACCGCCATCCCGAGCCGCACCGCATGTCCGGACGCCGCATGCGCGCCCCCATGGGCTTCGCTGCCGAACGATCCGCGCGTGCGATGCAGGCTGCGGACCGGCGCGTCCAGATTGTCCCTTCGCCCGGGGGGAACCGGCCGCCGCGTCGCCTGCGCGTCATAGCCGCGCCACGCGAGATACCGGTCGAGCAGGCCGGGAGCGACGGCGCTCCCGATGATCGCCTTCACCGTGCTGAAGCCCACCCACAGCTCGCGCCGCGGCCGCCGGGCCGCCTTCACGATCGCCTCGGCGGCCGCCTCGGGCTGAAGGACCGGCGGAACGGGGCGCGGTTCGCGGTCGAGATGGGTGCGCGCCCAATCGAACTGGGGCGTGTTGACGGCCGGCAGATGCACCATCGCCAGGCCGATGTTGCTGCGGTCGTGGAGGAGCTCGGCCCGCAGCGAATCCGTGAAGCCACGGACGGCATGCTTGGCGCCGCAATAGGCCGACTGGAGAGGCAGCCCCAGATAGGAGAGCGCGGAGCCGACCTGGACGATGACGCCGCGATCGCGCGTCCGCATGCATCGCAGCGCAGCCATGGTGCCGTGCACGCAGCCGAGATAGGTCACTTCGGTGACGCGGCGGAATTCTTCGGGCGTCGTATCGGCGACGGGGGCGAAGACGGTCACCATGGCGTTGTTGACCCACACGTCGATCGGACCGAGCTTCGCCTCGATCTCGCCCGCGGCCGCGAACACCGCCTCCGCGTCGGCCATGTCGACCGGAACAGCCAGTGCCCTTCCGCCGACCGACTCCAGCTCCGCGACGGTTTCCGCGAGAGACGCGGGATCGCGTGCGATCAAGGCGACGGTGGCTCCGTCGCGAGCGAATCGGCGCGCGGTCGCGCGCCCGACGCCGGCAGAGGCGCCGGTCACGACCACAACCTCGCCGGCGCGATTGCGCGCGGATGCGATCACCGCCCTACTCCTCCGGCCGGATGAGCGCCAGGCCGCTCTCCGGATCGTGCCTCTTGCGCAGATGCGCCGGCGATTCGGTGAGCACGACTTCGAGGGTGGGGCGGACATGGCCCTCCGCCAGATGGCCGGCAACTGCCGTCCCGTCGCGCCGGCCGAGCACCGCGTGGATGTGAATCGCCCGACCGCCATCCGGCGCCAGCGCCACATCGCCCGTCAGGGAAGCGACCTCGACCTGTTCGTCCACCGGATTGCGAAGATAGGTCTTCGTCTCCCAGTCGAAGTAGGTCATCACGGCACGCCTGAAGGCGCCGATCGCCGTGAACTGCGCAGCCGAGAGCCGCTCCTTCTCGGCGAATGCGCGAAGGCACGCCATCACATCGTCCCCGGTCTCGAGGACGACGGCGAACGTGCGCTGACCATCATTGTCGGCGAGGAGCCTGGACTGCATCCGCGCAGTCTCCTTTCCACTGGCAACCCGGCGCGGCCGACCGGACGGGTCGGGTCGCTCACTTCAGGACTCCAGCTAGGAACCCGATGAGACGGGCCTGGTTCCGCCGCCGACTCCATACCGGACCGCGGGCCTTACCGGTGCGCGCGGCAGCCCAGGAACGTTGTGCGGCGAGGCCCGGTTGACCTTCGAAAGCCGGGTCGGCGCATCGGCGCGGTTGCACGCATGCAGCGATTTCCGGAGGCAAGCGATGGCAAGACCAACTACCGGCGACATCCTGGTCGACGCGCTGATCGACTGGAACGTGGACACGATCTTCGGAATCCCCGGCGACGGCATCAACGGCATCATTGAGGCGTTGCGCACGCGCCAGGACAGGATCCGCTTCATCCAGGTGCGCCATGAGGAAGCCGCGGCCTTCGCGGCGTGCGGCTATGCGAAGTGGACGGGCCGGCTGGGGGTCTGCATCGCCACCTCCGGCCCCGGGGGCATACATCTCCTCAACGGCCTCTACGACGCCAAGCTGGACCAGCAGCCGGTGCTGGCGATCACCGGGCTGCAGTTCCATGACCTGCTGCAGACGCATACCCAGCAGGACGTGGAGCTGGACAAGCTGTTCATGGATGTCTGCGTCTACAACACCCGGGTGATGGGACCGACGCATGTCGAGAACGCCGTCGACCTCGCGTGCCGCACGGCCCTAGCCCGAAGAGGCGTCTCGCACATCACGGTGCCGGTCGACATCCAGTCCCAGGAGATCGGCGAAGGACACCGCTCGAAGCGCAACGTGCCCCGGCATGGCTCGGACCTGATGGCCGTCTCGGCGCAGCTGCCGAGCGAGGAGCAGCTGTCCCGCGCCGCCGCGATCCTCAACGCCGGCAAGAGGACGGCGATCCTGGCCGGACAGGGCGCCCTCGGCGCACGCGCACAGCTAATGGCCGTGGCCGAGCGGCTCGGCGCACCGGTCGCCAAGCCGCTCCTGGGGAAGGGTGCCCTGCCGGACGACAGTCCCTACTCGACCGGCGGCATCGGCCTGCTCGGCACGAAGCCGTCGCAGGAGGCGCTGGAGGAATGCGACACGCTGCTCATCGCCGGCAGCAACTTCCCCTACATCGAATACTATCCGGAACCGGGTCAGGCGCGAGCCGTGCAGATCGAGATCGATCCGCAGCGGGTCGGGCTGCGCTATCCGGTCGAGGCGGCACTGGTCGGCGACACCGCACGGGTGCTGGAGGCGCTGCTGCCACGCCTGCGCTATCGCGAGGACCGCTCGTTCCTGGAGGATGCCACCGCCGGCATGCGGGAGTGGCAGGACCTGATGACCGAGCGCGGCACGCGTCGGGACAAGCCGATGAAGCCGCAGGTGGTCGCGCACGAGCTCAACAAGCTCCTGGCGGAAGACGCCATCGTCGCGACCGATTCCGGGACGATAACGACCTGGGCGGCCCGCCATCTCATGATCCGCGGCGACATGAAGTTTTCCTGCTCGGGCAATCTCGCCACCATGGCCTGCGGTCTTCCCTACGCGGTCGCAGCCGCGGCGGCTTATCCCCAGCGGCAGGTCGTCTGCTTCATCGGCGACGGTGGCTTCACCATGCTCATGGGAGAGCTCGCGACCTGCATGAAGTATGGATTCGACGTCAAGATCATCGTCATCAAGAACAACAGCCTGGGCCAGATCAAATGGGAGCAGATGGTCTTCCTGGGACATCCCGAATATGTCTGCGACCTCCAGCCCATCGATTTCGCGCTCGTCGCCAAGGGCTTCGGCCTGAAGAGCTTCTTCATCGATGATCCGGGCCAATGCGGGGCGATCCTGCGCGAGGCTCTTGCGACGCCCGGCCCGGTGCTCGTCGAAGCGCTGGTCGATCCGCACGAGCCGCCCATGCCGCCCAAGGTGACCCTCACGCAGGCGGCGCATCTGGCGGAATCGCTCGTCCGCGGCACGCCCGCCCGGGGCAGGATCGCGCTCACGATCGCGTCGGACACGGTACGCGAGCTCGTGTGAGCGGGGCGAATTGCGCGAGCCCGAGGCACCGCTGGCGAGGCCGACCGCGCGGGCGTTCCGCATACCGACCGATGCCCCGGAAGCCGACGGGGGGCCGATGGTGTGGTCCGCCACCACGCCCGTCGTGGTCGGCCGACCGTGCACGTGGCCGAGCTGCTGGCGGGTTCCCCCCGGCACATGCATTCGTGAGGCCGACCGAGGACGCAGGGGAGAAGCAGCGCCGCGCCGGCCCCGAAAGAGATCGAGCCCGGCCATGGGGAGTGGCCGGGCTCGGCGCGCTTTGGGGGAAGCGTTCGCGGAGGGCGGCTGGGGGAGGGGAACGCCGCGTCTCTGCCCCTTCGTCGCCGGCACTCCGCAGCGGGTTCATCCGCGCGGAAAAGAATCTTCGGCCCGAAAAGGATCGAGCCCGGCCAGGGGGGATGGCCGGGCTCGCGCTCTGGGGGAAGCGTTCCTGAGGGCGGCTGGGGAGGGGGGATGCCGCGTCCTCTGCCCCTTGGTCGCGGGACGCCCGCGACAGGTTCAACGGCGCGGCGAAGATTCTTCGGGCAGCGCCGCGAGCCGGGTTTCGACCTCCGCCCGCGCCGGCGTGCCGGCCGGCAGGCGGTCGACGAGCAGGCGCCACAGGCGGCGCGCCTCGGCCGGGTCGCCGCCCTCGGCGGCCGCCCGGCCGAGATACCACAGGACCTGCGGATGCTCCGGCGCCAGCCGGGCCGCGGCGCGCATCGTCTCCAGGAAGGCGGGCGGCAGCGACGCGTCGCCGCCGGCCGCCTCGAGTTGTGCGGTGGCCAGGTCGAGGCGCAGCTCCAGGTCGTCGGGGAAGCGCGCGACGGCCTTCGTCAGCGCCTCGACCGCACGGCCCGGCTCGCTCAGGACCCGCCAGGACCGGCCGAGCCTCCGCCAGCCCTCGCGATCGTCGGGATTGTCGGCCAGTCGCTGCGCCAGCCCCTCGACCATGCTGCGGATCGCGGCCGCCCGCTCCCCCTCGGGCAGGCGCATGATCGCATCGCCGGCGGCATCGGGCGCAGCAGCGGCCGGCGGCGGCACCGCCACGCCGCGGGCGGCGGCCGTCTCGGCGATGCGCCGGCGCAGCAGCGGCCGCCACGGCGCGTCGGCCGGCGAATCGGCTTCCAGCGCCGTCCACCGCCGGAGCGCCTCGTCCAGGTCGCCTGCCTGGACCGCCGCCTCCCCGAGATAGAAGCGCGCCCGCGGATCGTCGCCCGCCTGACGGAAGGCGTCGCGCGCCGCCGGCGTCACGATGCCCCCCGCCGCCATCGTCAGCGCCTCGCCATGGGCCGCATGCAGGTCCGGCCGCGCGCCTGCGATGGCGATGAGGTGGCGATAGGCCTCGGCCGCCTCCTGCGGCCGCGCCGCCTGGACCAGCGAGCGCGCGAGCAGCTCCCAGCCGGCGACGTCGTCGGGACGCTCCTGCAGGCGGGCGGCGAGCCGCGTCACCGCGGCCTCGAGATCGGCCGTGGCGCCGGCGGCGGGCGCCGCGCGCTGGGCAGCGGGCTGGCCCGGCAGATGCGGTGCCCCGTGCCAGACATAGAGGCCGAAGGCGCCGAGCGGGACGGCGAGCGCGAGGACACCCGCGAGGACGGTTCGCCCACCGGCCGCGGCGGCGGCTTCGCCCCGCTCGCCGGCGGCGAGGATGCGCCGCTCGACCTCGGTGCGGGCGGCAGCGGCCTCGGCGGCCGTCGTCTCGCCGGCCGCCGCGGCCCGTTCGACCTCGGCCAGCTGGTCGCGATAGATCGCAAGGTCGAAGTCGAGGCGGTCGGCGGTCTCGGGCGGGCGCGCCGCCACCAGCGGCCGGACCAGCAGCACCGCGACGAGCACCGCGACGGCGGCGGCTGCGACCCAGAGCAGGATCACGCCCCGCCCCTTCCGTCCGGCTCGCGCGCCAGCAGCGCCGCGACCCGCGCCCGCTCGGCCGGCGACAGCGGCGCGGGTTGGGCAGCCGCCCGACGGCGGCGGCGGAACGCGGCGAACAGCACCACCGCCCCCGCCGCCAGGACGAGCGGCGGCGCGGCCCACAAGGCCCAGGTCTCGGGCTTCACCGGCGGGCGCAGCAGCACGAAATCGCCGTAGCGCGCCACCAGATAGTCCTTCACGGCGGCGGCGTCGTCGCCCGCCTGCAGCCGCTCGCGCACCAGCAGGCGCAGGTCGCGCGCGAGCGGCGCGCTCGAATCGTCGATCGACTGGTTCTGGCAGACGAGGCAGCGCAGCTCACGCGACAGTGCCCGGGCACGCGCCTCGAGCGCCGGATCGGCAAGCCGCTCGCCCGGCTCGACTGCCGCCGCTGCAGTCGCCAGCAGCAGGAGGAGTGCCGCCAGCCGGTAGCTCACGGGCGCCGCAGCCGCTCGACGCGGTCGACGATCGCCGCCACGTCCTGCGGCCCGATCGCGCCGACATGGCGGTGGCGGATGCGGCCCGCCTTGTCGACGAGGTAGGTCTCGGGCACCCCGTAGACGCCCCATTCGATGCCGGCCCGCCCGTCCGCGTCCACCCCGATCCGCCGGTACGGGTTGCCGAGCTGCCCCAGGAAGCGCAGCGAATCGGCGGGCTTGTCCTTGTAGGCGATGCCGTAGACGGGGATGCCCTTCTCGGCCGCGAGCCGCATCAGGATCGGGTGCTCGGCCCGGCAGGGCACGCACCAGGAGGCGAAGACATTGACCAGCACGGGCTCGCCGCCGAGATCGGCGGTCTTCAGCCCCGGCGCGATGTCGCCGAGGGCCGGCAGGTCGAAGGCGGGCGCCGGCTTGTCGATCAGCGCCGACGGCACGGTACGCGGATCGAGGCCGAGCCCGGCCAGGAGGTACGAGGCGATCAGCGCGAAGACGAGCGCCGGCAGGAGGTAGACGAGGCGCCGCCGCATCCGACGGCCCTCAGGCGCGGACGGCGGCGGCGGACGGGACCCGGCCACGGGCGGGCGCGCCGACCCTGAGCCGCCGGTCGCTCAGCGACAGCAGACCGCCCACCGCCATCACGAGGGCACCGATCCACAGGAAGGGCACCAGCGGCTCGTGATAGATTCGCGTCGTCCATCCTCCGGCGCCGTCGGGATCGCCCAGCACGACGTAGTGGTCGGCCACCCACCGGGTATGGATCGCGGCCTCGGTCGTCGGCATGCCCTGGACCGGGTAGAAGCGCTTCTCGGGGTGGACGACGGCGACCGTGCGGCCGTCCGACAGGATCGTGACGGTGCCGCGGTCCGCGCGGTAGTCGGGGCCGGTCACCGGCTCCACCGTCTCCAGGCGGTAGGTCCATCCGGCGAGCGTCGCGGCGTCGCCGGGGCGCAGCGTCGTCACCAGCTCGGTCTTCCATGCCGAGGCCGCGACGGCGCCGGCCACCAGGATACCCACTCCGGCATGGGCGAGCGCGGCACCCCAGGCCGCCCGCGGCAGGTGGATGGCGCGCGCGAGGCTGCCGGCGAGCGGCACCCGGAAGAGCCGCACGCGCTCCGCCAGGTCGACCGCCGCGCCGGCGACGAGCCAGGCGGCGAGCGCCATGCCGAGCAGCGCCATGACCGGTCGGAAGCCCATGAGCCACAGTGTCGCCAGGGCGGAAGCGGCGGCCAGGACGGCGGCCACCCACAGGCGCGAAAGGGCGCCCGCGAGGTCGCCGCGCTTCCATGCCAGCAGCGGCCCGACGGCGACCGCGGCCAGCAGCGGGATCGCCATCGGGACGAAGGTCGCCTCGAAGAAAGGCGCACCGACCGAGACCTTGGCGCCGGTCAGCGCCTCCAGCACGAGCGGGTAGAGCGTGCCGACCAGCACCGTCGCGGCCGCGGTCGACAGCAGGAGGTTGTTCAGCACGAGCGCGCCCTCGCGGCTGATCGGCGCGAAGAGGCCGCCCGGCGCCAGCGACGGCGCGCGCACCGCAAAGAGGACGAGGCTGCCGCCGATCACCAGCGCCAGCAGCAGCAGGATGAAGATGCCGCGCGCCGGGTCGACCGCGAAGGCGTGGACCGAGGTCAGCACGCCCGAGCGTACGAGGAACGTGCCGAGCAGCGACAGCGAGAAGGCGAGGATGGCGAGCAGGATGGTCCAGCCCTTCAGCGCATCGCGCTTCTCGACGACGATCGCCGAGTGCAGCAGCGCGGTGCCGACCAGCCAAGGCATGAAGGAGGCGTTCTCGACCGGGTCCCAGAACCACCAGCCGCCCCAGCCGAGTTCGTAGTAGGCCCACCAGCTGCCGAGCGCGATGCCCAGTGTCAGGGCGCACCACGCGGCCAGCGTCCACGGCCTGACCCAGCGCGCCCAGGCGGCGTCCACCCGCCCCTCGATCAGCGCGGCCACGGCGAAGGAGAAGGCGACCGAGAAGCCGACATAGCCGAGGTAGAGCATCGGCGGATGGAAGGCGAGGCCCGGATCCTCCAGCAGCGGGTTGAGGCCGTTGCCGTCGAAGGGAGCCGGGTCGAGGCGCAGGAACGGATTCGACGTCGCCAGCACGAAGGCGAGGAAGCCGACCCCGATCAGTCCCTGGATCGCCACCACGCGCGCGCGCAGGCGCGGCGGCAGGTTGCGCCCGAACAGCGCCACCGCGGCGCCGAAGAGAGCCAGCACCAGGACCCAGAGGAGCATCGAGCCTTCGTGGTTCCCCCAGACGCCGGATATCCGGTAGAGCAGCGGCTTGGTGCGGTGGCTGTTCTGCGCCACCAGGGCGACCGAGAAGTCCGAGACGAGGAAGGCCCAGGTCAGCGCCGCGAACGCCGCCAGGATGAGGGCCGCCTGCATGGCCGCCGCCGGCCCCGCGACCGCCATCAGCCGGCCGTCGCCGCGCCCCGCGCCGACCAGCGGCAGCGTGCCCTGGACGAGCGCCACGAGCAGCGCCAGCGCCAGCGCGAAATGCCCGAGCTCGACGATCATGATTTCGCTCTCACCGGGCGCCCCGGACACGCGCCAGTGCGTCCCTCGGCGGTGCTCGGACGAGGTCTTCCCTTGTTCCATCAAAGACCTTCCTCACCCCGAGACACCCGGGGCGCGGGCGCGCACCACGATGAGGGAAAGGCGCTCCTGTGACGCCAATTTCCTCATGGTGAGCCTGTCGAACCATGAGGCTCTCAGGCCGGAGAGCCTCGTCCTTCGACAGGCTCAGGACGAGGAAACACTTCTCGTCCACGAGGAAGCGGACGTCCTGCTTCCTGCTTTCAAGGCAGCATCGTCGAAGGGCGCACCGACGCCCGTGCGATTCCCGCCCCCGCCTCACTTCTTCTCGTCCTTCCAGTGGCCGGACCTCTTCAGCGCGTCGGCGACCTCGCGCGGCATGTAGGTCTCGTCGTGCTTGGCCAGCACCTCGCGCGCCTCGAAGACGCCGTCGGCGCGCATCCGGCCCTCGGTCACCACGCCCTGCCCCTCGCGGAACAGGTCGGGAAGAATGCCGGCATAGGCGACGCGGATGGCGTGCGCGCCGTCCGTGATCCGGAAGGTGACGGCACGGCCATCTGCCGCGCGCGCCACGCTCTTCTCCTCGACGAGGCCGCCCAGGCGGAAGGGGCGCTCGCCGGGCGCGCCCTTCGTCGCCACGTCGCTCGGGCTGTAGAAGAAGACGAGGCTGTCCTGGAAGGCGGCCAGCACCAGCGCCGTGGCGCTGCCGAGCAGGCCCATGGCGATCGCCAGCACCATCAGCCGGCGGCGCTTGCGCGTCATCGCGCCGACTCCGGGACGGCCGCGTTCGGCGGGGTGCCCGCCGCCCGCGCGCGCGACCGGCGCCCCGTTCCGGCGGAGAGGCGGGCGAGCGTCCGCTCCTCGCGGCGCAGGCGCACCAGGGCGGCCGCCAACATGCCGACCAACACGACTGCGGCCACGGCATAGGCCGGCCACACGAAGCCGCCGTAGCCGCCCATGGCGAGGAAGGCCGAGAGCGCCTCCATGCCCCGTCAGCCTTCGATCGTGGCGAGGCGCAGGGCGCGGATGCGGCGCGCGGCGATCTCCGCCCTGACCCGCAGCAGCAGCACCGCGACGAAATATAGCGCGAAGCCGGCCCCCATCAGCAGCAGCGGGGTCAGCATCGCCGGATGGATCGCCGGCCCGGCCAGCCGCGCCACGCTGGCCGGCTGGTGCAGCGTGTTCCACCAGTCGACCGACCACTTGATGATCGGCACGTTGACGAAGCCGACGATGGCGAGGATCGCCGCGGCCTTCTCGCCCCGGGTCGGGTCGTCGAAGGCGTTCTGCAGGGCGATGTAGCCGAGATAGAGAAAGAAGAGGACAAGGACGGAGGTCAGCCGCGCGTCCCACACCCACCAGGCGCCCCACATGGGCTTGCCCCACAGCGCGCCGGTGACGAGGCAGACCAGCGTGAAGCCGGCGCCGATGGGAGCAGCCGCTCGGGCCACCAGGTCGCCCAGCGGATGGCGCCATACCAGTGCCGAGACGCTGCCGCCCGCCACCACCGTGTACGCGGCCATCGCCATCCACGCGGACGGGACATGGACGTACATGATGCGCACGGTCTCGCCCTGCTGGTAGTCGGCCGGCGAGACGACGAGGCCGAGCGCGAGGCCGGCAGCGATGCACAGCGTCGCGCCGCCGGCGACCCAAGGCAGGACCGCGGCGCTGAACCGCAGGAAACGGGCGGGGTTGGCGAAGCGGTGCAGGGCCATGGACGCCTGTGAGAATACCATCGCGCGCGGTCGCCGGTAATGCGGCGGAACCGCCCGCCCGGCCCCCTACTCCACCGCCCGCCGCAGCGCGGCCGCCGCGGCGAGCGGCGCCGTCGCCAGCGCCGCCAGCAGGAGGGCGGCCAGCACGAGGAGATGGGGCCGCGCCGGCAGGCCGGCAATGGCGGATTCGACCCCTGCGACACCGAAGATCAGCACCGGCACGGCCAGCGGCAGCACGAGCAGCGCCAGCAGGACTCCGCCGCGCCGGGCGCCCAGTACCAGGGCCGCGCCCACGGCGCCGATCAGCACGAGCGTCGGCGTGCCCAGCGCCAGCGCCAGGAGCAATGTCGGCAGCCCTTCGGCGGGAAGCTGGAGCAAGAGGGCGAGCACCGGGGTCGCTGCGATCAGCGGCAGGCCCGAGAGCAGCCACTGCGCGAGGCACTTGGCCAGCACGACGACAACGAGCGGCATCGGCGTGGTCGCCATCACATCGAGGCTGCCGTCCTCGTAGTCGGCGAGGAAGAGCCGGTCGAGCGCCAGCATGACCGAGAGGAGCGCCGTGACCCAGATGATGCCGGCAGCGATCCGCGCCAGCAGGTTCGGCTCGGGCCCCACCCCGAAGGGGAAGAGGGTCGCCGCCAGCACGAAGAACAGCACCGCGACGAGGGCGTCGGCGCCCTGTCGCACCGCCAGCGCCAGCTCGCGCCGCAGCAAGGCCGCGAACGCGGTCATTCCTCCGCATCCGCCGCCGGCGGCGACACCAGCGCCAATTGCGCGGCTCCGGGAAGCGCGATCGGCACATGGGTGGAGGCGACGACGATGCCGCCTGCCGCGCGATGGCCAGCGAGCAGCTCTTCAAGGGACGCCACGGTCGGGCCGTCGAGGCCGACGGTCGGTTCGTCCAGGAGCCAGAGCGATGCCGGGCCGGCAGCAAGAAGACGCGCCAGCGCCAGCCGCCGCCGCTGCCCCTGCGACAGCCAGCGCGCCGGCGAGTCGGCGATAGCGGCAAGGGCGAGGCGATCGAGGGCCGCGGAAACCGTCGCGGCGGGATCGGCGGCGCCGGCGAGCCGTGCCCAGAAGAGCGCGTTCTCGCGTGCCGTCAGGGCCGGCTTCACGGCATCCGCATGCCCGATCCAGCGCAGCCTGGCGCGGTGCGACTCGGGATCCTCCGCGACCGGGACCCCGTCCCAGGTGAGCCGGCCGGCCGCCGGCGGCGCCAAGCCGGCCATCAGCCGCAGCAGGCTCGACTTGCCGCTGCCGTTCGCGCCGGTGAGCACGAGGGCATCGCCGGCGTCGACGCGGAAGGAAAGGTCGGCGAACACCACGCGCTCGCCGCGGATGCAGCCCAGTCCTTCGCCCGCGAACGCCGACATAGCCGTCGGTTGATAGCACAAAAGAAACGGGCGGTTGCCGAGGGGGGCCGGCAACCGCCCGAGGGGCAGCGGTCGAAAGCTGCCAAGGAGGCGTTGAGTACCGTCGCGTGACGCGCCTGCGTCGTTCGCGACATCATCAAAATGATGCACGAATGAGACAGTGCAAGGGTCAAATTATGGCGAAATTGTGATTTCGCCCCGCGCCTTGGTGGCGCCGCGTGCGTCCGGCATCCGGACAAAAAGAAGGGGCGGCTGCCGAGGGGGGGAGGCAGCCGCCCCAGGGGCAGCGGGCTTGCTGCCAAGGAGGCGTTGAAACCGCCGCGGGGCACTGGTGTGCGGAGTGCCTTCCGCGACGAGGCTCAAGGTGATGCCGGAATGCGACACTCGCTGGGTCAGATTGTGGCGAAACTGTGATCTTTCCTCCGGAACCGCCAGCGTCGAGGTGCTATCGCGAGTCTCCTCGGGGAAACTCGACGATCTCGGCGGAGCGGGGCGCGCCGACGACGAGCGGCCGGGCGCGATTCGCGGGAGCCGGCAATCGGATCACCGTCGCCTGCTCGTGGCCGCAACCGACGCATTCGAACCGTTCGACCCGGATGGCGCCGTGGCACGCCATCCCGGGAACCGCGATGACGGGTGAGCGACAGAGCTCGCAGCACGGCGAGGGAGTGCGGACGGATTCGGCGGTATCGAGGGGCATTTGGCGGGACTCCGGCGACTTGCGCGGAGTCAACGCACGCGGAACGCGGAGGTTTCACCGAAACGGAACGCGCCGGATGCGGGAATGCATCCGGCGCGTCGGCCGTCATCCGCGATGCGGACCCGACCTACATCTTGCCTTCCTTGAGCGCGCGCTCGATGAACGCGAGATGCTCCATGCAGGACTTGTCGTCGTTGGCGCGCTGGGCCGCCTCGGCCTGCGTCCAGCGGCCGTCGAGCGCGGTCTTCATCGTGGTGTCCGTCACCTTGGCCATCATCGGCTTCAGCTCGGCCATCTTGTTGTCGCAGGGGCCGGCGAGGGCGGGTCCCGCCAGGATACCCATCAGGGCGGCGGCGGCGAGGGCGAGCGTCGTCTTGCGCATTGTCACGTCTCCTTCGGGTTCATGTGCGAAGCATTTATTTGCTTCAACTGGACTATCTTCGATTATCGCAAATATATCTAATGACTACTTCATCACCTGCTTACACGAACTCGTGAGTTTTACTTGATGATACTGGGCCAGGATCGCGCTCTCCGCCGGTGATCAGCCGTGCGCCGCTGTGGAAGGTCACGTAGCCCCACAGCCAGTCCAGGACGACGGCGATCCGATTGCGGAAGCCGATGAGGAACCAGACATGGGCGGCCCCCCACAGCAGCCAGGCGGGCAGCCCGCTGAGGCTGACCCGGCCGAAGTCGGCGACCGCCGCCTTGCGCCCGATGGTCGCCATGTTGCCGAGATGCCGATACCGGAAGGCGGGCGCCGCGAGGCCGCGCACGCTCGCCCGGATCGCCGCGGCGACATGCATGCCCTGCTGCTTGGCAACCGGCGCGATGCCGGGCAGCGGCCGGCCGTCGGCGCCGGCGACCGCCGCGGTGTCGCCGATCGCGAATATCTCCGCGCGGTCCGGCACCGTCAGGTCCGGTGCCACCAGGATGCGACCGGCGCGGTCGCACGCGGCGCCCAGCCATCCGGCGGCCGGTGAGGCGGCGACGCCAGCGGCCCAGATGACCGTGGCCGTCGGGACCGACTCCGGCCCGATGCGGACCATGTTGCCGTCGACCGCGGCCACCGGTGCGCCGAGGCGGACCTCGACGCCGAGACGGTGCAGCGAGTCCAGCGCTACGGCCGACAGCCGGGCGGGAAAGGCGGGGAGCACCCTGTCGCCCGCCTCGACCAGGACGACCCGCGCCTGGCGGGGATCGATCGCGCGGAAGTCCGCGGCGAGCGCACGCCTTGCGAGCTCGACGATCGCGCCGGCCAGCTCGACGCCGGTCGGCCCGGCCCCGACCACGACGAAGGTGAGGAGCCGACGGCGCTCGGCCATGTCCTCGGTCGATTCGGCGGCCTCGAAGGCAGTGAGGATGCGGCGCCGGATCTCCGTCGCGTCCTCGATCCGCTTCAGGCCCGGCGCATGCGGCTCCCACTCGTCGTGGCCGAAGTACGCGTGCCTCGCGCCGGTGGCGAGCACCAGGCGATCGTAGGGAATGCGCCGACGGCCGAGCAGCACCGCCCGGCCGTCGGCGTCGATGCCCGTCACCTCGCCCAGCAGCACACGCACGTTGCGCTGCCGTCGGACGATCGCGCGGATCGGCTGGGCGATCTCCGACGGCGACAGGCCCGCCGTCGCGACCTGGTAGAGCAGCGGCTGGAAAAGATGGTGGTTGCGCCGGTCGACGAGGGTGACGTCGACGGGGGCGGACGCCAGCGCCTTCGTCGCCGAAAGCCCGCCGAAGCCGGCCCCGACGACGACGACGCGCAGGCGGTCGGCCGTCATCGCCGGCGTCCGAGCAGGAGGCGGCGCAGCGGATGATCGAGCGAGATGCGTCCGGCACCCTCGGTCGCGACCATCAGCAGCAGCGTCGCCCACAGCAGGTGCTCGGGCCAGGCTGCGGGGTAGACGAAGACCTGGATGACCGCGGTGACGCCGAGCAGGGTCAGCGCTCCGAACCGCGCCGCCAGCCCGAGGACGAGCAGCACCGGCGCCGTCAGCTCCGCGGCGGTGCCGAGCCAGGCGGCCAGCTCCGGCGGCAGCACGGGCACCTGGTACTCGTCGGCGAACAGAGCGACCGTCTGGTCCCAGTTGGCGATCTTCGTAAGCCCGGAACGCCAGAACACGGCCGCCACCGCCACGCGGCCCAGCAGCAGGCGCAATGACGGCGGGAAGGCGGCCAGGCGGTCGAGGACGATAGCGGCGCGATCGGCGATGCCGTCGCGGGCGGACGACGCGTGCATGCTCAGGTCCATTGGTCGGGTTCCTTTCGGGTCGGGTCGCGGACGATGGCGAGGCGGACGACGTAGCCGCCGGCGAACAGGCCGCGGATCGCCGCGGCCAGATCGAAGTGAGGGTCGACGTCCAGCGCCACCTCGGTGGCCTCGAGCAGCGGCAGGCCGCGGCGCAGCGCCCGCCGGAAGGCCGCGTCGACGCGCCGGATCCGGGCCATGGCGACACCGTCGCCCTCGCGACGCAGCTCGATCGTCCCGCCCGGCTGGTCGAGCCGCACCGCGGGCACCTCGCCCGCGGACTGGTTGGCCTGCCAGATGGCCAGGATCGGCCACCGCGAGACGACGTAACGCAGGGACGGATCGAGGCGCAGCGCGAGGCGCGGCTGGTCGGCGGCGGCCACGGCGAGGATCGCCGCCGGATCGAGGGGGCGTCCGACGGGCGAGCGCCGCGACACGCGCATGGTCCATTCCAGGCGGGCGACGCCGCCGAGATAGGGCAA
>JBFWXJ010000028.1:0-25705 GCA_050187535.1 Alphaproteobacteria bacterium | reverse complement strand
AGTCGCCGAAGAAGAGGCCGGGCCGTCCGTCCGGCGTGTAGCGCTTGCCGAAGGGGCCGGGCTCGCGCAGGTTGCGGTCGACCCCCGCCGCCAACAGATTCAGCCATTCCGGCGCCAGCACGCCGCGCAGGCACACCGCGCCGTCGGCGCGGTAGTCGGCGATCTCCGCCTCGGTCGGCATCATCGGGAGAAACCCTCCAGGGCCACGCTGTCGAGCGCCGCGCCGGCGGCCTCGGCCAAGGCGCCCGTGAGCACGAGGTCGCATGCAGCCGCGAGGTCCGGCGCCATGAAGCGGTCGTCTTCGAGATGGGCGATGCGGCCGCGCACCAGCGCCCGCACCCGCTCCAGCACCGGGCTGCACGCGAGCGGCGCGTGGAAGTCGACGCCCTGGCAGGCCGCCATCAGCTCGATGCCGACGATGCCGGCCGCGTTCTCCGCCATGTCGGCGAGCCGGCGGGCGGCATGGGTCGCCATCGAGACGTGGTCCTCCTGGTTGGCCGAGGTCGGCAGGCTGTCGATGCTGGCCGGCGTCGCGCGCTGCTTGTTCTCGGCCGCCAGTGCGGCGGCGGTGACATGGGCGATCATGAAGCCAGAGTTCAGCCCCGGCCTGGCTGTCAGGAAGGCAGGCAGGCCGCTGATCGAGCCGTCGGTCAGCATCGCCACGCGGCGCTCGGCGAGGGAGCCGATCTCGGCCGCCGCCAGCGCGATGCGGTCGGCGGCGAAGGCGACCGGCTCCGCATGGAAGTTGCCGCCGGACAGCACCTCGCCCGTCTCGGGGAAGACCAGCGGATTGTCGGAGACGGCGTTGGCCTCGATGGCCAGCGTGGCGCCGGCGTCGCGCAGCATGTCGAGGCAGGCGCCCATCACCTGCGGCTGGCAGCGCAGGCAATAGGGGTCCTGCACCTTGCCGCAGTCGATATGCGAGGCGCGGATGCCGCTGTCGGCCACCAGCGCCCGGAAGGCCGTCGCCGTATCGCGCTGTCCCGCATGGCCGCGCAGCGCGTGGATGCGCGCGTCGAACGGCGTGTCGGAGCCGAGTGCGGCGTCGAGCGAGAGCGCGCCCGCCGCCAGCGCCGCGCGGAACACGCGCTCGACGGCGAAGAGGCCGGCCAGTGCGAGGGCCGTCGACACCTGGGTGCCGTTGAGCAGCGCCAGCCCCTCCTTGGGTCCCAGCTCGAGCGGGGCGAGGCCGGCGAGCGCCAGCCCTTCGGCGGCGGGCATGGAGATGCCGGCGAGGCGGCATTCGCCGACCCCGATCATCGCCGCCGCCAGATGGGCGAGCGGGGCCAGATCGCCCGACGCGCCGACCGAACCCTGGCCCGGGATGACGGGCAGCAGGTCGACGGCGAGCATGCTCTCCAGCAGGGCGACCGTCTCCCAACGCACGCCCGAGGCGCCGCGTGCGAGGCCGGCGAGCTTCAATGCCATCACGAGGCGCACGACCGCATCGGGCAAGGGCTGTCCGATCCCGACCGCATGCGACAGCACGAGATTGCGCTGCAGGAGAGCCAGGTCGTCGGCCTCGATGCGCGCGTGGGCGAGCTTGCCGAAGCCGGTGTTGACGCCATAGACGGGCGCACCGCGCGCGACGATGGCCGCGACGGTGGCGGCGCTTCGCTCGACGGCCGGACGCGCCGCCGGATCGAGCGCCACGGTGGCGCCGCCGTGCAGCACCTGGCGCCAGGCCGCGAGGGGTTGTGTCCCGCCGCCGATCGCGATCGTGCTCATCGGCCACCCCATAGGCGCAGATGCAACGGGTTCCAGGCGATGCGGTAGGCGAGCTCGCCCGGCCGCTCGACGTTCCACACCGCGAGGTCGGCGCGCTTGCCGGCCTCGATGGTGCCCGTGTCGTCGGCGATGCCGAGCGCCTTGGCGGCGTTGCGCGTCATCCCCGCCAGCGCCTCGGCCGGGGTCAGCGCGAAGAGGGTGCAGGCCATGTTCATCGTCAGCAGCGGCGAATGGAGCGGCGATGAGCCGGGGTTGAGATCGGTCGAGACCGCGATGGCGACGCCGTGGCGGCGCAGCAGGTCGACCGGCGGCTTGTGCGTGTCCTTGAGGAAGTAGAAGGCGCCCGGCAGCAGCACGGCGACGGTGCCGGCGCGCGCCATGGCGATGGCGCCGTCTTCGTCCAGGTATTCGAGGTGGTCGGCCGAGAGCCCGCCCATGCGGGCGGTGAGTGCAGCACCATGCTGGTTGGAGAGCTGCTCGGCATGCAGCTTGACCGGCAGGCCCTTGGCGCGGGCCGCGGCGAAGAGGCGTTCGGTCTGGGCCAGAGTGAACCCGATGTTGTCGCAGAAGCCGTCGACCGCGTCGGCCAGACCCTCGGCCGCCACCGCATCGAGGATCGGGCCGGCGCAGAGGTCGATGTAGCGGTCGGGCTCGCCCGCGTATTCGGGCGGCAGCGCGTGGGCGGCCAGTAGGCTGGTCCGTACCGTCACCGGCCGGGCGCGGCCGAGCGCCCGGGCGGCGCGCAGCATCTTCGCCTCGTGCTCGACCGAGAGGCCGTAGCCGGACTTGATCTCGACCGTGGTCGCACCCTCGGCGATCAGCGCATCGAGGCGCGGCAGGGAGGCGGCGACGAGATCCTCTTCCGACGCCGCCCGGGTCGCACGCACCGTCGAGAGGATGCCGCCGCCGGCCCGCGACAGCTCCTCATAGGTGGCGCCCTCCAGCCTCAGCTCGAACTCGTGGGCGCGGTCGCCGGCGAAGACGAGATGGGTGTGGCAATCGACGAGGCCGGGGGTGACCCAGCGGCCCTCGAGCGACACGCGCTGGGCATCCGCCAGGCCGGTCGGCAGGTCGCCCATCGGCCCTACCCAGGCGATGCGCTCGCCCGCGACCGCGATCGCCCCCGGCGACACCGTGCCGTAGGGATCGCTCCCCGGCCGCATCGTCGCCAGCCGCGCGTCGACATAGACCCGGTCGATCGTCATGCCTCGCCCTGCATCCATCGCCGGACTATACGATATGGCCGATCGCAGAGACGACGGGCGGACGATGACGACCCTGCATTTTTCCCATGCCCTGCTGCCGGACGGCTGGGCCGCCGATGTGGCGATCACCGTCGACCCGATGGGGACCATCAGCGCGGTCGCATCGGGCGTGCCCGCGGGCGACGCCGCGCATCACCGCGCCGTCGCCGTGCCGGGGATGCCCAACCTGCACAGCCACGCCTTCCAGCGCGGCATGGCCGGCCTCGCCGAGCGGCGCAGCGTCGGCGAGGCCAATTTCTGGGGCTGGCGCGACGTCATGTACCGCTTCCTGTCCGCGCTCGACCCCGACGACGTCGCCGCCATCGCCGCCCAGGCCTATGTCGAGATGGTCGAGAGCGGCTTCACGGCGGTGGCGGAGTTCCACTACCTGCACCACGCGCCCGACGGCACGCCCTATGCCGACCCGGCGGAGATGGCGTCGGCCATCGGCCGGGCGGCGGCGGAGAGCGGCATCGGCCTGACGCATCTGCCGGTCTTCTACGCCTATGGCCGCTTCGGTGGCGGCCCGATCGGCGACGGGCAGCGCCGCTTCGTCAACGATCCCGATCGCTTCGCCCGCCTGCTCGACGCGTCGCGCGGGGCCCTGGCCGGCCTGCCGGACGCGGTCGTCGGCATCGCACCCCATTCGATCCGTGCCGTCACCGCCGAGACGCTGCGCGGCGTGGTCGCGGCCGCCGGCGACGTGCCCGTCCACATCCACGTCGCCGAGCAGCAGAAGGAGGTCGACGACTGCTTCGCCTGGAGCGGGCGGCGTCCGGTCGACTGGCTCCTGGACGAGGCACCTGTCGACGGGCGCTGGTGCCTCGTCCACGCGACCCATGTGACGGCGGGCGAGGTGACGCGCATCGCACGGTCGGGGGGCGTGGTGGGCCTGTGTCCGATCACCGAGGGCAATCTCGGCGACGGCCTGTTCCCGGTGCCGTCCTTCCTCGACCAGGGCGGCCATTTCGGCATCGGCAGCGACAGCAACGTGCGCATCGACGCGGCCGAGGAGCTGCGCCTGCTCGAATACGGCCAGCGCCTGCGCGACGAGAAGCGCAATGTCATCGCCGGCCCGCCCGGGCACTCGACCGGCCGTGTGCTGTGGGACCGCTCGCTCGCCGGTGGCACCGCCGTCCACGGCCGTGCCATCGGCGCGCTGGCGCCGGGCATGCGTGCGGACATCGTGGCGCTCGACCCCGACCATCCGGCCCTTGTCGGCCGCACGGACGACCACTGGCTCGACGGCTGGATCTTCGCGGGCGACGGCCGTGCCGTCGCCGATGTCTGGGTCGGCGGCCGGCACGTCGTGAAGGAGGGCCGCCACGTCGCCCGCGACGCCGCCCGCAGCCGCTTCGCCCGCACGATCGCGAAGCTGGCGGCAGCGTAGAAGGAAGCGACGGATCGGGCGTAGGATGGGGCTTCCCCGCCCCGTCTCCTCACAGGAATCCGTCAGATGGAACACGTCAAGTTCGGCGGCACCGGCCTGCGCGTCTCCCGGCTCTGCCTCGGCACCATGACCTTCGGGCTGCAATGCGACGCGGCCCAGGGTCGCGCCATCCTCGACGCCGCCGCGGCAGGCGGCATCGACTTCCTCGACACCGCCGACGTCTATCCGCTGGGCGGCGGCCAGGCGACGGCCGGCCGCACCGAGGAGATCGTCGGCGAATGGCTGCGCGGCCGGCGGCGGCATTTCATCCTCGCCACCAAATGCGCGGGCCAGATGGGTCCCGACCCATGGGACGTCGGCACCTCGCGCAAGCACATCCTGGACGCGGTCGACGCCTCGCTGAAGCGCCTCGGCACCGACTACATCGACCTCTACCAGCTCCACCGGTACGATCCCGAGACGCCGGTCGACGAGGTCATGGCCGCCCTCGACCGTGTCGTGCAGGACGGCAAGGCGCGCTATGTCGGCGTCTCCAACTGGCCGGCCTACAAGATCGCCCGCGCGCTCGGCCGCAGCGAGCTGCGCAACCTCGTGCGGATCGATTCCGTGCAGCCGCGCTACAACCTGCTCTTCCGCAGCTACGAGCGCGACCTGCTGCCGCTCTGCGCGGAAGAGAATATCGCGGTCATCCCCTACAACCCGCTGGCGGGTGGCCTGCTGACGGGCAAGCACGACGGCAAGGCGCCGCCGCCGGCCGGCACCCGCTTCACGCTCGGCAATGCCGGCGGCCGCTACCAGGAGCGCTACTGGGACGAGGAGAAGTTCGGCGTTGTCGAGGAGCTGCGCGCGGTCGCGGCCGAGGCGGGCATGAGCATGGCGACGATGGCGGTGCGCTGGGTCATGTCGCACCCCGCGATCACCGGCCCCATCATCGGCGCCAGCCGGCCGGAACAGCTCGCCGACAGCCTCGCCGCCGCGGCCGCAGGACCGCTGCCGACCGACCTCAAGGCGCGTCTCGACGCCATGACGGTCGCCTGGCGGTCGGTCGACGCGGATCGATAGGCGACTTGAGCCGCCGGGCGGAGCGGCTCAGCGCACGATCGCCTGGTAGACCAGCGTGGGCAGCAGCTTGCGGTAGTGGACGCGGATCGGGCCCGGCGTCTGCGCCATGAAGACGACCGTGAGGTTTTCCTTGGGGTCGATCCAGAAGAGCGTGCCGTAGGCGCCGTTCCAGTAGTAGTCGCCGGTCGAGCCCGTGAGACCGGCGACGCCTTCCTGGCGGCGCACGGCGAAGCCTAGGCCGAACCCGTAGCCCGGGGACAGGAGGCCGGAGGAGATGGTTCCGAGATGGTCCGACGCCATATAGTCGACCGTCTTGGGCGCCAGTATCTCCCGGCCGTCCAGCGTGCCGCGGTCCAGCAGCATCTGGGTGAAGCGCAGGTAGTCGGACGCGGTGGACGCCGCGCAGCCGCCGCCGCATTCCATCTTCATCGTCCGCGTCACGTCGAGCACCGGCCAGGGCCGGCCGGTCTCGGGGTCGATCGGGAATGCCTTGGCGATGCGGTCGCGCTTGGCCTCGGGGACGGTGAAGCTGGTGTCGGTCATGCCGAGCGGCCCCCACACCCGCTCCGCCAGGAAGCCGCCGAGGCTCTTGCCGGAGATCGTCTCGACGACGGCACCCGCGACGTCGACCGAGAGGCCGTACTCCCACATCGTGGCGGGCGGGCGCAGCAGCGAGAGCGTGCCGAGCTTCTCGACGAACTCCGCCGTCGTCAGGTTCATGCCCGACCAGCCCGAGGAGAGCGGCAACGCCTTGTGGACCGGGGTCGGGCCGCTGCCATAGGCCAGCCCCGAGGTGTGGCGCAGGAGGTCCTGCAGCGTCATCGGCCGCCGCAGGGGCTCGGTCTCGATGACGTCGCGGCCGTCGGGCGCCTTCTTCTGGATGGCGATCGTCATGCGCCCGATCGGCGGCAGGTACCTAGCCACCGGGTCGTTGAGGAAGAGGCGGCCTTCCTCGTTCAGCATCATGACGGCGACCGTGGTCATCGGCTTGGTCATCGAGGCGATGGCGAAGATCGTGTCCTTGGTCATGGGCACGCCCGCTTCCTTGTCGCGGAAGCCGAAGGCCTCGTAATAGGCGAGCTTGCCGTGGCGGGCGACGGCGATGACCGCGCCGGGCAGCTTGCCCTGGGCGATGTCGGCCTTGATCGTCTCCGTCAGCCGGCCGAGCCGCTCGCCCGACAATCCGACCGCCTCGGGGACGGCCGGCGGCAGCGGCGGCTCGACGGCGAACGCGTGGGGAATCGCGGCCGCGACGGCGAAGGCCGCGGCGAGACGGGCAAGGCGAGGCATGGGCGGACGTCCTCCGGGAAACGGTGACCCGACCAGTCAACCACCCCGGGTGCGGGAAATCCATCGGTCGCTGGTCCCACGATTGCCGGGCCTTGGCACTACAGGACGCCGCCGGCCTGCCGGTATGCCTCTTGCTCCACGCCCTCGGGCGCTCGGTCGTCGATACTCCTGGAAGTGGCATGCACTATCTGTCGTCCGACGTGGGTGGCACCTTCGTCGACCTGGTTCTCGTCGATCCCGTGCGCGGGGATCTGCACGTCGAGAAAGTCCCGTCCACCGGCCACTCGGCCGACGGCATCCTCGACGGCATCGGGCGCATCCTGAAGGCGGCCGGCATCCCGGTCGACCAGGTCGGCAGCTTCGTTCACGGCTTCACCATCGCGACCAACGCCTGGCTGACGCGGCGGGGTGCCAAGGTCGCCTTCGTCGTCACCGACGGCTTCCGCGACGTCATGGAGATCGGGACCCAGCGTCGCAGCCAGCTCTACGCGCTGACGGCGGAGAAGCCGCCGCCGATCGTGCCGCGCTCGCAGGCGGTCGAGATCGCCGAGCGCATCGACGCCTTCGGCGACGTCGTGGACCCGCTGACCGACGCCGAAGTCGCCCGCGCCATCGCGGCACTTCGCGCTATGCGGCCGGACTCGGTCGCGATCATGCTGCTGTTCAGCTTCATGAACGACGCGCACGAGCGCCGGTTGGCTGACGCCATCCCCGCGGCGCTGCCGGGCGTACCCGTCTACCTCTCGTCCGAGATCAACCCGCAGATCGAGGAGTATGTCCGGGCGAACACGACCGTAGCCGCCGCTTATGTCGGCCCGGCCGTCGACGGCTACGTGACCGCGCTGGAGGACGGTCTGCGCCGCATCGGCTTTAGCGCACCCCTCATGCTGATGCGCAGCGACGGCGGCGTCGCGACGCCGGACGCGACCCGGCGCAACCCCGCGACCATGCTGCTCTCGGGCCCTGCGGGCGGCGTCATCGCGGCCGCCGCACTGGGGGCGGCGATCGGCGTGCCCGACATCGTCACCTTCGACATGGGCGGCACCTCGGCCGACTTCTCGCTGATCGCCGACGGGACGGCGCGCATCTCCGGCGAGCGCTCGGTCAACGACCAGACGTTGCGCCTGCCGATGCTCGACATCGAGACGATCTCGGCCGGCGGCGGCTCGATCGCCTCGGTCGACCGGGCGGGTGCGCTCCACGTCGGGCCGCAGTCGGCGGGCTCGATTCCCGGCCCCGCCTGCTACGGCCGCGGCGGTACCGAGCCGACGTTGACCGACGCGGCCGTCGTGCTGGGGCTGATCGACCCCGACGACTTCGCCGGCGGGCGGCTTCTGCCCGAGGCGGCCGAGGCGGTGATCGCGGCCAAGGTCGGCGGGCCGCTCGGCCTCACCGTGACGGAGGCGGCCTGGGGCATGATCGCGGTTGCCAACGCCCAGATGCGCCAGGCGATCCGGGCGCTGTCGATCGAGCGCGGCCACGACCTGCGCCGCTTCTCGCTGCTGGCCTTCGGTGGCGCGGGGCCGATCTTCGCCGCGCTGATGGCCGACGACCTCGGCATCCGGCAGGTGCTGATCCCGCAGCGGCCCGGCGTCTTTGCCGCCTTCGGCCTGCTGCTGTCGGACGTGAAGCACAATGCCCAGGCGCCTTACGCGACGGCGCTCGAGGATGTGGTGGCGGACGACCTCGCCCGGCGCCTCGGCCGGCTGGCCGAAGGGCTGGATGCGGCCCTGGCGCGCGACGGCGTGCCGGCCGACCGGCGGCAGGTGCGCTTCCTCGCGGACATGCGCTACGCGGGCCAGTTCCACGACATCACCGTGCCGATCGCCTCGCCGGCTGTGGGCGCCTGGTGGGATGCCGGCGTCGCGGCCGACACCTTCCACCGCGCGCACGAGCAGGGCTACGGCCACTGCGACCGCGACAGCCCGGTCGAGATCGTCAATGTCCGCGCCGAGGCGCAGGGGCGCGTCGACAAGCCGTCCTTCCCCATGTTGGCGCCGCGGACTGCCGGTGCGCCCGTCCCGGTTCGCCACCGTGATATCGTGCTGGAGCGTGGCGGCCGGCATCGCTGCCCGGTCTATCTGCGTGCCGACCTGGCGCCGGGCGACGTGCTGGAGGGGCCGGCGATCGTCAGCCAGAGCGACACCACCGTCCTGATCCTCCCCGGCCAGACGGGCACCACCGACGACCACGGGGTCATCCGCATCGCTTCCATGGAGAGGGCGTGATGGGACGCAACTACGGCACGATCGACCGTGACATCTTCCAGCATCAGGTCGTCGGCATCGCCGAGGAGATGTCGCGCGCGCTGCGTCGCACCGCCTACTCCTCGATCATCTGGGACATGTACGACTACGCCTGCGCCATCTTCACGACGGAGGGCGAGCTACTGGCCCAGGCGCAGACCATCCCGGCCCAGCTCGGCACCATGTCGACCGCCCTGGAGTACATGCGCACCGTCGTCCCGCTCGAGGAATGGCAGCCGGGTGACGTCCTGATCTGCAACGACCCCTACAAGGGCTGCACCCACACCCCCGACATCACGATCTTCAGCCCGGTCTTCAGTCGGGGCGAGCTGGTCGCGGTGACCTCGACCATCGCCCACCACATCGACATCGGCGGCAAGGTGCCCTGCACGACCCAGATCGACAATGTCGAGGTGTTCGGCGAGGGGCTGATCTTCCCGCCGACCCGGCTGATGGCTGGCGGCAAGCCGGTGCAGGTGGTGTTCGATTTCATCAGCTCGAACGTGCGTAGCCCGCGCGCCTGCATCGGCGACCTGCGCGCGCAGATCGCCGGCTGCCGCACCGCCGAGCGCCGGCTGGAGGATCTCGCCGGCCGCTACGGCAACGGCGACTTCCGCCAGCTCGCCGCGGAGTGCCTCGACTACGGCGAGCGCTACGCCCGCGGCGTGCTCGCGCAGCTTCCGGACGGCCGGCACGAGGCCGAGATCCTGATGGAAGACGGCATCGCCCAGGACGAGCACATCCGCATCAAGGTCGCGGTCGAGATCGCGGGCGACGCCATCAAGGTCGACTTCTCCGGCACCGACGACCAGCGCGCCTGCGCGCTCAACTGCCCGTGGTCGTCGACCGTGTCGCTCACGACCTACGCCATCAAGTGCCTGACCGCGCCCGAGATTCCGCAGAACGAGGGCTTCAACCGCCCGATCTCGCTGACCGCGCCGCTCGGCAGCCTGCTCAACCCGCGCCGGCCCGCCGCAGTCGGCAGCCGCCACTTCGCCCAGCAGGCGGTGGCCGACGTGGTGCTGAAGGCGCTGGCGCCGCTGGTGCCGGAGCGCAGCGCTGCCGGCTGCCAGATCTCCTTCCCGGTGTGGCGCGCGGGCGGCGTCGACGACCGGCCGTCGGCCAAGCGCGAGGCGGGCCGGCCGAAGAACTTCGTCATCATGGACATCATCGGCGGCGGCATGGGCGGCTCGGCCGCGGCCGACGGCATGAACGCGATCGACACCCATGCCGGCAACTGCGGCATCCTGTCGGCCGAGGTCATGGAGACCTTCAGCCCGGTGCGCGTGCGCCAGACGCGCCTGGTGCCCGGCTCGGGCGGCGCCGGCCGGCAGCGCGGCGGCCTCGCCGTCGAGCGCGACTACGAAATCCTGTCGGAAACGGCACTCGTCTCCTGCCAGCGCCAGCAGGCCAACGACGAGACGGCACCCTGGGGGGCCGAGGGCGGGGCCCCCGGCGGCAAGGCGATCGGCATCATCAACCCGGACACCGAGAAGGCGCGTGAGCTGCCGGCGCGCTTTCGGCACCACACGCTGCACCGCGGCGACATCATGCGCATGCGCAGCGCCGGCGGCGGCGGCTACGGCGACCCGGCCGAACGGTCGCCCGAAGCGCTCGCCCACGACCGTGCGGAAGGCTACGCCTGATGGCCCATGACGGCGTCGCCCGGTCGCTCTGGGCGGCCACCTGCGATGCCGCTCCGGCGCTGCCTGCGCTCGCCGGCGAAGTCCAGGTCGACGTCGCCATCGTCGGCGGCGGCTATACCGGGCTGTCGGCAGCCAACCATCTGGCGCGGGCCGGGCTCTCGGTCGCGGTGCTGGAGGCCCATTCGGTCGGCTGGGGTGCCAGCGGCCGCAACGGCGGCTTTGTGTCGACGCGCTTCCGCACCGCGATGCCGGCCGTGCTGGCGACTCACGGCCGCGCCGTCGCGCAACGCATGTACGACCTCGGGCAGGAAGCGGCCGACTGCGTCGAGGAGACGGTGGCCGATCTTGGCATCGCCGGCGCCCTCTTCGGCCGTTACGGTCACCTGACGGCGGCCTACGACGAGCGCGGGGTGAAGCGGCTGCACGGCAATGTCGCCTGGCTGCGCAAGGAGATGGGGGACAAGGGCGCCCGGCCGCTGTCGCGCGAGGAGATCGCGGCCGAGACCGGCTCGGCGATCTTCGTGGGCGGCGTCCTCAACGAGGCGGGTGCGGCGGTCCATCCGCTCGGCTACCTGCGCGGCTTGGCACGCGGCGTCGTCGCGCGCGGCGCGCAGGTGTTCGAGCGCACGGCCGTGACCGGGCTGCGCGAGACGGGGGCCGCCGTGGCGGTCGAGACCGCTTCCGGCACGGTGCGCGCGGCCCACGCGATCCTCGCGACAAACGCCTATTCCGACCGCGCGGCACCCTATCTGCGCCGCCGGATCATCCCGTTCCCGAGTGCCATCGTCGCGACGGCCAGGCTGGTGCCTGATGTGCTGCAGACGGTGCTGCCGAAGGGCCGGCTCTGCTCCGACAGCAAGCGGGTGTTGCGCTGGTTCCGCATCATGGACGGGCGCATGGTGTTCGGCGGGCGCGGCGCCTTCGGCGAGGGTGCGTCTGAAGCCGCCTATCGCCGCCTGACGCGCGAGATGGTGCAGATCTATCCGGCGCTGGCCGGCGTGCCGATCGAGTTCCGGTGGGGCGGCCTCGTCGGTATGACGCTCGATTCCCTGCCCCATGTCGGCCGCTGCGGCGAGCGCGTGTTCTACGCCGCCGGCTACAACGGCACCGGCGTCGCCATGTCGACGCTGCTCGGCCGCTACCTCGCCCGCATGATCCGCGGCGAGAGCGTCGACATGGCGTTGCTGACCGACGACCGCTTTGCGCCCGTCCCGGCTCCGGCGCTCCGCCGCCCCGCC
Source organism: Alphaproteobacteria bacterium (assembly GCA_050187535.1). Lineage (GTDB taxonomy): Bacteria > Pseudomonadota > Alphaproteobacteria > ATCC43930 > Allostellaceae > Allostella. The sequence continues at coordinate 13,861 of JBFWXJ010000028.1, read as the reverse complement.
ATCAAGGTCGCCGCGGCGTGGCAGCAGTTTCTGGACGGCATCGGACGCTGATCAGCAGACGCCGAACGTCTCGCGCATGATGCGGGCCAGCGCCGCGATGCCGGGCTCTATGTCGGCGGGGGCGATCGAGGAGAATCCGAGGCGGAAGAAGCGGCGCGGCGGGTTGGGGCCAGTGAAGTAGATGGTGCCGGGCTCGATCACCACGTCGCGGTCGAAGGCGACGCGCGCCAGCTCGTCGGCATCGAGGCCTTCGGGGCCTTCGACCCAGTAGCTGCTGCCGCCTTCAGACGGCGCCACGGTGCAGGACGGCAGGTGGCGGGCGATCGCGGCACCTAGCGTGCGCCAGCGTGTCTCGTATTCCCGGTGGAAGCGGCGCAGCAGCGTCTCGTAGTGGCCGCCGCGCAGGAAGAGCGCGATGGTCCGCTGGTTGTTGGCCGGCGGGTGGCGCAGGCTGAGGCGGCGCAGCACGCGGATCTCGCGCACGAGGTCGCGGTGGCCAACGACGAAGCCGACGCGCAGGCCCGGCGACAAGAGCTTCGACAGGCTGGTGAAGTAGACGACGCGGCCCTCGGTGTCGTGTGACTTCAGGGCCGGGTTGGGGCGCACGCCGAAGCGGGTCTCGGTGTCGTAGTCGTCCTCGATCACCACGAAGTCGTGGGCGCGCGCGGCCGCCAGCAGCGCCTGCCGGCGCTCGGCCGACATCGTGACCGTCGTCGGCGACTGGTGGCTCGGCGTGACGTAGACGAGGTCGACCCCAGCCAGCCGCTCGTCGACGACGAGGCCGCCATGGTCGACCGGGATCGGCCGCACCTCGGCGCCGAACAGGCGGAAGATGTTCCGCGCGTCGACATAGGTCGGGTTCTCCATGGCGACGACCATGCCCGGCCGCACCAGGATCTGGGCGATGAGGAAGAGCGCATGCTGGGCGCCGACGGTGACGAGGATCTGGTCCTCGGCCGCCGCGAAGCCGCGGCGCGGCAGGACGCGGCGGCGGAACTGGTCGATCAGCAGCGGGTCGTCGGCGTCGACGTAGTCGACGGTCCAGTCGTGGACCTCGTTGCGCGCCAGCGCCTCGCGGCTGCATTTGCGCCAGCTCGCGATCGGGAAGATCGTGCGGTCGTGCTGGCCGTAGTTGAAGGTGTAGCGCTTCTCGCGCCAGTTCGACGGCACCACGGTGTTGCGGTGGATGGACGGCAGCAGGCCGAGCCGCGCCTTCCAGTCGAGCGAGCCGCCGCGCCGGGGCTCGGCCGTCGCGGCGGAAGGCGGCATCACGTCATGGGCGACGAAAAAGCCGCGCCGCTCGGATGTCGTCAGGTAACCGTCGTCGACCAGCTCCTGGTAGGTGAGCGTGACGGTGTTGCGCGAGATGCCGAGCTGCTCGGCGAGCGTGCGTGTGGAGGGTAGAGGCTCGCCTTCACCCAGCACGCCGCCGGCGATCGCCTCGGTGATCTTCTGCCGCAACCGGGCCTGCAGCGAGCCGCGCGCAGTCCGGTCGATGGCGAAGAATGTGTCGGACACCTGCACCTCCTCGTGTGCGGGACGCCACCCCCGGCACCCGCACCACCCCCGAATTCCGCGCTCCTTCCCTCCGGCTCGGCCGATCGTCCCCCTCGGCGACCGTTCCGACCGATGCCAGCGTGGCACAGTTGCGTGCGGTGCAGCAAGGTCAGTGACCGGCCCGCGACATACCAGCGCCGCGGCGCGACGGCGCGTCAGTCCAGGTGGCAGGCGGACCAGTGCCCGGGCGAGACCTCGCGCCGCTCCGGCACGACCCGGCGGCAGACATCCATCGCGTGCGGGCAACGGGGGTGGAAGTGACAGCCGGGGGGCGGGGCGAAGGGCGAGGGGCGCTCGCCTTTGACGATCGCCTCGGGGCCGGCCGCCGCTCCGAGGCGCGGGGCGGCCGCCAGCAGTGCCACGGTGTACGGATGGCGGGGCCGCGCGAACAGCTCCCCCGCCGGCGCCTCCTCGACCATGCGGCCGAGATACATGACGACCACCCGGTCGCTGACCCGCTGCACTACCGAAAGGTCGTGGCTGATGAAGAGGTAGCTGAGCCGGAGTTGCTCCTGCAGGTCCTGGAAGAGGTTGAGGATCTGCGCCTGGATCGAGACGTCGAGTGCGGAGACCGGCTCGTCGCAGATGATGAGGTCGGGTGCCACGGTCAGCGCCCGGGCGATGCCGATGCGCTGGCACTGCCCGCCCGAGAGCTGGTGCGGGTAGCGGTCGAGGAAGGCTGGATGCAGGCCGATGCGCCGCAACAGCTCGACGACACGGTCGGCGCGTTCCGAGCGCGGTGCCAGCCGGTGGACGGCGAGCGGCTCTTCCAGGATGCGCCGGACGGTCTGGCGCGGGTTGAGCGAGGCGGCCGCACTCTGGAAGACCATCTGCACGCGCATCATGGCGCGCCGCCGCGCCGCCCGCGGCATGGCCGAGACCTCGATGCCGTCCAGCGTCACCCGGCCGCGCGAGGGCGGGATGAGCCCGGCGGCGATGCGGCCGAGCGTCGACTTGCCGCAGCCTGATTCGCCGACGAGGCCTACTACCTCGCTGCGGCCGATGGTCAGGCTGACGTCGTCGACGGCGCGGACCTTCGGCGCCGACCCGCCGGCGATCCGGCGCTTCAGCCATCCTCCCAGCGTCCGGGCGGCGGCGAAGTCCTTGCCGACATGGGTTAGCTCCATGAGCGCCTCGCCGTTCACGGTGCCGCCTCCAGCGGGTGGAAGCAGCGGACCTGACGGCCCGCGCCCGCAGCGTCGAGCCCGGGATCGGCCATGCACGCCTCGTCCGCCCGGGCACAGCGCGGCCGGAACCGGCAGCCCGTGGGGAACGCGCCGGGCGACGGTATCTCGCCCTGCAGTTGCGGCAGCCGGCGGGCGCCCTGGTTGGCGCTGGGGATGGCCGACAGCAGTGCCCGGGTATAGGGGTGGAGCGGCCGGCTCAGGACCTCGTCGACCGGCCCCGTCTCGACGATGCGGCCGGCATACATGACGGCGACGCGGCGGGCGAGCGTGCCGATCACGGCCAGGTCGTGGGAGATCCAGACGGCGGCCGTGCCCGTGTTGCGGCAGAGGTCGCGGACCTCGGCCAGGATTTGCGCCTGCGTCGTCACGTCGAGCGCGGTGGTCGGCTCGTCGGCGATCAGCACGTCGGGCTCGTTCAGCATGGCTGCGGCGATGCAGATGCGCTGGCGCATGCCGCCCGACAGCTCGTGCGGATAGGCCCTGAGGCGCGCCTCAGGCGAGGGGATGTCGAGGCGCCGCAGCATGTCGATGCTGCGCCGGCGGATTTCCTCGCGGCCGATCGTGCGGTGCGCCCGGAGCACGACCGCCAGCATCTCGCCCACCGACATGGTCGGGCTGAGCGAGGTCATCGGGTCCTGGAACACCATGGCGATGCGGTTGCCGCGGATCGCGCGCAGCCGCTCCTCGTCCGCCTCGGCCAGGTTCTCGCCACGATAGGCGATGCGCCCGGCGGCGATCCGCCCCGGCGGGTCGATCAGGCGCATGATCGAGTAGCCCGTGACCGACTTGCCGGAACCGGATTCGCCGACCAACCCCAGCACCTCGCCGGCGTGGAGCGCGAAGGAGACGTCGTCGACCGCGACCACGGTGCGCCCGCCCTGCTCGAACACGGTGCGCAGGCCGTCGACGGTCAGCACGACCTCCGTCATCGGCGCTCGCGCGGGTTCGCCAGCGCCCGCAGGCGCTCGCCCAGCGCGTTCATGCTGAAGATCAGCAGCACCAGCGTCAGCCCGGGATAGATCGTCATCCAGAAGCGGCCGCTCAGCATGAAGGGGTAGCCGTTGGCGATGAGCATGCCGAGCGAGGGCGAGGTGATTGGCACGCCGAGGCCGAGGAAGGACAGCGTCGCCTCGATCAGCACCGCGGCCGCGAGCTGTACGATGGCGACGACACTGAGTGCCGCCAGGCAGTTGGGCAGGATGTGCAGGAAGATGACGCGCGCCGTCGAGTAGCCGAGGCAGCGCGCGGCCTCGACATACTCCTTGCTCTGCTCGATCAGTGCCACGCTGCGCACGGTGCGGGCATAGGCGGCCCACTGCACCGCCATGATGGCGATCACCACCTTGTCCGAGCCGCTGCCGAGAAGGGCCAGCAGGACGAGGGCGATCAGCACCGCCGGGAATGCGAGTTGCATGTCGGCGGCGCGCATCAGAACGCTGTCGAGCGGATCGCCGAAATAGGCGGCGGCCAGCCCCAGCGTCGTGCCGATGGCGAGCGCGCCCAGCGTGGCCGCGAGCGGCACCGCCAGGCTGATGCGCAGGCCGTAGGCGATGGCGCTGAGGATGTCGCGCCCCTGGTCGTCGCTGCCGAAGAGATAGAGCTGGCCGCCGCCGCCGCGCGAGAAGGGCGGGATGAAGGAATCGAGGATGTCGATCTGGGCCAGATCGTAGGGGTTCTGCGGGACGACCAGCGGTGCCGCCACCGCCAGCGCCACGATGGCGGCCAGCACCGGCAGCGCCACCGCGGCGACGGTGCTGCCGCCGGCGAGGCGGGCGACGCCGCGCCCGAGCGGAGTCATGCGGCCGCCCGCGACACGCGCAGGCGCGGGTCGATGAGGGCGCAGACGAGGTCGACGAGCGCGTTGATCGTCACGAACAGGGCGACCACGAAGAGGATGTAGGCGACGATCACCGGCCGGTCGGAGGTGCGGATCGAATCCATGATCAGCTTGCCCATGCCGGGCCAGGCGAAGATCGTCTCGGTGACGACCGAGAACGCGACGAGCGAGCCGAACATCATCCCCATCACCGTCACGATCGGGACGAGGATGTTGCGCAGCACGTAGCGCCGGGCGATCTCCCGCGGCGGCAATCCCAGCGCGCGGGCGAAGCGGACATAGTCGAGCCCGCGCACCTCGCGGATGCTGGATTCGGTGAGCCGCACCAGGGCCGCCATCGGGAAGCTCGAGAGAGTCAGCGCCGGCAGCACGAGATGGGCGAGGCCGTCGGCGGTGAGGAAGCTGACCGGCACGCCCGCGACGTCGACGGTGGCGCCGCGCCCGCCGGTCGGGAAGACGCGCCAGGTGATGGCGAAGACGATGATCAGCAGCAGCCCGATCCAGAAGGACGGCACGCTGAGGCCGAGGATCGAGCCGTTGGAGATCGCGGCCGAGAGGAACGATCGCCGCCCGCGCGCCGCCAGCATGCCGAGCGGCAGCCCGACCGCGACCGCGATTGCCATGGCCGCGACGACCAGCTCCAGAGTCGCCGGGAAGCGATGCCCGATCAGCTCCAGCGCCGGCTGGGCATGGACATAGGAGGTGCCGAGCTCGCCCTGCAGCACGTTGCCGAGGAAGATCAGGTACTGCTCCGGCAGCGAGCGGTCGAGCCCGAGATGGCGGATGGTCCGCTCAACCACGTCGGGCGGCGCGTTCGGGCTGACGAGGAGCGAGATCGGGTTGCCGACCGCGTAGACGCCGGCGAACACGGTGACCGAGGCGACCAGGAGCAGGATGGCGGCCTGCAGGACCCGGCGGACGAGGAAGCTCATCGCCGTGGCGCCGCGCGGAGAGCCTCATGCTGCGACAGGCTCAGCATGAAGACCCCGGCCGACGACGAATCCGGTGTGTCTTTGCCCTGAGCCTGTCGAAGGGCGAGGCTCTCCGGCGCCCCGGTCACTTCTTCGCCGGTCGCGCCGCGGTGGCCATGGTGCTCTCGTCGGCGTAGGTCGTGTAGTCGAGGTCGGCACGCGTCGCGACGATCACGCTCATGTCGTGGATCGGCACGTAGCCCACGTCCAGCATCGCTTTCGTCATCGCGTCCGCCTGGAGCGCGTGGCGCGCCTGCGGGTCGATGGTGACGAGCGCCTTCTCGATCAGCTTGTCGACCTCGGGGTTGGAGTAGTTGGCGAGGTTCCAGGTGCCGAGGCGGGCCGCCTTGTCGTAGGTGTGCACGGCGTTCTGCAGCACGTCGGCCTCGCCGCTGCTGGCCGAGCTCCAGCTCGCCATGAAGAAGCTGCCGCGTTCGCCGGCGCGATCGGTCATGCGCGGGAAGTAGACGGCGCGCGGCATGGTCTGCACGTCGACCTTGATGCCGATGCGGCCCAGCATCTGGCCGACCGCCTGGCATATGCGGGCGTCGTTGACGTAGCGGTCGTTCGGGCACTGGACGGCCAGCCCGAAGCCGTCGGGATAGCCGGCCTCGCGCATCAGTGCGCGCGCCCCTTCGGGATCGTACTTCGGCACGCCGAGCTTCTCCGCGTAGCCGCCCGAGCCGCGTGCGACGATCTGCCCGGTAGGGAAGGAAAATCCATCCATGACGCGGTCGCGGATCGCGTCGCGGTCGATGGCCGCCGACATGGCGCGCCGGACGCGGATGTCCTTCAGCGGGTTCTTCGCGAGCTTGGCACCGTTCTTGTCGGTCACGAACGGCGTCGGCTCGCGGTCCATGTCGACCGAGAAGAAGATGCCGCGATCAGACGATCCGATATGCACGCGCAGCGACTTCTCGGCCTTGACGCGTGCCACGTCCTGGGGCGGCACACCGTCGATCATGTCGACCGACTTAGCCAGCAGGGCCGCGACGCGGGCCGAGCCCTCGGTGATGAAGCGGAAGGTGACGCGATCCCAGTGCGGCTTCGGGCCGTGGTAGTTCTCGTTGCGCGCCAGCACCAGCCGGTCGCCCGGCGCGAACTGCACGAACCTGAAGGGACCGGATGCGACGTTGGCGCGGCCGGCGATGAAATCGGCCTGCGACGCCGTCTTCGCCAGATCCTGCGGCAGTATCGCGATCTGGGTCAGCGCGTTGGGCAGCGTCGGATAGGGGCGGCTGGTGACGATCACGACCGTGCGGTCGTCCGCCGCCTTGATCTCGGTCACGCCGGAGAAGAGGCCGGCATAGGAGCCTATCGCGTTCGGCAGGGTGCGCGCCCGCTCGAAGGAAGCGACGACGTCGGCCGCGGTCAGGGGCTTGCCGTTGTCGAAGCGCAGGCCGGCGTGCAGCTTGAATTCCCACTGGGTGTCGGACACCGCCCGGAACGACTCCGCGAGGCCGGGCTTGGCCTGGTTCTGCGGGTCGATGTCCATGACGAAACCGAAATAGTGCCGGTAGAACTGCAGGTTGGACGCCGACCATGCGAAGTGGGGGTCCATCACCGGCTCGACGCGCGCACCGATGGTGAGGTCCTCGGCGCGGGCCGCGGCCGAGACGAGGCCGAGTACGCCGAGCGAGAGGAGGAGGCACCTGCCGATCGAAGCCGTGGACGCTGTCGCCATCGTCACCTCCGTCCTTCGGGCCGCCGTCCGGCCCGTTGCGGACGATAGTGACCCCGCGCCGAGGCCGGATAGTGCCAACCCGTCTCTACCGTTGGTGCCAGGATCGGCCGGTGGCCCGGCGCGTCACGCGCCGACGATGCGCCGCAGCACGGCCTCGTCGATGCGGCCGAGGTGCTGCGGCGACGGCATGGCGATCGTGCTCTCGCGCTTCAGGTCGGCGATCACCCGGCACACCGTCTCGATGGTGAGGCACAGGTAGTCCGCGATGTCCTGGCGCGCCATGGGGAGCGTGAAGGGGCCGCCCTCCGGCGCCAGCCGCGCGCGCATCTCCAGGAGGAAGCCGGCGACGCGCTCCTGCGCCGTCTGGCGGGCCAGCACCAGCAGGCGCGCATGGGCCTTCGACACCGTCTCGAAGGCGAGCTGCTGCAGGCGCGTCGCCAGCCCGGCCTGCGTCTCCGCGATCAGGCGGACGCGAGCGCGCGAGAAGCGGGTAACCGAGGCCGGCACGATCGCCTCCACGTCGATCGTGTGCGCGTCGCCCACCTCGAAGCCGAACACGTCGCCAGGCAGCAGGAAGTCGCCGATCTGGCGGCGGCCGTCGGCGAGCAGCTTGCAGGTGCGCAGCGCGCCCGACGCGACCTCGTACCAGTGGGTGGCGCCGTCGCCCTCGCGATAGATGCCCTCGCCGCGCTCATAGGCAGCGACGACGCCGATCGGCTGCAACGCCCGGAGCGCATCCTGGGGCGTGCGTGCGGGCTGACCGCCGGAGGGTGAGGGGCTCCGCCGCGCGTGGGCGACGCTGCTCGAACCGACGCCGTTAGCCATCGCCATGGACTGCATCGCTCAGCTCCTCCGCTTCGATGAAGCTCGGGAGAAGGAGTACCGAGCGGCGCGGGCGGCCGATATTCGGGGGATACCCTTAGGTATTTATACGGAGGCGGCGAGCGCGGCCGCGATCGCCCGTTCCAGCTCGTCGGTGTCGATCGGTTTGTCGAGGGTATCCGCGACACCGAGATCGGCGGCGGCGCGTCGGATGCGCATCCGGCCGTCCACCAGCCCGGTAACGAGGATGACCGGAGTCCGGCAGCCGCGCGAGCGCAGCACGGTGACGAGCTCGAGACCGGTCATCTGCGGCATGCTCTGATCGACGACGAGGCAGCAGCGCCGTTCCCGCGGCATTCCCTGGGCCAGCAGTTCGCGCGCGGACGCATATCCGCGTGCGGTCCAGCCACAGGATTCCAGCAGCATCACCAGCGCGTCGCGCACGGCGATGTCGTCGTCGACGACAAGGACGAGATCGCAATCAGACATCGCGCGCTCGCACTTCCGACATCGCCTCCGAAGCCACGGCGCGGCCGGGCGCCGCTCCGGCAAACAAGTGCCCGGCCGCAGGGCGCGCGGCAACTCAGGGAAACTCCGTAGGCGCCATTGCGTGCCCGCGGCGACTGCCGCACGGCGCCGCGCGCTGCCGCCCATGTCCGAATGACATCGATCCGGCAGGGATACGCCGCTACCATCGCGCTGTGATCCGAGAGGGAGATGTCGATGCGCGCGTTCGCCTTGCTTGCGCTCCTGCCGCTTCTCGCGCCGCCGGCCCTGGCGCAGCAGCCGACGAGTGAGGCCCACTGCCATCGCGGCTCCAATATGCTGCGCGACGGCGGGACCAATCTGGTCGCCCGCGTGGAGCAGCTGTGCCGCAACGGCGACATCATCGCGATCCCCGACCCGGTGGCGAACACGATCGGCTCGCTCTGCGACTTTTCGCGGTCGCTCTACGCCATCGGCCAGCACACCTTTTGCGTGCTGAAACTGCCGGCACGCCCGGCGCGCGAGTAGCCGCCTAGGCGGCGGGCTCGGTCGGCAGCCCCGCCAGGATCGCGATCCGCACCGCTTCCGAGACGGTGCGGGCGTGCAGCTTCTCCATCATGTTGGCGCGGTAGATCTCGACGGTGCGCGGGCTGATGCCGAGATCGAAGGCGATCAGCTTGTTGGAGCGCCCGGCGATCAGACGCTCCAGCACGTCGCGCTCGCGCTGCGAGAGCTGGCCGACGAGGGCCGCCGCCTCGGCCGTCTCGCGAGTCCGCCGGTAGGTGACGGCCGCACGCGCCAGCGCCTCGTCGACGAGGCGCAGGACGTGCTCGTCGTCGAACGGCTTCTCGACGAAGTCGACGGCGCCGGCCTTCATCGCCTGCACCGCGACGGCGACATCGCCGTGTCCGGTCATGACGACGACCGGAAGCTGGACCTGACGTTCGGCCAGCACCCGCTGCAGCTCGAGGCCGGTCATCCCCGGCATGCGGATGTCGAGCAGCACGCAGCCCGGTCGCAGTCCCTCCGCCCGTTCGAGGAATGCTCCGGCCGATTCGTAGCTTTCCACGCCGAGCCCGGCCGAGCGCATCAGCATCGTCAGGGCGCGGCGCACGCCTTCGTCGTCGTCCACGACATGGACGACGCGCTCGACCTCAGTGTCCATCGGACTCGGTCTCCGCCGGGCGCGGCGGGTCCGACCGCGGCAGGTCGGGGATGGCGTCAACGGTGAAGGCGAAGATGGAGCCGCCGCCCGGGTTGGGCTCCCACCAGATGCGCCCGCCATGGGCCTCGACGATCGACCGGCAGATCGAAAGCCCGACCCCCATCCCGTGGACTTTCGTGCCGACGAAGGGCTGGAACAGCCGTTCCGCCACTTCCGGGGCCAGGCCGCCGCCGGTGTCGGAGACGAAGACACGGACCGTCTCGCGGCCCGGCTCGAGGCGCGTGCCGATGGTCAGGATCCGCTCGGGCGCTCCCTCCATCGCCTCGACGGCGTTGCGCACCAGGTTGAGGACGACCTGCTGGATCTGCACCTTGTCGACCAGCGCGCGGCCGGCGTCGCGGTCCAGAGCATAGGCGATGCGAATCTCCTTCTCCTTGGCTCCGACCAGGGCCAGGGCGCTCGCCTCCTCGACCAGCTTGCCGATGCTCTCGGCGCGCTTCTCGGTCTCGCCCTTGGCGACGAAGTCGCGCAGCCGCCGGATGATCTCGCCCGCCCGCACCGACTGCTCGCCGGCGCCGGCCATCGCCTCGCGCGCGAGCGCCAGGTTGTCGGCGGCCGGATTGGCCAGGAAGCGCAGGCCGGCGCGGACGAAACCGGCGATGGCGGTGAGTGGCTGGTTCAGCTCGTGCGCCAGGCTGGAGGCCATCGCGCCCATCGTCGAGAGCCGCGAGACGTGCAGCAGCTCCTGCTGCAGCTCCTGCAGGCGCGCCTCGGTCCGCTGGCGATCGGTCAGGTCGCGGATGAAGCCGACGAAGCGCCGTTCGGCGCCGGTCCGCATCTCGCCGACCGCCAGCTCCATGGGAAAGGTGCTGCCGTCGCGGCGGATGCCGACGACGACCCGGCCGATGCCGATGATCCGCCGCTCGCCGGTGCGCCGATAGCGCGCGAGGTAGCCGTCGTGCTCCTCACGATAGGGCGGGGGCATGAGCATGCGGACGTTCCGCCCGACGACGTCGTGCTCGGCATGGCCGAACAGGCGCTCGGCAGCGGCATTGAACCGCTCGACGGTGCCGCGCTCGTCGATGACCACCATCGCATCCGGGACGGTGTCCAGAATCGATTGCAGGTAGGCGGCACGCAGCTCGAGCTCCTCGAGCGCGCGTACGGGTTCCGGCGGCGTCGGATCCGGGCCGGCAGGCGTCATGGGCGGACGCTAGCGCGCCCGCGCCTCCCGGACAATCATCCGCGATGACGCAGTCGGACGGGCTACGCCTGCTTGCGGTCGAACCAGTGCTTGATGAGCCAGAAGTCGAAGGCGACCGCGAAGAGCGCCACGATGAGCCCGACGACGTACATCTGCGGGTCTTCGCTGTGCGCGGCCGCGGTCAGGCCGAGCAGGCCGAGGACTCCGATGAGGGCGCCGGTAAGAAAGGATCCGGTGGGGGACATGGTGTCTGCCTCCTATGGCCGTTGTGTCGGCGCCCCGTCGCGCCGGTCGTCGTCGAAGAGGATGCGGTGGGCGGCGCCGTCGAGATCGTCGAGCTGGCCGCTGCCGAGCGTCCAGAGGAAGCCGGCGAGGCCGAGCCCGCCCAGCGCCAGCGCGGCCGGAACGAGGAAGAGGAGGCTGTTCATCGCTTCGTGCCCTCCCTGAGGCGCAGCGAGTTCGCGATCACCAGCAGCGAGGAGGACGACATGGCGATCGCCGCCAGCAGCGGGGTCAGCTGGCCGAGCGCCGCCAGCGGCACCGCCAGCAGGTTGTAGGCGACGGCCAGCGTCAGGTTCTCGCGCACGCGGCCGGCTGCGGCGCGGGCCACGGCGATGGCCTCGGCCACCGGCGCCAGCGCCTCGCCCTGGAAGACGACGTCGGCTGCGGCCTGGGCGATGTCGGCGCCGCCCGCCGGCGATATCGAGACGGACGCGGCCGCCAGCGCCGGCGCGTCGTTGAGCCCGTCGCCCACCATCACGACCCGGTGGCCGGCCCGGGCGAGCTCGCCCAGGAGCGCGATCTTGCCCGCGGGATCGGTCGCCGCCTGCCAGCGGGCGATTCCCGCCTCGCGCGCGGCGCGTGCCACCGTGGCGGCCCGGTCGCCCGAAAGCAACACGACGTCGAGGCCCATCCGCCCGATCCGCGCGACGGTCTCGGCCGCGTCCGGACGCAGGGCGTCGGCGAAGGCGAAGCGCACCGGCCGCCGGCCCGGTCGCACGAAGACGAGCTCCATGCCCTCGTCGTCCCGCGGGCCTTCCCAGCCGCAGAACGCGCGGCTGCCGAGCCGCCACTCGCCGTCGGGACCGGCCCAGGCGAGCCCCTGCCCCGGATGCTCGACGACGCCCGTCGCGGCGACGACGGGGCGCTCGAGCGCCGCCATCAGCGCCTGCGACAGCGGGTGCCGGCTGGCGGCGGCCAACCCGGCGGCGGCTTCCAGGTCCGCGCGCTGCGGGCGTCCCTGGAGGACCGGCCGCCCGAGGGTCAGGGTGCCCGTCTTGTCGAGGACGAGGGTGTCGGCGGCAGCGAGCCGCTCGAGTGCGGCCGCCGACTTCAGGAGCACGCCGCGGCGCATGAGCCGGCCGCTGGCGACCACCTGGACCGCCGGCACCGCCAGCCCGAGCGCGCAGGGGCAGGTGACGATGAGGACGGCGATGGCGTTCAGCAGGGCGGCCTGCCACGGCGCCGCGGCGATCAGCCACCAGGCGAGGAAGGTGGCCAGCGCCAGCAGATGGACGACCGGGGCGTAGCGGCGGGCGACGCGGTCGGCCAGCACCACGACGCGCGACCGCCCGTGCTCGGCCGCCTCCATCAGCCGCACGATCTCCGACAGCAGCGTGCCTTCGCCCGCCGCCGTGACCCGCAGCGTCAGCGGCGCCGACAGGTTCAGCGTGCCGGCGAACACGGCCGTGCCTTGCGCGGCCGGCCGCGGCACCGATTCGCCGGTGACCAGCGCGGTGTCGATGTCGGAGCGGCCGGTGACGACGATCCCGTCGACGGCGATGCTCTCTCCCGCCGCCGCCAGGACGCGCGCCCCGACCGGGACCCTGTCGGCGGGCATGCGCTCGATGCTGCCGTCGTCGGCCACGACGGAAGCGCTGCGGGCGCGCAGCGCCAGGAGGTGGGCAGCCGCCTCGCGGGCCCGGCCGCGGGCGCGATGGTCGAGGTAGCGGCCGATCAGCAGGAAGAAGAGGAGCGTGATCGCGGAATCGAAATAGGCCCAGGGGCCGCCGGCGATCGTCTCGTGCAGACTCATCGCGGCGGCGAGCGTGACGCCGATCGCGATCGGCACGTCCATGCTGGCGCGGCCCGCCGCCAGCGCCCGCGCGGCGCCCGCGAAGTAGGGCCGGCCGGCATAGGCGATGGCCGGCAGCGCGATCGCCGCCGACAGCCAGTGCATGGCGTCGCGGGTGAAGCCGCCCATTCCCGTCGCGTGCCCCGCCCAGACAGCGACCGACAGCAGCATGACGTTCGCGGCCGCGAAGCCGGCGACGGCGAGCGCGCGCAGCAGACGGCGCTCCTCGGCCGCGTCGGCGTCGCCGAGGCGTACCGGATCGAAGGGCGCCAGTCCGAAGCCGAGTGCGGCGACCGGCCCGAGGACGTCGTCGGCCATGGCCGCGGCGCCGCGCCAGGCCACGACGAGCCGGCGCGTCGTCATGTTGACGCGGGCGCGGACGACGCGCGGATCGCGCCCCAGCACTTCCTCGATCAGCCAGACGCAGGCCGCGCAGTGCAGCCCGTCGACCATCAAGTGGAGTTCCTGGACTCCGTCGCGGTGGCGCGCGAACTCAGCCGCGCCGGTCCGGGCGTCGGCGTCGGGGCGCAGCGGCTTCAGTGCCGCGTCGGCCACGAAGCGGTCGTAGAAGCGGTCGAGGCCGAGCCCGTCGACGAGCGCCCGCGCGGCGGCGCATCCGGCGCAACAGAAGCGGCCGGCGCCCGCCGGCAGCGCTTCGCCGCAATGGGCGCAGCGCGGCTCCGTCCGTGGCTCGGCGACGAGGCTCACCGCAGGACCAGACGCTGGCGCAAGCGGATGCGCCCGTCGTCGCGGGCGCCGTCGACCGTCAGGTCCCACTGTCCGGGGCGCAGGCCGCCGACGGTCGTCGAGTACACGCCGGCACCCTCGGCCGACAGCGCCAGCGCCAGGGGCGCATCGCGCTCCAGTGGCCGCT
>JBFWXJ010000027.1:17213-25726 GCA_050187535.1 Alphaproteobacteria bacterium | reverse complement strand
TCGCCGGAAATCTGCTCACCGGACTTCGCGATGCAGACGGCGCCATGACGTCGCTGGACTTGCCCGGGGTCCCGACCCTGCCGCAAGACGCGCGACAGGACGGCAGTGCCGCGCTGCGGCAGGGAGTAGATGTCGAACGCGTCCGACTGGCGGCGAATGGCGCCGAGGCCGGTGCCGGGCGTCCCCGCGGTGGAGAAGCCATCACGCATGCAGGCCGCAATGTCGGACATGCCACGGCCGCGGTCGACACAGATGCATTCGACGAGGCCCGCGTCGGGATCGCCGCCAAGCAACATGGCCGCGTCCGCCCCGTGGCGCACCGCGTTGCTCGCCATTTCCGTCACGACGATTGCCAACCGCCCGGCGTCGCTCTCGGGCAGCGCGCAGCTGCGCGCCAGTTCCATCGCCCGTCGCCGCATCGATGCGATCCCGCTCGCATCTGCGAGGACGATACGTTCCATCCACCTGTGCCCCGAGCTACCGCGTCACTTCCAACGGGCGATGGTGATGCGAGTTCCTTTGCCGACGACCGAAGAGATGGAGAACTCGTTGGAGAGCTGGCGGGCGCCACCAAGGCCGAGGCCGAGACCGCGCCCGGTGGTGTAGCCCTGCTTGAGCGCCAACTCGATGTCCTGGATGCCCGGACCTTCATCGACGAACTCGACGCGTACGCCGCGCCGGACGCCCTCGCGGAGGGATGTGATCGTGGCCACGCCGCCGCCGCCATGGTCGAGCGTGTTGCGCGCGAGCTCGCTGGCGGCGGTGATCACCTTGGTCTGGTCGACCAGTGACAGGCCGGCCTCGACCGCCGCCGCGCGGACCGCCTGCCGCACGCGCACGACATCGTCGCCGGAGCGGATCGGCAGCTCCCTGCCGCTCTCAGCGGTCGTCGTCGTCGTCATCGGCGTCCAGCAGGCCGAGCGACTCGAGGCGTTCGCGTATCAGCGCCATGCCGCGCTCCGCGTCGAGCGCGGTGCGGACCCCCGGGAGGCTCATCCCGAGCTCGACCAAGGTGATGGCGACGGCCGGCCGCATGCCGACCACGACCGTCTCCGCGTCGAGCATCCGCGACACGTTGGCGATGTTGGCGATCGTCCGGCCGATGAAACTGTCGACGATCTCCAGGCTGGAGATGTCGATGAGCACGCCCTTGGCCCCGGTGGTGGCGATCCGCGCGCTGAGGTCTTCCTCCAACGTCGTCACCATGCGGTCCTCCAGGTCGACCTGGATGGTCACCAGCAGGGCGGCGCCGATCTTGAGGATGGGTATCCGTTCCATTGGAAGCCTCGTTCAGGCGACGGGGCCGCGGACGGAACGGCTGCTCACGACGGTCTTTCCGATCTTGGTCAGCGCATGTGCCAGCGCTTCCGCCAGGGTCGCCTTCGAGACCACCGTCAGCTCGATGCCCAGATGGACCATGGTCTGGGCGATCTGCGGCCGGATGCCGCTGATGACGCAGTCGGCGCCCATCAGGCGCGTTGCCGCCACCGTCTTCAGCAGGTGCTGGGCGACCAGGGTGTCGACCGTGGGAACGCCGGTGATGTCGATGATCGCGATCTCGGCCGCATGGTCGACGACCGCCTGCAGCAGGTTCTCCATGACGACCTGGGTGCGCGAGCTGTCCAGCGTGCCGATGAGCGGCACCGCGAGAATGCCCTTCCACAGCTTGACGACCGGCGTCGACAGCTCGGCGATCTCCTGCTGCTGCTGGACGATGACCGCCTCCCGCGCCTTGAGGAACGCCTCCATCGTGTGGAGGCCCAGTCCGTCCAGCAGCTCGGATGCGATGCCCGTCTCCGCCAGCGCCGCGGCGGGATCGTCGGAAATCTCGCGGCTGATCGCGCCGAACACCGGCCCTTTCAGGGAGAAGATGAAGGTCGCAGTCTCCCGCGCCGAGAACCCCTGGTACACCCGCCGCCGCGCGAGTTCGGCCAGGAGCTCGTGCAGCGGGCTGCCGCCGGCCGGCATCGAGTCGTCGATCGCACCGTCCGAGATACTGTCGCGCAGCGCCGAGAGAACGTCGCGGCATTGGATCTCGGCGTCCGCCTGCGAGACGCGAATCTCCGAGCCGCGTTCAAGCAGCAGCCCGCGCCACTCCTCAAGTATTTCGCGGTCGCGCTTCACCAATATGTCAGCGAGCTTCGAGGTCTTCTGTGTCATCCTGGAACTCTCCACCCGCACGCACGGCCGAGGCGATTCGTAGTGCGGCCCGGTTCCGCGGGCACGAGAAAAATCGTCATGCGGATGCGAATTACGATCACGGATCGTAAAATGTCATGACAGCGATGCTCGGGCGGCGTAGCTCTCGGGCGTTCCTACCGACTCCGGGTGAGTTCCGAGACATGATCGAAGTCATCGACACCGGCCTCGTGCCGTCGAAGGGTCCCGTCAGCGGCATGGTGCGGGCCGGCGGCACCGTCTACACCGCGCAAATCCCGAAGGACCCGGTCACGGGCGAGATCGTGAAGGGCGACATCGAGGTCCAGGCACGCCGCACCTTCGCCAACCTTAAGCAATCGGTAGAGGCCGCCGGCGGCACGCTGAAGGATGTGGCGCAGGTCCAGATCTTCCTGGTGGAAGCCTCCGACGCCGCGGTCATGAACAAGGTCTACCAGGAGTTCTTCACCGCTCCCTATCCCAACCGGGCGACAGTGGTGGTCAAGGCGCTGCTGGCGCCGGGCATGCTGATCGAGCTGGTGGCCTACGCCCATATCGGGTGATGCGGCCGGGTCGGGCGGCCCTGGCGCCGCCCGGCTACCCGCCGAACACCTCGTCGAAGGCGCCGCGCAGGGCGGCGTCGACCTCCGGCATCCCCACCAGGATGCCCTCCCTCACCAGCGACGTCACGCCGAACTCCCGCACGCCGCAGGGGATGATCCCGCCGAAGCGCGCGAGGTCCGGGTCGACGTTGAGCGCCACGCCGTGCAGCGTTACCCATTGCCGGACCCGGACCCCGAGGGCGGCGATCTTGCGCTCGCGTCCGTCGCTGCCCGTCACCCACACGCCGATGCGCCCCTCGCGCCGCTCGCCGCGGACGTTGAAGCGGGCCAGGGTCCGGATCAGCCATTCCTCGAGGCGCTCGACGTACCAGCGCACGTCGGCCCGGCGACGCTTCAGGTCGAGCATGACATAGCCGATGCGCTGGCCCGGGCCATGGTACGTCAGCCTGCCGCCGCGGCCGGTCCGGTGAACCGGCAGGCCGCCGGCGTCCAGCAGCTCGGCAGGGTCGGCGCTGGTGCCGGCCGTGTAGAGCGGGGGGTGCTCCAGCAGCCAGACCAGCTCACGCGCGCCCGACGCGCGGATCGCCGCCGTGCGTCCGTCCATCTCCGCCGTCGCCGTCTCGTAGGCCACCGGGAGGTCCGATATGCGCCACTCCGGGCCGTCGTCGCCGACCGCGATGTCCTGCCGGTCGGTCGCTTGCCATGCCATGGCGGATTTGCTAACACCCGCCGGCCGTGGCCGGCAACTCTGCCGGCTAGGCATCATGCGGTCGTGGCGGAACTGGTAGACGCGCAGCGTTGAGGTCGCTGTGGGGGAAACCCCGTGGAAGTTCGAGTCTTCTCGACCGCACCATATCCCTCCGAAGCCCGCCCTCGTGCGGGCTTCGTAGCTTCTGGGTCGCGCGAGGAGCACGGGCATGACCGACGAACGCCGCCAGAGTGCCCTCGAGTATCACGCACAGCCGACGCCGGGTAAGCTCGCGATCGTCGCGACCAAGCCGCTCGGCACGCAGAGCGACCTGGCCCTGGCCTATTCGCCGGGCGTCGCCTTCGCCTGCGAGGCGATCCGCGAGAACCCGGCCGAGGCCGCCAGGCTGACCGCGCGCGGCAACCTCGTCGCGGTCATCACCAACGGCACCGCGGTGCTGGGCCTCGGCGCCATCGGGCCGCTCGCCTCCAAGCCGGTGATGGAGGGCAAGGCCGTCCTCTTCAAGAAGTTCGCCGGCATCGACGTCTTCGACATCGAGGTCGACGCGCTCGATCCGGACCGGTTCGTCGACGTGGTGGCGGCGCTCGAGCCGACCTTCGGGGCGATCAATCTCGAAGACATCAAGGCGCCCGAATGCTTCGACATCGAGGCGAAGCTCCGCGCCCGCATGCGCATCCCTGTCTTCCACGACGACCAGCACGGCACCGCGATCATCGTCGGTGCTGCGGTCCTCAACGCGCTGCGGCTGGTGGGCAAGCGTGTCGAGGACGTGCGCCTCGTCACCTCGGGCGGCGGAGCGGCGGCGATCGCCTGCCTCGACCTTCTCGTCGATCTCGGCCTCAAGGTCGAGAACATCGTCGTGACCGACCGCTACGGCGTCGTCTTCCCCGGCCGTAACGAGGAGATGGACCCGCGCAAGGACCGCTACGCCAAGGACATTCCCGAGCGCCGCCTCGCCGAGGTGATCGGCGGCGCCGATATCTTCCTCGGCCTCTCGGCGCCGGGCGTGCTGACGGCGGAGATGGTCGCCCGGATGGCGCCGCAGCCGCTCATCTTCGCGCTCGCCAACCCGGTCCCGGAGATCATGCCGGAAGTTGCGCGCGAGGCGCGTCCCGACGCGATCATCGCCACCGGCCGGTCGGACTACCCCAACCAGGTCAACAACGTCCTCTGCTTCCCCTTCATCTTCCGCGGCGCGCTGGATGTCGGCGCCACGACGATCAACGAGGCGATGAAGGTGGCCGCCGTGAAGGCACTGGCGGACCTCGCGATGGCCGAGCCCTCGGACGTGGTGGCGGCCGCCTATGGCGGCGACCAGCCGCTCACCTTCGGCTCGGACTACATCATCCCCAAGCCGTTCGATCCGCGCCTCATCCTGGAGGTGGCACCGGCCGTGGCGCTGGCGGCGATGGAATCCGGCGTCGCGACGCGCCCGATCGCCGACTTCGCGGCCTATCGCCAGCGGCTGGCACAGTTCGTCTTCCGCTCCGGTCTCGTCATGAAGCCGGTCTTCGACAAGGCGCGCCAGGATCCCAAGCGGGTCGCCTATGCCGACGGCGAGGACGAGCGGGTGCTGGGTGCCGCCCAGAACGCCGTCGACGAGGGCATCGCCCGGCCGATCATCATCGGCCGGCGCGAGGTGGTGATGCGCCGCATCGAGCGCCTCGGCCTGCGCATCCGGCCGGACGAGCATTTCGAGCTGGTCGACCCCAACGGCGACCCGCGCTTCGACACCTACTGGCGGGCCTATCACGGCCTGATGGAGCGCAAGGGCATCACCCCCGACGGCGCCCGGAACCTCGTGCGCACCCGCACGGCGGTGATCGCGGCGCTCATGATCAAGCTCGGCGATGCCGACGCGATGCTGTGCGGCGTGAGCGGACGCTATCACCGCCAGCTCGCCCACGTTCTGGACGTACTCGGCCGCGCGGAGGAGGGGTGTCCGGTCCACGCGCTCACGCTGCTGATCCTCAGCCGCGGCACCTTCTTCATCACGGACCCCTACGTGAATGCCGATCCCGACGCTGCGACGGTGTCGGAGATGGCCATCCGCTCGGCCGAGGTCGTCCGCCGCTTCGGCATCGAGCCCAAGGTTGCGCTGCTGTCCCATTCCAACTTCGGCACGTCGGACGCGCCGTCGGCGCGCAAGATGCGCGAAGCCCTGTCGCTGGTGCGCGCCCGCGCCCCGTCGCTGGAGGTCGAGGGCGAGATGCACGGCGACGCGGCGATGCAGGAGTCGATCCGCCGGCGCCTCTTCCCCAACAGCCGCCTCTCCGGCAGCGCCAACCTGCTGGTGATGCCCGGCGTCGATGCTGCCAACATCGCCTTCAACCTGCTGAAGGCGCTGGGCGACGGTCTCTCGGTGGGGCCGATGCTGGTCGGCTGCGGCGGCCCGGCGCATGTCCTGACGCCGGCGGTGACCACGCGCGGCATCCTCAACATGACGGCGGTCGCGGTCGTCGACGCCCAGGGCCGCGGAGAGGACTGATGCCGGAGGCGGCCGAGCGCCCGACGCCGGCCAACCTCTACGGGCTCACCCCGCGCCTCGTCGCGGCGATCGGGACGGCGCTGGCCGAGGGGCAGGACAGCCATGTCCGGGCCTTCGTGCGGCCGCTGCATCCCTCCGACCTGGCCGACCTGATCGAACGCCTCGACCCCGACGATCGCCGCCGGCTGGTGGCGGCGATCGGGGACAACTTCGACCCGCAGACGTTGCCCTGGCTCGAGGACGACATCCGCGAGGAGGTGATCGACCAACTGGGCATCCACCGGGTCGCCGAGGCGGTGGCCGAGCTCGAGAGCGACGACGCGGTCGAGGTGCTGGAATCCCTCGATGCGGTCGAGCAGCGCGAGGTGCTGCGCCATATCCCGGCCGAGGAGCGCGCCGTCCTCGAGCAGGGCCTGACCTATCCCGAGGACAGCGCCGGCCGGCTCATGCAGCGCGAGCTGGTGGCGGTGCCGCCGCACTGGACGGTCGGCCAGACCATCGATTTCCTGCGCAGCGAGGCCGAGCTGCCCGAGCACTTCTTCGATATCTTCGTGATCGACCCGCGGCACAAGGCGATCGGCGTCATCCCGGTCGCCCGCCTGCTGCGCAGCCGCCGCCCGGTGCGCGTCACCGAGATCATGCTGCGCGATTTCCGGCGCATCCCGGCCACGATGGACCGCGAGGAGGCCGCCCGCCTCTTCCAGCGCTACGGCCTCGTGTCCGCTCCGGTGGTCGACGGCGACGGCCGGCTGGTCGGCGTGATCACCGTCGACGACGTGGTGCAGGTTCTGGAAGAGGAGGCGACCGAGGACCTGCTGCGCCTCGGCCGCGTCGGCGGCACTAGCGTTAACGCGCCGATCCTCGGCACCGCGCGCACCCGCATCGGCTGGCTTCTCATCACGCTGGTCAACACGCTGATCGCGTCCACCGTCATCGCCCAATTCGAATCGACGATCGAGCGCATCGTGGCGCTGGCCGTGCTGATGCCGATCGTCGCCGCCATGGGCGGCAATGCCGGCATGCAGGTGGTGACGGTCGTCGTGCGCGCGCTCGCGACCGACGAGCTCAACCCCAGCAACGTCCGGCGCGTCGTCGTCAAGGAGCTGGCGGTCGGCGTCATCAACGGGATCGCGTTCGCGTCCATCATCGGCACCGTCGCCGGCCTCTGGTTCGGCGACGCCCGGATCGGCCTCGTGCTGGGGGCGGCGATGATCTTCAACATGGTCTGGGCCGGCTTCGCCGGCGCCCTGGTGCCGATCCTGGTGCGCCGCCTGCGGGTCGACCCGGCGGTGTGCGCCGGCCCGTTCCTGACGACGACGACTGATGTCCTGGGCTTCTTCTCGTTCCTCGGGCTGGCCACGCTCTTCCTGATGTGAGGCGGGCTTGGCGCGGCCGGCGCCATGCGGCTAGCATCGGCGGACACCTCGACGTTGGACGACGTGACCGACCCCCAGGGCCCGGCCTCCCGCACGCTCGCCTTCGGACCGTTCCGGCTGATGCCCGCGCGGCAGCTGCTGCTGGACGGCGACGTACCGGTTCGGCTGGGCAGCCGCGCGCTCGACATCCTCGTGGCGCTGGCCGAGCGGCAGGGCGAGCTCGTCGGCAAGGACGAGCTCGCCGCCCGCGTCTGGCCCGGAACGATCGTGGGCGAGGCCAGCCTGCGCGTGCATGTGTCGGCTCTCCGCAAGGCGCTGGGCGACGCGCAGTCGGGCGAGCGCTACATCGCCAACGTCCCCGGCCGCGGCTATCGCTTCGTCGCGCCGGTGCAAGTGACCGAGGCCGAGACGCCAGCCGCACCCGTCGCCGAATCTGCGACCGCCCACAACCTGCCGGCTCCGACGAGCCGACTCGTCGGGCGTGACGACGTCGTCCGCGCAGTGACGGAGCAGATCGCCGAACGGCGGTTCGTCACGATCGTCGGCGCGGGCGGGATCGGCAAGACGACGGTGGCGGTGGCCGCTGCTGGTGCGCTGATCGGCCACTACCCGGACGGCGTGTGGTTCGTCGATCTCGCGCGTGTCACCGATCCCGGCCATGTCGCTAGCGCCATCGCCGCGGAGCTGGGCGTGCCGGTCGTCTCCGACGTTGCGCTGCCGGGCCTCGTTGCCCACCTCGCAGGACGGCGCACCCTGCTCCTGCTGGACAGTTGCGAGCATGTGGTCGATGCGGCCGCGGCAGTGGCCGAAGCCGTGCTGGCGGGTGCCGATCGGGTCCATATCCTGGCGACCAGCCGCGAAGCGCTGCGCGCGACGGGCGAGCACGTCCACCGCCTGGCGCCCCTGGCTGCGCCCGAGAATTTCGACGGGATCACCCCGGACGCGCTCCTGGGCTTTCCCGCTGCCCAGCTCTTCACCGAGCGTGCATCGGCCGAGGACGACGGGTTTGCGCTGACCGTGGCGAATGCGCCCCTGGTCGGCGAGATATGCCGGCGCCTCGATGGGATCGCCCTGGCGATCGAGCTGGCGGCCGCGCGCGTGGCGGTGTTCGGGGTCGCCGGGCTGGCGGCACGGCTCGACGACCGGATGCGGCTGCTCACGTCGGGGCGTCGCGTGGCCGTGCCGCGCCATCGCACGCTCCGTGCGACGCTCGACTGGAG